>CAIKLM010000099.1 GCA_903828235.1 uncultured beta proteobacterium | reverse complement strand
GGCGGCGCGGGTGCCGCCGGCCCGTCGCGACGCCGCAGCGCCTTCAGGCGGGCCAGCAGCACGCGCGGCGCCACGGGCTTGGCGATGTAGTCGTCCGCGCCGCCCTCCAGGCCCAGCACCTGGTCGATGTCGTCGTTGCGCGCCGTCAGCATGACGATGCGGCCGTCGAAGTCCCGGCGCACGTCGCGCAGCACGTCGAAGCCGTCCTTGCCGGGCAGGTGGCCGTCCAGCAGCACGACGTCGGGGCGCTGCGCGCGGATCAGGGCCTCGCCCTCGTCGCCGCGGCCGCACACCGTGACGGCGTAGCCGGCCCTGGCCAGGGCCTCCGCCATCAGCGAGGCCAGCCGCTCGTCGTCTTCCACCAGCAGCAGGCGCAGGCCGCCCGCTGCATCGCCCTCCGCGCTCACGGCAGCCACCCGGCCCGCGGGGCCCGGCCGCTGTCACACAACGCACACACAGCGCGTACGCGGCCTCCACAGACGCGCGGCCGCCCGGTTTCTAGAGTCCTGTCCATCGACTTCACAGCTTACTGGAGACCTGCCATGCACCGCACCCCGTCGCATCCCGCCCGCCGCATCGTCGGCTCCCTGGCCCTGGCCACGACGGCCCTGCTGGCCGCCTGTGGCGGTGGCGGCGACTCCGGCTATGTCGACCCGGCCGCGCAGAACGACGGCGTGATCAGCGGCGCGCTGGTCAAGGGCCCGGTGGGTGCGGCCGAGGTGTGCGCCTACGCGCTGGTGGACGGCGTGCAGGGCGACAAGCGCGGCTGCGGCGCCACCGACGCCGACGGCCATTACAAGATCTTCGTGCTGTCAGTCAAGCCGGGCGGCGAGTCGCTGGTGGTCGCCGGCAAGCGGTACACGGGCCAGTACAGGGACGAGGCCACCGGCACGCAGCGCCCGCTGGACGCCACGCTGCGCTCGGCGGTCCGGCTGCACCCGGGCCAGGCCGCCACGGTGATGGTGACGCCGCTCACCGAGCTGGCGATGCGGCGCGCCGAGACGGTGTCGGCCAAGCTGGCCGACGAGCCGATCGAGCAGGCCATGGCGATGGTGGCCCACGCCTTCGACACCGCCGACATCCGGCAGACGCTGCCGGCCGATCCCACGCGGCCGGAGTCGGCAAGCGCGGCGCGCGGCGCCCGCAACTACGGCCTGGCGCTGGCCGGCGTGTCGAGCCTGCGCGCCGACATGACGCCGGCCCCCGGCACCGCGGTCACGGTGGACCATGCCCTGGCCGAACTGGCCGTCGCCTTCCGGCCCGACCGCGTGGCGGGCCAGGACCTGAAGTTCAAGGCCGCGATGCAGAACTTCCTGGCCGGCCCGCGCAACGCCACCGGCGTGCGCCCGGCCGAGATGGCCTCGGCCATGTCGCTGAAGCTGGCTTCGCTGCCGCTGGCCTGGGGCGTGTTGCCGGAGATGGACCCCCTGGGCCCGGAGCCCGTGACGCCGCTGCCGCCGGTGCCCACCGACGGCCCGGCCTGCCGCGTGACCGTCAGCCAGCCGGCGGCGGGCGGGTCCTACTACTTCGTGATGCAGCCCCATCGCTTCTGCGTGCGCCGGGTCGAGGCGGCGCAGTGCGAAGTGGGCACCATGCAGGGCCTGCTGCGCGGCGACAAGCTCTACAACGCGCTGCAGGGCCCGGCCTTCGGCATGACCGAGCACGCCGTCGAGCCGGTGGACACCTGCACCACGGGGGCGGACACCACGATCGACCTGCCCTGACCGAAGCCGAGGCCGAAGCCGCGCCGGGCCCGCCGCCCGGCGCGGCAACTTCTTCTACACGCCGCGCGCGCGGTCGGCGTGGAACTGCGCCCGCCAGGCCTCGAACCGGCCCTGGTCCAGCGCCTCGCGCAGCTCGCGCATCAGGTTCACGTAGTAGTGCAGGTTGTGGATCGTGGCCAGCATCGGGCCGAGCATCTCGCCGCAGCGGTCGAGGTGGTGCAGGTAGGCGCGGCTGAAGCCGCCGTGCACGGTGCCGTCGGCATCCGTCCAGCCCCGGCAGGCGTGGCAGGTGCAGCTCTCGTCGATGGGTCGCGGGTCGGTCTTGTGGCGGGCGTTGCGGATCTTCAGGTCGCCGAAGCGCGTGAACAGGTGGCCGTTGCGGGCGTTGCGCGTGGGCATCACGCAGTCGAACATGTCGATGCCCTGCGCCACGCCCTCCACCAGGTCTTCCGGCGTGCCCACGCCCATCAGGTAGCGCGGCTTGTGCGCCGGCAGCAGGCGCGGCGTGTGCGCCATGATCTTCAGCATCTCGGCCTTGGGCTCGCCCACGCTCACGCCGCCCACGGCATAGCCGGGCAGGTCGAGCTCGGCCATGCGCGCGGCGCTCTCGGCGCGCAGGTTCTCGAACATGCCGCCCTGCACGATGCCGAAGAGGGCGTTGGGGTTGGCCAGGCGCGCGAACTCGTCCTGCGAGCGCTTGGCCCAGCGCAGGCTCAGCTCCATCGATCGCCGCGCCTCGGCCTCGGTGGTGATGCGGCCCGCGGTCTCGTAGGGCGTGCACTCGTCGAACTGCATGGCGATGTCGGCGTTCAGCACCGTCTGGATCTGCATGCTGAGCTCGGGCGTCAGGAAGAGGCGGTCGCCGTTGACGGGCGACGCGAACTTCACGCCCTCCTCGCTGATCTTGCGGCTCTTGCCGTCGGCGCCGGCCAGGCTCCAGACCTGGAAGCCGCCGCTGTCGGTGAGCATGGGCTTGCTCCAGCCCTCGAAGCGGTGCAGGCCGCCGAAGGACTGGATCACCTCCAGCCCCGGCCGCATCCACAGGTGGAAGGTGTTGCCCAGGATGATGCTGGCGCCCATCTCGTGCAGGCTCTTCGGCATCACGCCCTTGACGGTGCCGTAGGTGCCCACGGGCATGAACACCGGCGTCTCGACGACGCCGTGGTTGAGCGTCAGCGTGCCGCGCCGGGCCAGGCCCTCGGTGCGGTGGATGTGGAACTGGAGCATGCCCGCATTGTCGCGGGCCGCGGTCAGCAGCGCTCCAGCAGCATGCTGTCGCCGTAGCTGAAGAAGCGGTAGCGGCTCTCGATGGCGTGGCGGTACAGCGCCATCACGTGGGCGTGCCCCGCGAAGGCGCTGATCAGCATCATCAGCGTGCTCCGGGGCAGGTGGAAGTTGGTGATCAGCCGATCGACCACGCGGAACTCGAAGCCCGGCGTGATGAAGATGTCGGTGTCGCCGGTGCAGGCCTGCAGCGCGCCACCGCGGGCGGCGCTCTCCAGCGAGCGGATCGTCGTCGTGCCCACGGCCACCACGCGGCCGCCGCGCGCGCGCGTGGCCGCGATGGCGTCGACGGTGGCCTGCGGCACCTCGAACCACTCGCTGTGCATGCGGTGCTCGGCGATGCGCTCCACGCGCACCGGCTGGAAGGTGCCCGCGCCCACGTGCAGCGTCACCGCCGCGCGCTCCACGCCGCGCTCGGCCAGCGCGGCCAGCACGGCCTCGTCGAAGTGCAGCGCCGCGGTGGGCGCGGCCACGGCGCCGGGCCTGGCGGCGAACACCGTCTGGTAGCGGCGCTCGTCGTCGGCGGTGTCGGCGTGCTCGATGTAGGGCGGCAGCGGCACGTGGCCGTGGCGCTCCAGCAGCGCCAGCGGCTCGGACGGGAAGCGCAGCACGAAGAGCGACTCCTCCGGGCCGGCGCGGCCCAGCACCTCGGCCTCGAAGCCGCTCGGGCCGCCGAAGCGCACCACGCTGCCGGCGCGCGGCGACTTGCTGGCGCGCAGGTGCGCGTGCACCACGTGCCCGGGCAGCACGCGCTCCACCAGCGCCTCGACGGCGCCGCCGGTGGGCTTCTCGCCGAACAGGCGGGCCTTGATCACGCGCGTGTCGTTGAACACCAGCAGGTCGCCGGGCTCCAGCAGCGCGGGCAGCTCGCGGAACACGCGGTCGGCCGGCACGGGGCCGGTGCCGTCGAGCAGCCGCGAGGCGCTGCGCTCGGCGGCGGGGTGCTGTGCGATGAGCTCGGGCGGGAGCTCGAAGTCGAAGTCGGCGAGCGTGAGCTCGCGGGGCGTGGCAGGCGTGGACATGACCGGGGCTGGACCGACCCTGGAGGCGCTGGCTGGGCAGCGGGGAGAGAATTCTTCCATGCCCACCCGAGCCGCGCCCGCCCAGGCCGCCAAGGCCCCCGCGCCGGGCCCGGCTTCGGCCGCCCGGCCGCCGTCGGCGCCGCAGCGCGCGCTGCACAAGCTGGGGCTGGTGCGCGACATCGACCTGGCGCTGCACCTGCCGATGCGCTACGAGGACGAGACGCGCCTGGTCACCATCGCCAGCCTGCGTGACGGCGTGGCCGGCCAGGTGCAGGGCACGGTGGTCGACAGCCGCATCGAGCAGCGCGCGCGCCGCCAGCTGCTGGTGCGCGTGGACGACGGCAGCGGCGAGCTGCTGCTGCGGCTGCTGCACTTCCACCCGGGCACGCAGAAGACGCTGGCCCCGGGCACGCTGGTGCGCGTGAAGGGCGAGCTGCGCGCCGGCTTCTTCGGCCGCGAGATGGTGCACCCGGAGTTCCGTGCCGTGCAGCCCGACACGCCGTTGCCCGCCGGCCTGACGCCGGTCTACCCCAGCAGCGCGCAGCTGCCGCAGGCCTACCTGCGCAAGTGCGTGGCGTCGGCCCTCGCCCGCGCGCCGCTGCACGAGCTGCTGCCCGAGGGCACGGTGCTGGCCGGGCTGCCGTCGCTGCGCGAGGCGGTGCAGTTCCTGCACCAGCCGCCGCCGGGCACCGACCTCGACGCGCTGGAGCAGCGCCACCACCCGGCCTGGCAGCGGCTGAAGTTCGACGAGCTGCTGGCCCAGCAGCTGGCGCAGGCGCAGGCCCGTGCCGAGCGCGCCCGGCTGCGCGCGCCAGTGCTGGCGGCGCGGCCGGGCGGGCTGGCCGAGCGGCTGCTCGCCGCGCTGCCCTTCGCGCTGACCGGTGCCCAGCAGCGCGTGGTGGCCGAGATCGCCGCCGACCTGGCGCGCCTGCAGCCCATGCACCGCCTGCTGCAGGGCGACGTGGGCTCGGGCAAGACGGTGGTGGCGGCGCTGGCCGCCGCCGCCGCCATCGACGCCGGCTGGCAGTGCGCGCTGATGGCGCCCACCGAGATCCTGGCCGAGCAGCACTTCCGCAAGCTGGTGCAGTGGCTGGAGCCGCTGGGCGTGGGCATCGCCTGGCTCACCGGCAGCCGCAAGGGACGCGGGCGCCGCGAGCAGCTGGCCGCGGTGGCCGACGGCCGCGCCGGGCTGGTGGTGGGCACGCACGCCGTCATCCAGCACGACGTGGCCTTCGCCCGGCTGGGGCTGGCGGTGGTGGACGAGCAGCACCGCTTCGGCGTGGCGCAGCGGCTGGCCTTGCGCGAGAAGCTGGCGGAGGCGGAGGCGCCGCCGGAGCCTGGGGGCCCCAAGCTCGAACCGCACCTGCTGATGATGAGCGCCACGCCCATCCCGCGAACGCTGGCGATGAGCCACTACGCCGACCTGGACCTGTCGACGCTGGACGAGCTGCCGCCGGGCCGCACGCCCATCGTCACCAAGGTCTTCGAGGACGGCCGCCGCGCCCAGGTGCTGGCGCGCATCCGCGACGCCGTGGCCGCGGGCCAGCAGGTCTACTGGGTGTGCCCGCTGGTGGAGGAGAGCGAGCACCTCGACCTGCAGAACGCCACCGCCACGCACGCCGAGCTGTCGGCCCTGATGCAGCAGGCCGTGCCCGGCGCGATGGTGGGCCTGCTGCACGGCCGCATGCCGCCGGCCGAGAAGGCGGCCGTGATGTCGCTGTTCAGCGGCGGCACGATGCAGTTGCTGGTGGCCACCACCGTCATCGAGGTCGGCGTGGACGTGCCCAACGCCAGCCTGATGGTGATCGAGCACGCCGAGCGCTTCGGCCTGGCGCAGCTGCACCAGCTGCGCGGCCGTGTGGGCCGCGGCGCCGCGGCCAGCGTGTGCGTGCTGCTGTACACCGCGCCGCTGTCGCCCACCGGCAAGGCGCGCCTGAAGGCCATGGCCGAGACCACCGACGGCTTCGAGATCGCGCGCCGCGACCTCGAGATCCGCGGCCCCGGCGAGTTCATGGGCGCGCGCCAAAGCGGCGATGCGCTGCTGCGCTTCGCCGACCTGGCGCAGGACGAGCCGCTGCTGCGGCAGGCCCGCGACGCCGCCGCGCGGCTGCTGGCGGCGCACCCGGCCGCGGCGCAGCAGCAGGTGGACCGCTGGCTGGGCGCGAAGACCGAGTTCCTGAAAGCCTGACGTGGAGCCCCCAAGCTCGCTATCGCTCCACGCACGGCCAGAGGCCGTGCCGCTCGGGCCGTCCAAGCCGGCGCAGGCCGGCTTGGAGCCGCGGCTCTCTCCCCCCCGAGGGGGCCGCCCGCCGACGGCCCGGCGGAGCCGGTTCCGTGGCGGTGGCTTGACCGTAGCCGGGAGAGGGCGCGCGACAATGCCCACATGACGCTGACCGAGCTCAAGTACATCGTCGCCGTGGCGCGCGAACGTCACTTCGGCCGGGCCGCCGAGGCCTGCCACGTGAGCCAGCCCACGCTGAGCGTGGCCGTGAAGAAGCTCGAGGAGGAGCTCGACGTGAAGATCTTCGAGCGCGGTGCCAGTGAGGTCAGCACCACGCCGCTGGGCGAGCAGATCGTGCGCCAGGCGCAGCAGGTCATCGAGCAGGCCGCGGCCATCCGCGAGATCGCCAAGACCGGCAAGGACCCGGTGTCGGGCCCGCTGCGCCTGGGCGTCATCTACACCGTGGGGCCCTACCTGCTGCCCGACCTGGTGCGCCAGGCTATCGAGCGCGTGCCGCAGATGCCGCTGATGCTGCAGGAGAACTTCACCGTGCGGCTGCTGGAGATGCTGCGCACCGGCGAGCTGGACTGCGCCATCCTGGCCGAGCCCTTCCCCGACGCCGGCCTGGCGGTGGCGCCGCTGTACGACGAGCCCTTCCTGGCCGCCGTGCCGCGCAAGCACCCCATCGCGGCGCGCCCCAGCATCAGCGCCGAGGAGCTGAAGAACGAGACCATGCTGCTGCTGGGCACCGGCCACTGCTTCCGCGACCAGGTGCTTGAGGTGTGCCCCGAGTACGCGCGCTTTGCGTCCGACGCCGAGGGCATCCGCAAGAGCTTCGAGGGCTCGAGCCTGGAGACCATCAAGCACATGGTGGCCTCGGGCATGGGCATCACGGTGGTGCCGCGCCTGAGCGTGCCCGCCGAGCCGCAGCCGCACGTGGCCTACGTGCCGTTCACCGAGCCCGTGCCCTCGCGCCGCATCGTGCTGGCCTGGCGCCGCAGCTTCCCGCGCTACGAGGCCATTGCGGCGCTGCGCAACTGCGTCTACGCCTGTGAGCTCCAGGGCGCGACGCGCCTTTCCTGAGCCAGCGTCGCCGCTGCCGCGTCGCTGTCCCTTGCTCACCTCGGGCGCGGCAGCACATGCTCAATCCGGGCGTGCCTGGGACCCTCGCAGGGTGGACGGCCGCAGCACCGATGCGACGGCGGGCACCAAAGCTTCGAAGGCGTCCTCCTTGGCCACCAACTCGACTCCCAGCGCTGTCGCGCCGCTGCGCAGGGCGTTGTCGATGTAGCCCGTGACGATGAGCAGCGGCAGTGAGGGCAGCAGCACACGCGCGGCGCGGCAGAGCTCCAGGCCGGACATCTCGGGCATCGTGTGGTCGCTCACCAGGGCGTCCAGTCCGGCACCCTGGCGACCGAGTTCGCGCAAGGCGCCGAGAGCGCTGGTTACGAGCAGCACGTGGTGGCCGGCACGCTTCAGCAGCGCGGCGTGGGCCAGGCCCACCGTCTCGTCGTCGTCCACGAGGAGCAAGGTGGCCGCGGGCGCCTCGGCGGCGGCAGTCTCGGCTGCCGACGCCTCGGCCTGGGCGGGCTCCGCTGCCCCAGCCGGTGCCTCGCACAGAGGCAACGTCAGCGTGAAGACACTGCCGATGCCCGGCTCGGAGCTCACCTCGACTCGGCCGCCCATGCGCACGGCCATGCCGTGAACCTGGGCCAGACCCAGTCCCGCACCTTCGCCGACCGGCCGCGTGGTGAAGAATGGTTCGAAGATGCGCTCTCGCAATTCTGCGGGGATGCCGCAACCCGTGTCGGCCACCTGGATCTCGGCAGTGCCCTTGCCTGCCGCGCGCAGCGCCACCGTCACCGTGCCGGGCCGTCCCTGAAGCGCCAGCCAGCCGTTGTGCACCAGGTTCATCAGCGCTTGCTGAAGATCGGTCGCATCGCCGCGCACCCACAGCGCCTCGGCGCCGGCCGCCACTTCCAGTGTCTGCCCCGCCCCAGCCGGCCGGCTGGTGGCCAGCAGTGCCAGCGTCTCCTCCAGCAGCGGTGCCAGGGCCAACGGCTCGGCTGTCGTCGCAGGCCCACGCCCGAACGCGAGGACGCGGCGCACGAGGTCGCGTCCGCGCAGCGCGGCGCGCTGGATGTTCCGAAGCGGCACCTGCTCGTCGCCATGTTCTGAAGGGCCCTCCAGCAGCAGCGCGGCGTGGCCGAGCACCGCGCCCAGCACGTTGTTGAAGTCGTGCGCGATGCCGCCGGCCAACGCGCCGAGGGCCTCCAGCCGCTGGCGCTCGCGCTCGCGAGCGTCGGCCAACCGCCGTGCCGTGACGGATTGGTGCGACACGACCACGCGCCCGGGCCCCGGGCCTTCGATCAGCGCTGCTCCAGCCACGAACCAGCGCAATTCGGTGGGCGAATGACAGGGGTACTCGATCTCGAAGTGCGCCCGCTGGCCCGCCAGCACCTCGCGCAGCAGGGCACCGAAGGCAGGCGCCTCGGTGGACTGCATGCCGCAGGCCGAGTCACACACGGCCAGATAGTTGCTGCCTTCGCCCGTGGCCGCCTCGCTGCCACCGTTGCAGGCGCTGAACTGGCGCCAAGCGCGGTTGACCCACAGCACGGTGGCGTCGGCGGCGAGCACGCACACATGCGCCGGAAGCGCGTCGAGCGCGCTGCGCAGCAGACTGGGCAGGGCGGCTTCTCGCGTGGGTCGGGTTCGCCTCAGACCCCGCGGGTGGGACCGGCGGCGACTCTTGTCGCTCACTCGCATCTTGATACTTCTGTTCGGGGCGATTTTACCGGTGGGATGGGCAAATCGCACCAACCCAGGCCCTGTCGGCGTGCGCCGCGTACCAATCCGATGCGGCCGCTCGAGATTTGCACCTGCTTCGCGCCGCGCGGGTTCGTCCATCGCACGAGATCGGGGCGTCCTGACCGGGCGGTATTGCAGGCGGCCAGGCGCACCCACCAGATAATGGGCGATCCCCTCGAGCCTGCCGCCATGCCCGCCGCCAGCCACGAGCGCATCGCCCACGAGGTGAAGCGCCGCCGCACCTTCGCCATCATCAGCCACCCCGACGCGGGCAAGACCACGCTCACCGAGAAGCTGCTGCTGTTCAGCGGCGCCATCCAGATCGCCGGCTCGGTGAAGGCGCGCAAGGCCACGCGCCACGCCACATCCGACTGGATGGAGATCGAGAAGCAGCGCGGCATCTCGGTGGCCAGCTCGGTGATGCAGATGGAGTACCGCGACTGCGTCATCAACCTGCTCGACACGCCGGGCCACCAGGACTTCTCCGAGGACACCTACCGCGTGTTGACGGCGGTGGACGCGGCGCTGATGGTGATCGACGCCGCCAACGGCGTGGAGCCGCAGACGCGGCGCCTCCTGCAGGTGTGCCGGGCGCGGAACACGCCCATCCTCACCTTCGTCAACAAGATGGACCGCGAGGTGAAGGAGCCGCTGGCGCTGATGGACGAGATCGAGCGCGAGCTGGGCATGACGGTGGTGCCCTTCACCTGGCCCGTGGGCATGGCCAAGTTCTTCGGCGGCGTGCTCGACCTGCGCCGCGACCAGATGCGCGTGTTCGCGCCCGGCGAGGACCGCGTAGCGGGCTCGGAAGAGGTGATCGACGGCATCGGCAACCCGCAGCTGGCCGAGCGCTTCGGCGGCCCCTACGAGCAGGCGGCCGGCGAGATCGAGCTGGTGCGCGAGGCCGCGCCGGCCTTCGACGAAGCCGAGTTCCTGGCCGGGCGGCAGACGCCGATGTTCTTCGGCTCGGCCGTCAACAACTTCGGCGTGCAGGAGGTGCTGGACGCGCTGGTGGAGCTGGCGCCGCAGCCGGGCGCCAAGCCCGCCATCCAGCGCACGGTGCAGCCCACCGAGCCCAAGTTCACCGGCGTGGTGTTCAAGATCCAGGCCAACATGGACCCGGCGCACCGCGACCGCATCGCCTTCGTGCGCGTGGCCAGCGGCCACTTCGAGCGCGGCATGCGGCTGAAGGTCTCGCGCAACGGCAAGGAGCTGCGGCCGAACTCGGTGGTCACCTTCATGAGCCAGCGCCGCGAGCTGCTGGACGAGGCCTTCGCCGGCGACATCATCGGCATTCCCAACCACGGCGTGCTGCAGCTGGGCGACACGCTCACCGAGGGCGAGGTGCTGCAGTTCACCGGGCTGCCGTTCTTCGCGCCCGAGATGTTCCGCTCGGTAGAGGTGGCCGACCCGCTGAAGACCAAGCAGCTGCGCGCCGGCCTCACGCAGCTGGGCGAGGAGGGTGCGATCCAGGTCTTCCGCCCGGTGGCCGGCAGCGTGCTGCTGCTGGGCGCGGTGGGGCAGCTGCAGTTCGAGGTGGTGGCGCACCGCCTGGAGCACGAGTACGGCTGCAAGGCGCGCGTGATGCCGGCGCGCTACAACGTGGCGCGCTGGGTGACGTGCCCCGACGAGAACGGTGGGCCCAAGGAGCTGCAGCGCTTCATCGACGGCAACGCCCACCGCGTGGCGCTGGACGCCGTGGACGCGCCCTGCGTGCTGCTCGAGTACGCCGGCGAGCTGCGCGCCATGCAGGAGAACTGGCCGAAGATCAAGTTCCACGCCCTGCGCGAGCACGCGGGGCTGGTGTTCCAGAAGCAGCTGCAGGGGTGACGCCGGGCGCGGCTGCGCCCCGCGAAGGGTGACCCGCGGGCTCGCCGCATCGGCTGTCGGCCCCCGGCGGTTGACGGTCCGACGGCGGGCGTAATACATTGCGTATTTCAGCGCCCCTGTTCACCGACGATGACCGTCACCATCAAGCTCGACCCCGCCCTCGAGGAGCAGTTGCGCCAGCGTGCCCACGCCAGCGGCCGCAGCACGAGCGATGTCGTGCGCGCGGCGCTGCAGCTGTACCTGGCCCAGGACGAGACCGCCGGCCCGCCGCGCTCGGCGCACGACCTGGGGGTCGATCTCTTCGGCCGCCACGCGGGCCCCGCCGACCTCGCCACGCGGCGACGTCTGGGCTTCGCGGCCGGGGCCGCCGAGCGCCACGCGCGCCGGGGCTGACCATTCATGCCGGCGCGCAAGCTGCCCGCGGCCGAGCCGTCGCCGCGGCATCTGGCGCACCGCGGCCCGGTGCTGGTGGACAGCGGGCCGCTGATCGCGCTGTTCAACGGCGCCGACCGCTGGCACGCCCCGGTGCGGAACTGGTTGCGCGACAACCCGCGTGCCGTGCTGTGGTCCACCTGGCCGGTGGCTACCGAGGTCTGCGCGCTGCTGGCGCGCCGCATCGCAAACGACTGCGCGCTGGACTTCCTGCGCTGGGTGCAGCGCGGCGCGCTGGTGCTGCAGCCCGCGGCCGAGGGTTCGGTGACCGAGGTGCTGCGCATCAGCGAGCGCTTTGCCGACCTGCCCTTCGATCTGGCCGACGCTTCCATCGCCGAAGCCGCGGCGCGGCTGAAGCTCCGACACGTGCTCAGCCTGGACGCCGACTTCGATGTCTACCGCGACCGCGGCGGCCGCGCGCTGATCAACCTGCTGCGGGGCTGATCGCTACGCGACGGCGTGCCCCCTGCGCCGCCGTGACAGGTTCAGCGCCCGTCCTTGCCCAGGTGCTTGGCGAGGAAGCGTGCCACCCGCTCGAACTGGTCGGCCCAGTTTTCCGCGAGGAAGAAGCTGTGCCCTTCGTCCGTGTATTCGTGGCTCTCCACCGAGACGCCCGCGGCGCGCGCCGCGGCAACGAAGCGGCGCGAGTGCGCCGGGTCGACGCGCGTGTCCCGCTGTCCCCAGGTCACCATCAGGGGCACGCGGATCTCGGCCACCCGGTTCAGCGGCGAGAAGCGCTCGAGCATCGCCTTGTCGGCCACGGGGTCGCCCAGCGTCTCGGTCAGCACGTAGCGGCGGGCCTGGTCGCTGATGTCGGTCCAGAAGCGGCTGAACAGCCGCGTGGTGTCGGTGACGCCGTTGATGCTGGCGGCGCAGCGGTACAGCTCCGGGTGCCGCACCGGCCCCATCAGCGCCGCGTAGCCGCCGTAGCTGCCGCCCACGATGCAGGCGCGGCCGGGCTCGCCCAGGCCCTCGCGCACGGCCCAGGCCACGGCATCGGCCAGGTCGTCCTGCATGGCCTGGCCCCACTGCTTGAAGCCCGCCCGAAGGTGCCGCTCCCCGAAACCGGTGGAGCCGCGGAACTCCACCTCCAGCACGCGGTGGCCCTGCGCGGCCACGAACTGCGCAAAGCCGTCCCAGGCGCGCGAGCCGCCGCGCACATGGGGGCCGCCGTGCACCAGCAGCACCAGGGGCCGCGGCGACTTCGCGTCCACGCCCGGCGGGTGCGTCACCACCACCGGCAGCGACAGGCCGTCGCGCGCCGCCACGCGGTGGAAGCTGCGCACCCCCTGCGAGGCCTCGGGCAGGCCGGGGCGGCTGGTGGCGATGCGCAGCAGCCGCTTGGCCACCGTGTCGAACACGAAGTACTCGCCCGGCTGGCGGTCGCTCTGCGAGTGGACGACGAAGCGCTGCGCCGACGGGCAGTCGCCACACAGCAGGCGGTTCATGCGGCCTGGCGGCAGCGCGGCGTCGATGGTGCGCTGCAGCTGGGCCAGGCGGTCGTCCAGCCACACGGTCTGCGGCTGCGAGGTCTCGATGTGCACGCCGACGACCGTGCGCCGGGCCGCGTCGACCTCGAGATCCGTGCCCATGTCGAAGCCTGCGGCGGCCACCAGGGGCTCGGGATCGAGCTTGCGGGTCTTGGGGTCGTACACGAACAGGGCATCGGCATCGCGGCCGCGGCGGCTGCTGACGACCCAGCTGCCGTCGGCCTCGACGTACAGCGGGTCCATGCGGCTGGCGTCGAGCAGCGGCAGGTCCTCGACGACCTCCCACTCGCGCGAGCCGCCCGGGCGGTGGTGCACCCGGGCGCGGCCGCCGCTTTCGGTGACGACGACGCGCAGGTTGCCATCGGGGTCGGTCAGGTGCCGGACGCTGCTCTCGGGCTTGCCGTCGCTCGCGCGGCGCAGCTGGCCGGTCGCGGTGTCCAGGCGGGCGACGGCCATGACGCCCCACTGGCCCTGCTCGGGGTTCTCCGCCTGGTAGAACAAGGCTTCATCGCCGCGGCCAGCCAGCGCCCGGAAGAATCCCCAGCCGTACGGCAGCACGCGGGAGACGAGTCGGGTGCCGGTCCCCTGGCCGACCTGCGTGGTCCAGCTCACGAGCAGCTGCAGGCGCTGGCCGTCGATGTCGACCCCGAAGGTGCCGGCCTCGCCCTCGAAGATCATGATCTCCGGCGGCCGGGCGTCGAAAACCAGCCGGCGGTCGTTGACCCAGTGGATGTTGCTGATGTCGAGCTGCGGGTTGGCGGCCACCACCCGCACGTTGCTGGGCTCGGCCAGGTCGACCACCGCCAGCACCAGCCGGCCTTGGTTGCCCCGCCACAGGAAGGCCGCGTGCTGGTTGGAGGGCGAGACCTTGAGGCTGCTGATCCGCGGCCGCTCGACGTAGGGCAGGGCCTGCGTCACGGCCTGGGCCGCCGGGCGATCGCCGCCGGTCTGCGCCGGCGCCGCGGTGACGGCGATGCTCGCCAGCAGCGCCATGGCCGCCGTGCGAACGGTTCGGAGTGTGGAGCCCTGCATGCCGCCTCCCTGGCGTGCGATTGGTCCTGCGGATGCTAACCAGCGGCCGGTGGCCCATGGCCCGCGTCGCCCCCGCCGCTTTGCGCAGGCCTTCGCGCTGCCCCCGGATAATCGCCGGCGTGTCGTCAACCCCGCAGCGAGCGGGCCGATGGGCCCTCTACCTCGACCTCATCCGCTGGGATCGCCCCGCCGGCTGGCTGCTGCTGCTGTGGCCCACGCTCGGCGCGCTGTGGATCGCCGCCGACGGCTGGCCGGGCTGGCACCTGTTCACCGTGTTCGTGGCCGGCACCGTGCTGATGCGCAGCGCCGGCTGTTGCGTCAACGACGTGGCCGACCGCGAGTTCGACCGCCACGTCAAGCGCACGGCGCAGCGGCCGGTCACGCGCGGCGCGGTGTCGCCGCGCGAGGCGCTGGCGGTGGGCGCGGTGCTGGCGCTGGCGGCCTTCGGCCTGGTGCTCACCACCAGCGCGCCGGCGATCCAGTTGAGCGTCGCGGCGCTGGCGGTCACGCTGCTGTACCCCTACGCCAAGCGCGTGCTGGCCATGCCGCAGGCGGTGCTGGGCGTGGCCTTCAGCTTCGGCATCCCGATGGCCTTCGCCGCGGCCCAGGGCGGGCGCGAGTGGGGGCTGCAGGCCATCGCCGACGCCGTGCCCTGGCACGCCTGGGCCCTGCTCGTGGCCAACCTGTTCTGGGTGCTGGCCTACGACACCGAGTACGCCATGGTCGACCGCGACGACGACCTGAGGATCGGCATGAAGACCAGCGCCATCACGCTGGGTCGCTTCGACGTGGCCGCGGTGATGGCCTTCTACGCGGCCTACCTGCTGGCCTGGGGCTGGCTGGGCCGCGCGCTGGGGCTGGGCGGCTGGTTCCTGGCGGGCCTGGCCGTGGCGGCCGCGCAGGCCGCGTGGCACTACACGCTGATCCGCGACCGCAGCCGCGAGGGCTGCTTCCGCGCCTTCCGCGCCAACCACTGGCTGGGCTGCGCGGTGTTCGCCGGCACGGCGGTCGACCTGGCGCTGCGCTGAGCGCCGCGCTCAGCCTCGCCCGAGTTCCTCGGCGCGCGCCCGCGCCGCGTGCAGCGCCTTCACGAAGGCCGCCTTCACGCCGTCGGCCTCCAGCGACGTGATCGCGGCGTGCGTGGTGCCGCCCTTGCTGGTGACCTGCTCGCGCAGCGCGCCGGGCGACAGCTCCGAGCGCATCGCCAGCGCCGCCGCGCCGGCGAAGGTGGCCTGGCCCAGCGCGCGGCCCTGCTCGGGGCTCAGCCCCATCTCGGCGGCGGCCTGCATCATGGCCTCGAGGAAGTAGAAGACGTAAGCCGGCCCCGAGCCCGACAGCGCCGTCACGGCGTCGAGATCGGCCTCGCGCGCCACCCACAGCACCTGGCCGGTGGGCGCGAACAGCGCCGCCGCCGCGGCGCGCTCGGCCTCGCTGACCGCCGGCTCGGCGTAGAGCCCGGCGATGCCCTGGCCGATGAGGGCTGGCGTGTTGGGCATGCTGCGCACGATGCGCGCGCCGCCGCTGGCCGCGGCGATGGTGGCGCAGCGCACGCCGGCCATCACGCTGAGCTGCAGCGCGCCGCCGACGAAGCGCGCGCAGGGCGCGGCAGCCTCGGCAAACAGCTGCGGCTTGACGGCCCACACGACGGTGCCGCAGCCCGCCAGGCGCTCGTCGGCTGCGGGCTGCGCGCGCACGCCGAACTCGCGCGCCAGCCGCTCGCGCTGGGCCTCGGCCGGCTCCACCACGACCAGGTCCGCCGCGTCGTGGCCGCTGCGCACGAGGCCGCCGATGAGGGCGCCGGCCATGTTGCCGCCGCCGACGAAGGCCACGCGGGCCGGGGTGCGTTCGTTCATGCGGCCAGTGTAGGCGGCAGGCCCCATGACAACCCGCCGCAGCGCCCATGCAAAGCCGGCATGGCGCACGGCGACAAATCCGGCCGCGGCCCGCCTACAGTGGCCGCCGCGCGTTGCCGCCCCGGCCGCCGTCCACGAGGCGCGGCGCGGGCCGGCGAGGCCACCCCACCACCGGAGACACCCTTCATGGCCCCCCCGACATCCGCCCTTTCCCCGACCCCGCTGTCCTACGTGAACCCCGCGCCCGACAGTCCCTGGGGCACCTACATCAGCCAGGTCGACCGCGTCATCCCCTACCTGGGCCACCTGGCCAAGTGGGCCGAGACGCTGAAGCGCCCCAAGCGCGCGCTGATCGTCGACGTGCCGATCGAGCTCGACAACGGCGAGGTCGCCCACTTCGAGGGTTTCCGCGTGCAGCACAACCTGAGCCGCGGCCCCGGCAAGGGCGGCGTGCGCTACCACCCCGACGTGACGCTCGAGGAGGTGATGGCGCTGGCGGCCTGGATGAGCATCAAGAACGCCGCCGTCAACCTGCCCTACGGCGGCGCCAAGGGCGGCATCCGCGTCGACCCCAAGCGCCTGAGCCACAAGGAACTGGAGCGCATGACGCGGCGCTACACCAGCGAGATCGGCATCATCATCGGCCCGCAGCAGGACATCCCGGCGCCGGACGTGAACACCAACCCGCAGATCATGGCGTGGATGATGGACACGTACAGCATGAACACCGGCAGCACGGCCACCGGCGTCGTCACCGGCAAGCCCATCCACCTGGGCGGCAGCCTGGGCCGCGTCAAGGCCACGGGCCGCGGCGTGTTCGTCACCGGGCGCGAGGCCGCCCGCCGCATCGAGCTCGACCTGAACGAGGCCCGCATCGCCGTGCAGGGCTTCGGCAACGTGGGCTCGGCGGCGGCCGAGCTGTTCGTGCAGGCCGGCAGCCGACTGGTGGCCGTGCAGGACCACACCGGCACCGTCGTCAACGAGCGCGGCTTCGACATGGCCGACCTGATGGCCCATGTCAAGGCCACCGGCGGCGTGGGCGGCTTCAAGGGCGGCGAGGCGGCCGACGCCGAGAGCTTCTGGGACGTGAAGGCCGACATCCTGATCCCGGCCGCGCTGGAGGGCCAGATCACGGCCGAGCGCGCCCGGCGCATCACCGCCAAGCTGGTGCTCGAGGGCGCCAACGGCCCCACGGTGCCGGTGGCCGACGACATCCTGGCCGAGCGCGGCGTGCTGGTGGTGCCCGACGTCATCTGCAACGCCGGCGGCGTGACGGTGAGCTACTTCGAGTGGGTGCAGGACTTCAGCTCGTTCTTCTGGACCGAGGACGAGATCAACGTGCGCCTGGACAAGATCATGATCGGCGCGCTCAAACGCATCTGGGAGACGGCCGACCGCCACGGCATCACGCTGCGCACCGCCACTTTCGCGGTGGCCTGCCAGCGCATCCTGACGGCGCGCGAGGAGCGCGGGCTGTATCCCTGAACCGGTGGCGAGCGTGGGGGCTGCCTGGCGTGGTCGCGGGGTCTCCTCTCGCGACCCTGAAGAGACATAGGCCGCCCCGATCTCGCCGCCCTGAAGCTGCCGGTCGGGCCGCATCAGCTGGGCGCGGCTGCTCAAGCGGGCGTTCGGCATCGACATGCACACCTGCCCGAACTGCGGCGGCGGGGAGCTGAAGATCATCGCGGCCATCCTGGAGCGGCTATGCGCTGCGCGCTGCGCGCCGTGGAGGATGCCGCCGCGAAAGAGGGCGTCGCGCCCAAGGCTGTATGGCGCAGTGTTGCGAAGCTCGCCATGTCACTGGCGGTGCACCGGCAGGGCCTGTGGGCGTGATGACAGCGTGATGAACTCGCTGCCGTCCGGCCCCTGGGAAGTGCTGTTCCAGTTCAGGTCAGGTTGGAAACCCAGTTCTCCGCCATCAGGCCCGGCACGCGCTCGAACTCGCCGAGGTTGTTGGTCACCAGGGTGAGGCCTTCGCTTCGCGCATGGGCGGCGATGTGCAGGTCGTTCACGCCGATTGTCCGGCCCACCTTCTCGAGCGCGCTGCGGATGGCGCCATAGTGCTGCGAGGCCTTGGCGGTGTAGGGCAGCACCTCCAGCAAGCTGGCGAACTCCTCCACCACCGCCAGGTTCTGAGCCACCTTCGCGCTCTTCTCGGCGCCATGGAACAGTTCGCTCAGCGTGATGGCGGAGATCGCCATGCGGCCAGCGTTCTCGTTGAAGATGCCCATCACCTCGATCGGCCGTCGCTTGATGACGTAGATGACGATGTTGGTGTCGAGCATGAACTTCAGCATCGCGGGCACCTTGTCAAAGGGACTCGCGTTCGGGCTGTTGCTGCGAGGCGCGCTCGACCAGGAAGTCGTCGGATGCCTTGGGGCCGTTCAGGAAGAACTCGTCCCACGTGTGTCCCACCGGGGAGATGATGCGATCGACCCCCCGGGCCCTTACCTGAACCTTCTTCACGCCTTCGGGCAGGCGCACATCGGCGGGCAGGCGCACGGCCTGCGAGCGGTTGTTGGTGAAGACGGAGGTGATGCTCATTGGGGGTCAGTGCGAGATGGGATATGGCGTAAGTATATGGCGCGGCGGGCCCTTCGCGTACTTCTTCGACGGCGGTGCGAATGAGGGGCGGGCTGTCACGCGGCTTGCGCCCATCAGTCAGGTGGGCAGAACGCGACCGTGGTTGGTCTCACGACGGCCCGGATGGGTTGGGGGAAGAGGCAGGGGACCAGCGCGAGATGCTGCCGCGAAGTGCCCAGGGCGTGCCGAGCAGGGCCCGCAGCAGGACATCCCGGCGCGGGACGTGAACACCAACCCGCAGATCATGGCGTGGATGATGGACACGTACAGCATGAACACCGGCAGCACGGCCACCGGCGTCGTCACCGGCAAGCCCATCCACCTGGGCGGCAGCCTGGGCCGCATCAAGGCCACGGGCCGCGGCGTGTTCGTCACCGGGCGCGAGGCCGCCCGCCGCATCGAGCTTGACCTGAACAGCGCCCGCTTCGCCGCGCAGGACTTCAGCTCGTTCTTCTGGACCGAGGACGAGATCAACGTGCGCCTGGACAAGATCATGATCGGCGCGCTCAAGCGCATCTGGGAGACGGCCGACCGCCACGGCATCACGCTGCGCACCGCCACCTTCGCGGTGGCCTGCCAGCGCATCCTGACGGCGCGCGAGGAGCGCGGGCTGTATCCCTGAACCGGCGGCGAGCGTGGGGGCTGCCTGGCGTGGTCTCGGGGACTCCTCCCGACCCTGAAGGGACGTTGGCTGTCCCGACCGCGCTGCCCTGAAGCTGCCGGTCGGACCGCATCAGCTGGGCGCGGCTGCTCAATCGCGTCTTCAACATCGACATGCAGCACTGCCAGAACTGCGGCGGCGGGGAGCTGAAGATCATCGCGGCCATCCTTGAGCGGCCGGTGATCGAAAAGATCCTCACCCACCTGGGCTGAGCCCGGAAACAAACAGTCCAGTGGTGGCGGCGGACAATTATCTTGAGCGCTCAGCGACAACTATCTTGAGCGGTTGACGCACGCCGCCGGGGTGCGTTTTGCGGTCGGGTTCCGACAGTGGTTGCCATCCAGTGGAAGGCGAACACGGTGCCCGGCAAACGC
>CAIKLM010000098.1 GCA_903828235.1 uncultured beta proteobacterium | reverse complement strand
GCGTTTGCCGGGCACCGTGTTCGCCTTCCACTGGATGGCAACCACTGTCGGAACCCGACCGCAAAACGCACCCCGGCGGCGTGCGTCAACCGCTCAAGATAGTTGTCGCTGAGCGCTCAAGATAATTGTCCGCCGCCACCAGGTCTTGCAGGTCGCGAGCAGCTATCGGACAGGCTAGCGCGGGGAGCACCTCGTGGGCGAAGTGCCGCATGGAGTTGCTCTCCGACGCCGGCCAGACTAGCAGCACGCGTGCGGCGCTCCCGAGAGAGTTGTCTACGGCTCCTGTGTGCTCTTCACCAGGCGGTCAACCTCTTCTGTAGCCTGACACCCGTGATTTAGTTTGGCCGGCCGCCAGGCACCGGCGCCGCAATACGGCACGGGCTCGCTAGGATGACTTGGCAAGACCAAGTGCTTGCCACACAAGATGGCGTGTGTACGGAAGGTAGCGCCAGCCGTGCAGGCCGCCCAAGCTGCGCAGATGCAGCTGCCACGACACAACTAACTCCCCGTCTTGAAGTGCCTTGGCTGACAGATCATGTAGCGCCGCACTCCGTTTTGCAAGCAGCGCCTTGCGAGCCCAACGAGGTGGGTTTTCGGCCAGCATCCTGTCGAGAAGCGCCACATAACTGCGCTGGTAGCCAGCAGACTTGGACAGCGAACCCGGCGTGTCATGAACAACGAAGCCGTGCTCCCGCACGACCCCGACCAGCGTGCCCGCCAGACATAGTCGGTACCCAAGCCAGGTCCACTCTGCGAAGGCATGAATCTGCTGGAAGTACGCCCCTGACACCATCGACGTGCGATAGAGGCCGGCGCATGAGGCAAGCCAGTTGTTCGACAGTAGCTGTCGCAGGGGTTCCCGGTCCACGCCTTCGAGACTTGGCACGGCTGAGGATCGCTTTCCCTGCAACTCACGGTATCCATTGGAGACCACCAGGCCGAGGCGAGGGTCGGCCAGCATGAGTGCGAGCCTGCTGTCCAGCGCGCCGGGCAGCAGCTCATCATCGTCATCAAGGAACCCGAAGAACGGGGTCTGCACCAGCGACCGGCCGCGTGCCAAGGCCTTGGGCAAGGAACCCTCCCGCTGGCGGTCGATCGTCACAGGTTGTTCAGTGAGTTCAGCAAGCGTGTCGGCATCGACCCGGCTGCCGTTGACAACCACGAGCACGGCTATGGGTTGGCAAGAAGCGGCGTGCGCGCTTTGCACTGCACGCAGCAGCGACTCATGCCTGTCGGCCGAGCAGGTAGTCGGGATGACGATCGTGATGAGAGAAGCCGAAGTCATGGGAGCTTTGAGCGTCCGCGCCATCAGCACAGGGCCAGCGGGCGGTCGGGAGGACTTTGCACCCTCGTAGTGAACATGTCCGCTTCAATGAAGATACGCGAGTCCGCCCCGACCCTTCTTCATCTCGTCCGCTCGGGCCGATGAAAAATGCGCGTGCGCGCGAATTCAAGCAGGTATCGCTCAGCCCCATCGGGTCGGCCACTGATGCGCCACAGCAACCAAATCACGGCGACACCCACGGCTCCATGGAGCACGAGCTTGCCCATCAGCAGCAGAGCAGCCGGGCCTTCGGGCCAGGGCACCGCAAGTCCGACGCCCACCGCTGCCGACACTGCCAGCACAGGCCGCCAGGCGCTCTCGATCAGCTCGACCATGCTGACGTTGCCGAGTGCGCGCTTCAGCACCCACAGCTGCATGAACAGACCGATGCCCGATACGCCCACCCGGATCCAGGCGATGTCCTGTGCCTGAGCGCTCGGCCAAACCAGGGTCGCGGCGATCCCGAACATCGCCACCTGGATCCAGGACAGCGCTGCGCAGAGGCGCTCCTGACCCAGCGTGATGTTTGCGTACCACGCACTCGACTGAACGGCTGAGAAGACGTAGCCCAGGCTGAGGGCCTGCAGCAGCGGCACCGAAGCCATCCACTTGGGCCCCAGTAGCAGAGCCACCACCTCGCTTGCCAGCACCGACAGCATCACTGCAGCGGGCAGGGCCAGCAGCACCTGTACACCCTGAGCCAGCAACAGCATTCTCTTGAGCTCAACCAGATCGTGCTTCACGGCCACGAAGGCCGGGAACAGCACCCGGTTCAGCGGTTGCAGCACCTCGGTCGATGGCAGGGCAGCCAGCTCGGTGGCAAGGGTGTAGGCCCCCACGGTGGCGGGCTCATCCCGCCGGCCCACGAGAATTCGGTGCAGGTTTTGATCGAAGTAGCCGCTGACGTTCTGCACCAGCATCCACTGCGACACCGCGATCAGTTCGCGGAAGCGGTTGAAGCTGATACGGGGCCGCATGGGGTGCGCCACGTAGCTGTGGGCCACTGCGAAGACCGACGTCAAGGTCGTGGCCAGCACCATGGCCCAGTAGCTGCGCAGCCAAGATGCCAATATCACCGTGCACACCAGCCCGAACAGGCGGTTCAGCACCAGGTAGCGCAACTCCTTGCCGAACTGCATGTCTTTCTGAAAGCTGATGATCCCGATGTTCTCGAACGCGATCAGGAACACGTTCAGCGCCATCAGCATCATCACCGGCGTCACGCGTTCGTCGCGGAACCAGTCGCCAGCCCATGGGGCTGCCGCCACCAGCAGCAGCATGACGACGCCGGCCTGCAGCAGGCGCAGCGTCCAGGCCGATTCATAGTGCTCGATCGTGGCCTTGGGGTTGCGTATCAGAGCGATGTTCACGCCCACGTCAAGCAGCGTGGCGGCCAGGCCGACACCCAGCGACGCCATGGCAGCGATGCCGAAGTCCTCGGGCACGAGAAGGCGCGCCAGGATCAGCGTGCTCACAAGCCCTATGACGCGGCTGATCCACCGCATCCCGACGGTGAACATCGCTCCGCGGGCAATGCTGTCGCGGGCCTCGGTCATGGTCCCGCTCGGCTGGGGTGTGTCAGGCAGCGCAAGAACTCGGCGCCCCTGTCCGGGCCGTCAGTGCGTCCATCAAGGTAGCCAGCTGGCGTGTGCGGGCGGCCCGAGACGCACCGGACACCGCTGCAGTGTTCGGCAGCGCGCTCGGCAGGCCCGGGCCGCCAGCCAGCATCGTTGCCACGAACTTCACGAGTCCGTCCTCGTCGTCCAGCGCGCAGATCGAGTCCACCCCGGCCCCGCGCAGTACCCCGGCCGTGTCGCCGGCCGGGTCTGTCAGACCCATGATCGGGCGACCGCTGCGCAAGTACTCATACAGCTTGGCGGGAATCTGCTGGTTGCAGTTGCTGGCCTGCATCACAACCAGGGCGTCGGCGCGCAGCATCTCGGCCAGTGCTTCGCGGTAACCCACGGGAGGCAGTATCTCGATGTGCTCAGCCACGTCGTGCTGGACCGCCAGGCGACGCAGCAGATCCTCGGCCACCGCGGCCCGGAAGCGCAGGACAAAGCCGTGCGCTGCCAGAACACCGCTTCGCTTGAGCCGGCCCAGGGCGGCGATCAAGGGTGCAGGGTCCCGCTCATTCGGGTAGATGATGCCGCTGTGCAGCCAGGTGGTGCCTTGCAACCTCAGGGGGCCGGCACGTTGCAGTGCCTGGGCCTGCGAGAAGGTCTCTTCGTCGAAGCCGTTCTCGATGACGAAAACCTTGCTCGCATGCGCGGGGAACCGCAGCCGGTATTCCTGAGCGGCGCCGGGTGTGGTGAAGACGCAGCCTGCGGCGTGCTCGAAGACGTCGCGCTCTAGCTGGGTGAAGCTGGCGCGCGTGGCCGGATCCTCCGGATAGCCCGGCTGCGCCATCGGGTCGCGGAAGTCTGCGACCCAGGGCAAGCCGCTGCGGCGCGCCAACTGCAGACCGATCAGATGCGCCGTGGCGATGGGGTAGGTGCTCCACAGCACACTTGGCCGGTACTCCCGGATCATCTGGAGGCCCTGTCGAACGCCATCGAGCTTCCAGCTCACCCAGCGATCCGGTCGCGCCGTGGCGCCGATGTAGCGACCTCGCCAGGAAAGGTGCCGCGCAGCGTCCAGCGCCAGCGCTCGGCGCACGGGTACGCTGGCAGGCACTTCCGCCAACAGGTCGTTCGAAGTGCGCTCGTAGGCGCGCTCGTGAGTAGTCAGCACGACCGGATCCCAACCATGGTCCGGCAGCTGCTGCATGAAGCGGAGCGTACGCTGGATTCCGCTGCTGCCTGCTAGCGGCGGAAAGTGGTACGCCACCATCAGTAGGCGCTTCATCGCACTGGCGCGCCCGCCTTGGTTCGTGGAGCGAGACTCGGTCATGCTCACGGCCTACCCAGGGTTGTAGCCCACCAAACGTCGCTGTTCGGGCGGAGATGCCGCCGCGCCTGTCGCGGCTTCGTAGGGCTCCGGCGCGCGCCGGGGCCGCAACGCCAAGTCCAGGCGCCGGACCTGGCGTGAGCCCCCGATCGGCAAGACACACGGCCGTGAAGAGGCGGCTGGCTGTGATGTTCCAAGGTCCTGCTGTTGTGCTGGGTGCTTTGCACCTCTGCCCCGGCCGACCAGCGCTGCTGTTCGTCTCTTGCCATGTCTAGCAGATTCGGGCCCAACAGCCGGCGGCTGAAGGCGACGCCTGCCGAACGTGCATCCGGAGAGGGACGGGCCCGTGGGCGGGCGTTTCCGCGTGTGCACGCCGCGGAAGGGCCGTCGCTGTCGGCCACTGCGGATGCGGGGACACAGGTCAGGCCGAGAACTCTTTTCATCGCTATGGATTGAGGGGGTGCCTGCCGGGCTCAGGCCAGCCTCAGGCATTCACGGGTGGTGTCGACGATGCGCGCCACGTCCTTGCGCTGCAGGTCCTGATGGCACAGCAGTTGCAATACCTGATGGCTCCAGCTGCAGCCGCTGTCGTTGGCGGGTTTCTTCAGACCGGGCCAGAGACGATCCCAGCGCAAGACCGGCAGTCCGTGCTGGCGCAGGGCCACGTACAAGCGATCGGCACGGCCGGAGTCATCGACCCACAAGGGCATCACGTACGGCGCAGAAGCCATGGGCCGCTCGCGGAACAGCGGACCTGCACCATCCAGGCCTGCCAAGCCTTCCTGGAGACCGTCGAAATTGGCTTGTCGACGTCGGACGATGGACGCAAGATCTTGGTGCCGGACGATCCATTCCACAGGTCCCGCTGGCAACTCGCCGACGCGACCCATGTCGCAGGCCTGCAGCATCTGGGCAGCGTCGGAAGGACTTGCGCTGTGGTCGCTCGAAGTCGCTCGTAGGGCCGATACTCGCCGCCGGCGCTTTGCTGCGAACAGCAGTTGCAGCAGCGGGGCCACGCCGCCAGGGCGTTGGTGCTGGCTTGCAAACTCGAGCACATCGGCCAGGGACTGCACATGGCGTTTCCAACCCGGCTTCCGCAACGCCACTGGCTTTAGGCGACCCTCGGCCCGCGCCAGAAGTCCGCCTTCCCGCACCGGAAAGAACTTCGTCAGGCTTGCTGTGGCCAGATGTCCCCAGGTGCCGACTGGTTGCTCGCCGGCCATGCCGAAGAAGCTGTGAGCACAGTCTTCGACGAGCGCGATGCCCCGTGCATCGCACCAGGCGCGCACGGCGCGCAGGCTGCGGGTGAGGCCGAAGAAGTGGGCTGCGAACATGACCCTCACCCGCGAAAGACCGACTACCTCCAGGTCGTGCAGTCGCGGCAGGCCATCGGGTCCGATGGCGTAGAGCACGGGTTGTAGTCCGTGTAGCAGAACCGGCGCCACCATCGTTGGGCAGTGGTACGACGGAACCAGCACAGCGTCGCCCGGCTTGGTGTCGATCTGGTCGAGGGCGGCGGCTAGCGCGGCCCGGCCACTGGTGAGAAACAACTTGGCTGGTAGATCGCCCACGCAGGGCAAACGTGGCTGCCCCTGCGTGCCCTGAGCCGGCCAGTCAAACACCGGTGCGCGCGGCAGTGCCTTGGCCCGAGACATTTTTGCCAACGTTGATCCGGAGGGACTGGTACCTGCAGTCGAGCCGATTTCGACAACCCGATCCTGCAGGCTGATCATGGCAAGGAGACCGGCGCATCAGGCGCCGGCGCCGATTCAGCGTCGGCGGAAAGAGGCGGCCGATCGCGCCAGCGCCCCTGGGCGCGCAACTGGTCGCGCAGTTCCGGACGTGGGAACCCCATCTCGTGCGCCCGCCAAGCTTGGCGCAGTGCGCGCTCGTAGTCGCCGATCTCAAGCGCCACCAGACCCAGGTTGTAATGGGTCAAGGCATTCTCGCCAGCCAGAGTTTCCACCTGAGCTAGCTGGCGCTTGGCGTCATCGCGACGGTTCTTCTGCTTGCCCAGAAAGCTGGCGTAGAGCAGTCGCGCCACCGTGTCATCGGGTACGAAGCGAACGGCTCGAATGAAGTAGCACTCGACCTCCCAGTTGGCGCCCGGCGCTTGTGGCTGCTTAAGGCGTTCGGTCAGTCGTTGCATCGTTACCAGTGCGCGGTGATGGTTCGGGAAGGCGCGCAGGGTGTAGTCGAGGTCGCCGCCTATCAGGCCCGTCTTGCCACGCACCAGCCCCTCGATGGACGGCGTAAAGTGCTCACCTTCGACAATAGCCAGTTCCGGGCCCTTGACCTTCCGGTAGTCAAAGGGTCCGAAGCCGTTGCCCAGAGAACCACAAGCCACGGGTGCCTGCGCGTGAGCCTGTGGCATCGTCCAAAGCGCGGGAGACGACAACAGGACTGGCCCGATCAGCGCTGCTAGGCGACGCCAAGGGCTTCGAGGGCATCGGGTTCGTTGCATCACGACATCGACTCGCTGGTAAGGAGTTGGGGTCCATCGGTGTGGGCTGCCCCCGCGGCGCCCGATGACGGATGGCGGTCGAGACAGGTCCTGATCCAGTCGAGGACGATGTCATGGAGCGCAGCCTGATCCTGAGGAGCCGAAAACGTGTGGTCTGCAGACTCGGCGCTGTAGGTGCGGAGCGAGGCCGCCGCCAGCGTGCCGGTCCACAGCGGATCGGCATCGCGCACCATCTCGAACTCTCGCGCGGTCAGATCCCTTCCGCTCAGGCACAAGAGCACGTGCCCACCAAAGCGGTTGAAGGCTCTTGCCATGCGACGCGGATAGGGCTGTTGCGAAGGGCTGGCTGCGGTGCGGGACGCTGTGCGCTGCGCGGCCACTTGGTCCAGGAAGTCCCACAACGCGCGCAAGCCCACTCCGCCGCGCAGCAGCTTGGTCCAGAAGTCGGCCTGCATCAGCCGCGCCAGGTAGTAGTGGCGCACGCGGACGCCGGCTTCCGTGGCTTCGGTCCGCACCCAGGGGTTGAGCAGGCACACCCCATCCACCCGCGGATCCTGGCCCCGCTCGTCCAGGTACAGCAGCGCCGAGCTGGCGCCATCGCACAGGCCCCAGAGCACGACGCGCCGCACAGAAGGCGCTGCGGCCTGCAAGGCGTCGATCGCCGCGGCGATGTCGGCGTCTTGGTGTTCGAACCCGGGTGGTGTGCCCGTGCTGTCGCCCATGCCCCGGCAGTCGAAGCGCAGCGCCGGGTAGCCGGCTGCGGCGATGCCGCGCGCCAGCTGCACGAAATGGCGGTGGCTGCCGGCGCGGTACTGTGGCCCGCCGACGATGATCACCACGCCCAGGTCGTTCGATGGCGGCGCGGCCGGGGCGCTCAGCACGCCCACCAGCTGCTCGTGCCCGCAGGCAATCACGAGCGGCGCTTCGCGGTATGCGTTCATGTCGCTCATGCCGAGACTGGCCGCGCCGGTGCGCCGACCTGCGCAAAGGCTGGTTCTTGGGTGCAAAGCGCCTGCGTGGTGGCCAGCACCAGCGCGGGAGCTTCCTCGATCTCCTGCGTCTGCCAGAAGGCGGGGCCCCGCACCGCGGCCGCCTGCACCGCGTGCCCCGCGGCATGCCAGCGCGCGATGACGCCTTGGCTTGAGGGCAGAAGGGTCGCTGGCTCGCGTGTCGAGGTCTCCAGCCAAACACACCGTGCGTTGGGCGCCGGCGGGCGCAAATGCGCCTGCTCCAAGCCCAGCGCCAATGCTGGCGGTAGCAGGTAGCCGGCTACCTCGACGTCCTCCCCACGTTCGAGGCCGGCACGCAGCGCGGCGGTGACGCCGCCGGCCTGGCCGCTTTGCAGCTCGCCGGCCATCTTCAGGCGCAAGAACTGCTGCAACAACGGCTTGCCGCCCACGGGGGGCTGCCAGAACAGGAGGTTGCAGGGCTCGCCCACTTGCGTCGCGGCGTCGGTCGCCAGCAGGCAGCCCGCGCGCAGGCCCCACAGCCACAACGGCGTGTTGCCGCCGTGTTGCGCACGCAGCCAGCGCACGGCCAACTGCACGTCGTCCTGCCAGGCCTGCCAGCTCGCATCGGCCAGCTCGCCCGCACTGTCGCCGCAGCCGAGCAGGTCCATCTGCAGGACGGCCACGCCCGCCTTGGCCAGCGCGCGCGCCTGCAACGCGGCCATGCGCCGCGACTTGTTCATCTCTTCGGCAAAGGGGTGAAGGTACACCACGAGCGCCTGCGGCTGGCCCATTGCCGGTACGTGGTGCAGCCCGAAACGCGCGCTGCCGTCCGCTGCCGTGATGAACAGGGGGTGCATCAACGCTTTGCCTGGGCAGGGCTGCCCTCAGGTGCCCACACGCTCCGCCACGAAGTCCACCAGTGCGCCGACGCTGCCGAAGGTGGCGCCGTCGATGTCGTCGTCGGACACGCTGATGCCCAGTTGCTCCTCGAGCGTGGTGATCAGGGTCACCACGGCCATCGAGTCGAGCTCGGGGACTGCGCCGAGCAGGGCGGTGTCCCGCGTGAAGCCGGCGCTGCGGCCATTCAGGCTCAGCACCTCGTCAAGCACCCTCAGCACCTCGGCATGCACGTCCATTGTCGACCCGGTTTACCCGCTAGATCCAGCGCTCCAAATTCTAGGGCGGGGCCTTTGCCGCACCCCGCTGGCTTCCGTGCCTTACTTCGCGGCCAGAGGGCCTGGCCCGCCCATCCCCCCGCACGTGGGGTGCGGCGTGCATGACATACTTTTTCGTTCGTTTGCACGCTGGCTTTGCAGCCAGTTTCCCGATGCCCGAATCGACCCTGCTGCATGAGCTGGTGGCCACCGCCGCGCATCGCCAAGCCGACGCCACGGCCCTGGTGGCCGGGCCCACGGCCGTTACCTACGGCTTGCTGCAATCCCAGGTCGAGGGCATTGCCGCTGGCCTGCGCGAGGCTGGGCTGGAGCGTGGAGCGCGCGTCGGCATCTGGCTCGAGAAGCGCATCGAGACCGTCGTCGCCAGCTTCGGCGCCACGGCTGCTGGCGGCGTCTTCGTGCCCATCAATCCGGTGCTCAAGCCCGAGCAGGTGAGCTTCATCGCTGCAGACTGCCAATTGGCGGTGCTCGTCACCTCGCCCGACCGGCTGGCCTTGCTGCTGCCGGTGCTGCAGGGCTGCACCGGGCTGCATCACGTGGTGCTGACAGAGGCCCCGCCGGTGTCGCTGGCCTTGCCGGCAGGCATGGCGCTGAGCCTGTGGCACGACTGGCTTGCGAGCCCGCCTTCCCCGGGCCACCGCGTCATCGACACCGACCTGGCCGCCATCCTCTACACCAGCGGCAGCACCGGCAAGCCCAAGGGCGTGGTGCTGAGCCACCGCAACATGGTCACGGGCGCCAAGAGCGTGGCCAGCTACCTTGATAACGGCCCCTCCGACGTGCTGCTGGCTGCGCTGCCGCTGAGCTTCGACGCCGGATTCAGCCAGCTGACCACCGCCTTTCACGCCGGCGCGCGCGTCGTGCTGCTGAACTACCTGCTGCCCAAGGACGTGCTCAAGACGATGGAGCGCGAGAAGGTCACAGGCCTCACCGCCGTGCCGCCGCTGTACATCCAGCTCTCGGCGCTCGATTGGCCGGGATCAATAGGCGAGCACCTCCGCTACTTCGCCAACACCGGCGGCCGCATGCCGCGCGATACGCTGCAGCTGCTGCGCCAGCGCGTCCCCCAGGCGAAGCCGTTCCTCATGTACGGCCTGACGGAGGCCTTCCGCAGCACCTACCTGCCGCCCGAGGAGGTGGACCGCCGCCCCGACAGCATCGGCAAGGCCATCCCCAACGCCGAGATCCTGGTGCTGCGCGAGGACGGCACTGAGTGCGCGCCTGAAGAGCCCGGCGAGCTGGTGCACCGTGGCGCCCTCGTCGGCCAGGGCTACTGGAACGACGCCGAGAAGACCGCCGAGCGCTACAAGCTGCTGCCCGCCGGCATCGGCGGCCGTCAGGCCGGGCAGATGCTGCCGGAGTACGCCGTGTTCTCGGGCGATACGGTGCGGCGCGATGCCGAGGGCTTCCTGTACTTCGTGGGCCGCCGCGACGAGATGATGAAAACCAGCGGCTACCGCGTCAGCCCCACCGAGGTGGAAGAGGTGCTGTACGCCACCCGGCTGGTGGGCGAGTGCGTGGCCTTCGGCGTGGATCACGCGGTGCTGGGTCAGGCCATCCAGGTGATCGCCACCGCGCCCGACGGCAGCGCCGCGCTCGACGTGCCGGCGCTGCTGGCCGAGTGCAAGAAGCACATGCCCGCCTACATGGTGCCGCACGGCATCGAGCCCATGGCCGGGCCGCTGCCGCGCAACCCCAACGGCAAGATCGACCGCAAGCAGCTCTCCACCGAGTGGGTGGCGCGGCATGCGTCGTGACCGTGGTGTCACGATCCCGTAGGCGGTTCGCGGCAGCATCCGTGTCATGAAAATCACCATATTCGGCGCAGGCTATGTCGGCCTCGTCACCGGTGCCTGCCTGTCCGAGATGGGCAACCACGTGGTCTGCATCGACGTCGATCCGCGCAAGATCGAGATGCTCCAGCGCGGAGAGATCCCGATCCACGAGCCGGGCCTGGAGGGGCTGGTGCACCGCAACGCCGCCGCCGGCCGCCTGCAGTTCACGCTGGACCCCGCCGCGGCGGTGGCGCACGGCACGCTGCAGGTCATCGGCGTGGGCACGCCGCCCTATGAAGACGGCTCGGCCGACCTGAAGCACGTTCTGGCAGCAGCCCGCACCATCGGCCGCCTGATGACCGACTACAAGGTGGTCATCGACAAGAGCACCGTCCCCGTGGGCACGGCCGACCAGGTGCGCGCGGCCATCGCCGACGAGCTGGCCCGGCGCGGCACGCCGATGGAATACGCCGTCGTCAGCAACCCCGAGTTCCTGAAGGAAGGCGCAGCCATCGAGGACTTCATGAAGCCCGACCGCATCGTGGTGGGCAGCGACGACGAGCGCGCCACGCTGCTGATGCGGGCGCTGTACGCGCCCTTCATGCGCAACCACGACCGCCTGGTGGTGATGGACGTGCGCAGCGCCGAGTTCACCAAGTACGCGGCCAACGCCATGCTGGCCACGCGCATCAGCTTCATGAACGAGCTGGCGCGCCTGGCCGACGAGGTAGGCGCCGACATCGAGTGGGTGCGCAAGGGCATCGGCAGCGACCCCCGCATCGGCACGCACTTCCTGTACCCCGGTACCGGCTACGGCGGCAGCTGCTTCCCCAAGGACGTGAAGGCGCTGATCCGCACCGCGCGCGACCACGGCGTGCCGCTGCGCGTGCTGCAGGCGGTGGAAGACGCCAATGACGCGCAGAAGCAGATCCTCGTGGAGCGCGTGGTACAGCGCTTCGGCGACGACCTCGCCGGCCGCAGCTTCGCGCTGTGGGGTCTGGCCTTCAAGCCCAACACCGACGACATGCGCGAGGCGCCCAGCCGCGTGGTCATCGCCGAGCTGCTCAGGCGCGGCGCCACGGTGCGCGCCTACGACCCCGTGGCCGGCGCCGAGGCCGCGCGCATCTTCGGCCCCACCCCGGGCCTGCAACTGATGGACTCCGCCATGGCCGCGGTGCAAGGCGCTGATGCGCTGCTGATCGCCACCGAATGGCGCGAGTTCCGAACGCCCGACTTCGACGCGCTCAAGGCCGCGCTCAAGCAGCCGCTGGTGCTGGACGGCCGCAACCTGTACGAGCCGGCGCTGATGCAGGCGCTGGGCATCGACTACGTGGGCGTCGGCCGCGGCGCCCGCCGCCTTACATGATCAACGCCGCCCCCGCCTCCCGCCCGGTGCATGCACCGATGGACCAGTTCGCCGTCGACGGCGGCGAACTGCTCGTCGACGGCATCAAGCTCTCCACTCTGGCCGCTCGCGTAGGCAGCACGCCCTTCTACGCCTACAGCCGCGCCCTGCTGCGCCAGCGCGTGGCCGAGTTGCGCGCTGCGCTGCCGCGGCAGATCAAGCTGCACTACGCCATGAAGGCCAACCCCATGCCGGCGGTGGTGCAGTTCATGGCCGGCCTGGTGGACGGCATCGACGTGGCCTCGGCTGGCGAGCTCAAGGTGGCGCTGGACGCCGGTGCCGACCCCGCCGAGATCAGCTTCGCCGGCCCCGGCAAGCGCGATCCCGAGCTGCGCCAGAGCGTGGCCTCGGGCGTGCTCGTGAACGTGGAGTCGATGCGCGAGCTGCCGGTGCTGGCGCGCGCCTCGCAGGAGCTGGGGCTGCCGGCCCGCGTGGCCATCCGCGTCAACCCCGACTTCGAGCTCAAGGGCTCGGGCATGAAGATGGGCGGCGGCCCCAAGCAGTTCGGCCTCGACGCCGAGTTGGTGCCCGAGGCGCTGCTGTTCGCGGCGCGCGAGGGGCTGGCCTTCGAGGGCTTCCACCTGTTCGCCGGCTCGCAGAACCTGCGCGCCGACAGCATCTGCGAGGCGCAGCTCAAGAGCTACGAGCTGGCGCTGCGCCTGGCCGAGCACGCGCGCACGCCGGTGAAGTTCCTCAACCTCGGCGGCGGCTTCGGCATCCCGTACTTCCCGGGTGAGACGCGGCTGGACCTCGCGCCTATCGGCGCCAACCTGCAGGCCATCGTGGCGCGCGCGGCCTCCGAATTGCCCGAGGCCGGCATCGTCGTCGAGCTGGGCCGCTACCTCGTGGGCGAGGCCGGCCTCTACGTCACGCGGGTGGTGGACCGCAAAATTTCGCGCGGGCAGGTGTACCTGGTGTGCGACGGTGGCCTCAACCACCAGCTGGCGGCCAGCGGCAACTTCGGCCAGGTGGTGCGCAAGAACTACCCGGTGGGCGTGTTCCCGGTGCGCGGCGACGCGCGCGAGCCCAGCATGGTGGTGGGCCCCCTGTGCACGCCGCTGGACCTGCTGGCCGACCGCCTGGCCCTGCCCGAGGGCCAGGTGGGTGACCTCGTCGTGGTGTTCCAGAGCGGGGCCTACGGCGCCAGCAGCAGCCCGCAGGCCTTCCTGGGCCACCCGCCGGTGGTCGAGGTGCTGGTGTGACCGGCCCGGCATCGCCGGGCCCGGGCTGCGGCACGGACCCTCGGGTCTGAGCCCGCGCGCCGCATGCAGGCTGCGGACCGCCGCATCGCCGGGCTGTGGCTCGGCCTGCTGGCCTTCTTCGTCTACGGCAGCTGGGCGCCGCTGGCCCTGGTGCCGCAGCCGCCGGCCGAGGCCTGGACGCGCTTTCTGGCCCTGCCGGGGTCCTGGCAGGACAACGCGGCGCGCACCGACCTGGCGGTCAACTTCCTGCTCATGGTGCCGCTGGCCTTTGGCGCCGCCTACCTGCTGGCCACGCTCGCGTCGCGAGGCTGGCGCCGGGGCCTGACGGTGCTGTTGTGGCCCGCGCTGGCGGTGCTGTCTGTGGCGGTCGAGTATGGGCAGATGTTCCTGCCGCCGCGCGTGCCGAGCTGGACGGACGTGGCCATGCAACTGCTGGGCAGCGCCATCGGCCTGGGGCTGCACGCGCTGCTGGGCGAGCGCGCCCGATCGCTCGTGGCGGGCTTGTCGGGGCGCTTGCCGCCGTTGCAGCGCCTGCACCACGGGTTGATCGTCTACCTGCTGGTTCTGCTGATCTCGCAGCTGATGCCCCTGGACCTGTCGATCAGCCCGGTGGAGCTGTACCGCAAGTGGCGCGACGGGCGCGTCGTGCTGCTGCCCTTCTCGGCCCTGCCGCCCGGGCTGTTCGACGCCGGCTGGCAGCTGGGCGCCGACCTGCTGCTGTGGCTGCCGGTGGGCGCGCTGTGGTGGCTGGCGCCAGGCCGGCCGGGCTGGCCGGCGCTGGTAGCGCGGGCGCTGGCCCTGGTGCTGGTGGTGGAGCTGCTGCAAGTGTTCGTGCTGTCGCGCGTGAGCGACGTGACCGACCTGTTCGTGGGCACCGCCGGCGTGATGGCCGGGGCCGGGCTGGCACGCGCGCTCCGGCGCTGGGGCGACTGGCCGGCGTCGCGGCAGCGGGCCGTGCTGCTGGGCGCACTCGGCGCCTGGGCGCTGGGCACGGTGGCGGTGCTGTGGCTGCCGTTCGACTTCGACCTGCAACGCGGCACGGCGCAGGCGTGGTGGGCCTCGGTGTCGCGGCTGCCCTTCGCCACGTACCTGCAGCGCACCGAGTACGGGGCCCTGGGCGAGATCCTGCGCAAGCTGGCCGTGTTCATGCCCGGGGGCGTCCTGCTGGCGCTTCTGGCGCGTGGCCCGGCCCCGCCGGCCTGGCCGCGGCTGCTGGCGTTGGGTGCGGCGGCCCTGGTGCTGGAGGCCGGGCAGGTGCTGCTGCAGTCCAAGGTGGCCGACCTGACGGATGCCGCGCTGGGCCTGCTGGGCGGCTTCGCGGGTTGGCGCCTGGGCCGGGGGCTCTTGCAGGCCCCGGCAGGCCCGGGGCCGGAGGCGGGCACGGCGGCGCCCCCGGCCGCATCGGGCGCCGGGCGCGGACCGCTTCGCGAGCTCGTTCGCGCCAGGCCCGGCGCGGCCTCAGCCCAGCGCTCGCCCGGGGCTGGCCTTGGCGCGCTGCTCGTGGCTGTGCCGGCCCTGGCGCTGCTGCTGTGGCTGCTGGCCCGGGTGCCGGGCGTGCCCTACAACGTGGTCAAGCTGATGCCGGCCAGCGGCGCCGGCGTGCTGTCGGCGCTGGGGGTGGCGGCGGCGCTGGCCTGGATGCTGGCGGCGCCCTCGTGGCTGCTGCCCGCACGGCGCCGGCGCTGGCGGCTGGCGTTTCCGCTGCTGCTGATCGGGCATGGGCTGCTGGCCTTCCTGGTGCTGCACCTCAGCGCGTCGCCCGCGATGCTGCACAAGGTGATCGGAACCCCCGTGCTCGGGTGGGGGGCGGCTTCGGTGCTCGAGGACGCCGGCCGCTACGTGGCGTTGCACGCCGCCTTCATGATGCCCCTGCTGGGGGCCATGGCGCTGGTGCGCCTGGTGACCGCGCCGCACACGCTGGCCGACCTGCTGTGGTGGGCCGCCTGGGCGCTGCTGCTGATCGTGCCCGTCCACGGCGTGGTGGTGGCGGGGGCCGGCACCGACAACCTCGTGGAGCTCATGCGCGGCGGCGGCGGCGTGGGCGCCAGCCTGGCGCTGGCCGCCGGCTGGGGCGCGCTGGCCACGGCGGGCACGGCGCTGGCGGCCGCG
>CAIKLM010000097.1 GCA_903828235.1 uncultured beta proteobacterium | reverse complement strand
CGGCGCCAACATCGTCTCGCTCCCCCGGTCTGCTGCGACCTGCGGAGCTTGGAACACCTCTTCCATTGGACCTCCTTCGTCCTCGAAGGGGGTCAGTTCTCAATGTCGCCAGGGGGTCAGTTTTTCATGTCGCCTGACACCAGGCGCACCGGTTGAGTTCTCGGTCAACGCGGCCGGCGAAGTGGTTCTTCATCCAGCACGGCCCGCGGGACGCGCGCGCACGCTGACCCGCGACCGCTTCGATGCAGTTCGGGGTCGAGCGGATGTGCCCTGGCGAACCGATGAATTGATGAAGCTGCTGCGCGCGGACGATTGATGGTGCTGGTGGATACCAACGTCCTGGTCGACGTATTGCAGGACGATCCGCAGTGGGCCGACTGGTCGATCGCCCAGTTGCGCTCGCAGGCCAAACTGCATGCTCTGGTCATCAACCCGGTCATCTACGCCGAGATGTCATTGTCGTTCTCGACGCTTGAAGGTCTCGACGACGTGATGCTCACCATGGAGCTGGTGCTGCGCGAGATTCCCCGGCCAGCCCTCTTCCTGGCAGCCAGGGCTTATGCGCAATACCGACGCCGCGGCGGCAGCAAGGGGCAGGTGCTGCCCGACTTCTTCATCGGAGCCCATGCTGCCGTCGAGGGCTGGCCCTTGCTGACCCGGGACGCCAGCCGGTTCAAGACCTACTTCCCGACCCTTGATGTCATTGCCCCTTGAGAGGGCTCGCGAGGCGGCGCAGCGGTCGTCGCGCAAGCGTCTTCTTCAGGGTCGTTAGCCGCCTCTCGGAGTCGAGCTCGCGCAGGCCCGCACTCAGCCTCAAGCAGAAGCTCAGCACTCGTCTTGCGGGCTCAGCACAGCGTGGTCTCGCAAGCCGCGTCGGGCGTGCAGGCCATACCGCCCGGCTCCGTCGGCTTCGGACCCACCGAGCGCCATCCGCCCGATGCCCGTTCACGGCTTCGGGCAGGGCCCCTTGTCGCGCCGCCACTCCCAGGGCGGCACGGCCCTGGGCAGCTGCGGATGCAGGCCGCGCCCCAGCGCCTTGGCCATGCGCTCCTGCTTGACCAGCGGGCCGCGGTCGTACCGGGTGCGCGTGCTCCAGGCGTGGCCCTCCTCCACGAGGCGGCGGCCGACGTCGAGCTCTTCCACCGTGATGCGGCCGACCACGCGGCCGAAGCCGTCGCGGCCCGAGGGGGTGAGGATGGCCAGCTTGTTCAGCGCCAGCTCCGACAGCGCGGCCTTGGCCTCGGGGCCCCAGGGCTGGCACATCTCGGGGGCGTCGATGTCACGCAGGCGCACGGTCACGCGCTGGGCATCGGGCAGGCGCAGCGTGAGCGTGTCGCCGTCGGTCACGGCCACCACCAGGCCCTGCTGGCCCTGGGCAGGGCGTGGCCGGGACTGTGCTTCGGCAGGCGGGGCGGCAACAGCCAGTGCCACCGCCAGGAGCGACATGGCCAGCACGCCCGATGGAACTTGGTTCACGGCAGTCATCATGCCCGACACCGCCGCCGGCGCGGCGTGCCGCCCTGCACGGCCAGCGCCGCTTCGCCCTCGGCCACCAGGCGTTCGAGCCGGTCCTTGAGCTTCTCGGTGCTGAGCTGCTCGCGCAGCCGCTCGATCATCAACGGCAGCGCAAACGGGCTCGGCGCCGGCAGCGTCACCACGGGCCGGGGCAGCGCCTGCAGCCGCGCGAGCGTGGCCTGCAGGCGCGAGAGATCCAGCTCCTGCGCCAGCACCTCGCCCTCGGCCTGTGTGAGCAGCCGGTTGCCGGCGTCGTACTGTCGGAAGACCTCGAAGAACAGGCTGCTGGAGGCCTGCAGCTGGCGCAGGCTCTTGGGCGCGCCCGGGTAGCCGCCGAACACCAGCCCGGCCACGCGCGCGATCTCGCGGAAGCGGCGCTGTGCCAGCTGCCCGCTGTTCAGGCTGGCCAGCACGTCGGGCAGCAGGTCCTGCGTGCCGAACAGCGCCGGGTCGTCGAGCGCGCCTTCGGGCAACGGCGCCGCGGCCACGATCTCGAGCCCGTAGTCGTTGATGCTGAGCGAGAAGGTGTTGGGCCGGGCGTCCTTCACCCGGTTCGCCAGCCGCCAGGCCAGCAGCTGCGCCAGGCCGATGTGCACGTTGCGCCCGGCAAAGGGGTAGAGGAAGACGTGGTGGCCCTCGCGGCTGTCGAAGCGCTCCACGAGCAGCGCGTCGCGCACCGGCAGCTTCGACAGCCGCGCCTGCGCCTGCAGCATGGGCAGCGCGGCCTGCAACTCGGGCTCGGCGAAGTCGCCGCCGGCAGCACCCTCGAGCAAGGCCTGCACGGATTCGGCCAGCTCGCTTGAGAGCGGCATCTTGCCGCCGGCCCAGGCCGGCACGACACCGCGGGACTTCTTCGCCACGCGCACCAGCGCCGCCATCTCGTGCGTGCGCACGAACTCCAGCACGCGCCCGGCGAACACGAAGCAGTCGCCCTTGTTCAGCCGCGCGATGAAGCCTTCCTCGACGTGGCCCAGCGTGGCGCCCGCGCCGGCGCCGCTGGCCCACTTCACGGCCATCGACGCGTCGGAGACGATGGTGCCGACCATCAGCCTGTGGCGGCGCGCGATGCCCGGGTCGGCCACGCGCCAGCGGCCGTCGTCGTGCCGCCTGATGCGGTGGTATTCGGGATAGGCCGAAAGGCTGTCGCCACCGCGCTCGCAGAAGGCCAGGGCCCAGTCGAAGGCCTCGCGGGTGAGCGTGCGGTAGGCGGGGGCCGAGCGCACCTCGTCGAAGAAGGCGTCGGCCTCGAAGCCGCCGCCGGTGGCGACGGTGACGATGTGCTGCACCAGCACGTCCAGCGGCGCCTCGGGGCTGGCGCGGCTTTCCACGCGGCCGGCCCGCGCGGCGCGGCGGGCGGCGGCGGCTTCGACGAGTTCGAGCGTGTTGGTGGGCACCAGCGTCACGCGGCTGGTGCGGCCGGGGGCGTGGCCGCTGCGGCCGGCGCGCTGCAGCAAGCGGGCCACGCCCTTGGCGCTGCCGATCTGCAGCACCCGCTCGACGGGCAGGAAGTCCACGCCCAGGTCCAGACTCGAGGTGGCCACCACGGCCTTGAGCTGCCCCTGCTTGAGCCCGGCCTCGACCCACTCGCGCACGGCCTTGTCCAGGCTGCCGTGGTGCAGGGCCACGAGCCCGGCCCAGTCGGGCCGCTGGTCCAGCAGCAGCTGGTACCAGGTCTCGGCCTGGCTGCGCGTGTTGGTGAAGACGAGCGTCGTGCCGCTGCGCTCGATCTCGCGCACCACCGGCTCGAGCATCTGCGCACCCAGGTGGCCGCCCCAGCTGAAGCGGCCGGGCTCGACGGGCAGCAGCGTGTCGATGACCAGGGCCTTGTCGTGAACGCCGCGCACCAGCGTGGCGTCGGCCTGGCCGGCGAGCGTGACCATGGCCTCGTGCAGGTTGCCCAGCGTGGCGCTGAGCCCCCACGTCACGAGGCCGGGGTTGAAGCGCTTCAGCCGCGCCAGCGCCAGCTGCAGCTGCACGCCGCGCTTGCTGCCGATGAGCTCGTGCCACTCGTCGACGACGACGGTGTGGATGCCGGCCAGCTCGGCCGCCGCGCGCTCGCGCGTCAGCAGCAGCGTCAGGCTCTCGGGCGTGGTGACCAGCGCCTCGGGCATGCGGCGGTCCTGCCGCGCGCGCTCGGCGGCAGGCGTGTCGCCGGTGCGCTGGCCCACGCGCCACATCGGAGCCAGTCCTGCCAGCGGCTCGGCCAGGGCGCGCGTGGTGTCGGCGGCCAGCGCGCGCATCGGCGTGATCCACAGCACCTGCAGGCCCGCCGCGGCGGGCTGCGTGCGCCCGCGCAGCAGCGCGCCGATCCACACCGCCAGCGTCTTGCCGCTGCCGGTGGTGGCGTGCAGCAGGCCGCTGCGGCCCGCCTGCATGGCGGCCCACACCTCGTGCTGGAAGCCGAAAGGCTGCCAGCCGCGCGAGGCGAACCAGTCGTCGGGCGACAGGGCCATGCGGCTGCCCTCAGCCCGCGGTCGCGATCCAGCCCTCGACAGGATCCACGCCCTCGGGCAGGCCGTGGCGGGGCTGCTCCAACGCCCAGGCCGCCTGCACCAGGCACAGCACGGCGTCGAGCCGGTCGCCGCTGGCGTCGGCCACCAGCGCGCCGGCCTGCGCGGGCGTGAGCTTCAGGCGCAGGCCCAGCCGCGTGCGGCCCTGCTCGAGCGCCTCGACGATGCTCTTGCGCGCCAGCAGGCGGTCGGGCGCCTCGCTGTTCTTGTAGCTGATGCGGCCGATCAGCTCGTGCGCCAGCAGGCCGGGGTAGCCCTCCAGCGCCACGCGGGCGGCGTCGCCGCTGCGGCCCAGCCCCGGCAGCGCCACGCCCGCCTGCACCAGCCGCGCGAAGCCCTCGAACCACATGAAGCCCACCGGCACGTAGCGCGTCTGCAGCGGGCTCGACGAACTCACCCCCGGCATGGCCGTGTCGGTGGCGCGGTGGACCAGCCGCTGCCCCGCCGGCCGGCCGTTGCCCCAGGCATCGACCATCGCCTGGAAGTCCTTGCGGGTGGCGCAGCGCGCGCGCACGGCCTGCACCACGGCCGCGGCGTCGGCGCCCAGCGCGTGCGCGTCGACGAAGGCGCGCGGCAGCCCGAAGGGGAAGTCGAATGCGCCCAGCCAGGGGCCGGGCTGGGCCAGGGCGGCCTCGAAGGCGGCCAGCGTGGGCAGCTCGTCCAGGCCCAGCAGGCGCACCACGGCACCGCGGCGCTCGCCGCGCGCACGCACGATGGGCTTGCGGCGGCCCGGCGCGCTGCTGAAGTCCACCCCCCACAGCATCGTCGTCATGTCATCCCCAGGCCAGCAGCATCACGCCGCCGGCGATGCAGGCGGCGCCCGCCAGGCGAAGGCCGCGGTCGGCCTCGCCCAGCAGCCGGCCGCCGATGAGCGCAGCCACCAGCAGGCTCAGCTCGCGCGCCGGCGCCACGTGGCTGAGCGGCGCCATCTGCAGCGCATACAGCACGCAGATGTAGGCCGCCGGCCCGAGCGTGGCCACCACCAGCGCGTGGCGCCACTGCAGCCGCCACGCGGCCACGATGCCGGCGCGATCGCGCAGCAGCAACGGCAGCTGCAGCGGCACGCGCAGCAGGTTGCACAGGTAGTCGAGCACGACCGGCCCGATCAGCAGCACCTTGATGGCGTAGCCGTCGATCACCGAGTAGCCGGCGATCAGCGCACCGGTGATCAGCCCCCAGCGCACGCCGGCCGCGGTGCGGCGGCGCCTTTCGGCATCGGCCGCGTGCAGCCGCGTGAAGAGCGCGGGCCCGCCCGCGATCAGGAACACGCCGCCGCACACGGCCAGCACCCCCAGCGCGCCCAGCAGGCCCAGCGTCTCGCCGAGCAGCAGCACCGCCACGGCGGCGGTGAGCAGCGGCGCGCTGCCGCGCGCCAGCGGGTACACCACGGTGAGGTCGCCGACGCGGTAGCCCGTGATGAGCGCGCGGAAGTAGAGCAGGTGCACTGCCGCGCTGGCCGCCACCGCGGCCCACTCCGCCCAGCCCCAGCGCGGCACCTCGTGCCAACCGAACCACAGGCCCATGGGCAGCCACAGCACGCTGGTCAGCGCGGTGCTGATGAACACGAAGCGGTCGTCGCCGCCGGCCTTCTTGGCGGCAATGTTCCAGGTGGCGTGCAGCACGGCGGCAAGGATCACGAGCGCGAGCGCGGCGGGCGGCATCACCCGATTCTGGCGGCGCCGCGGGCGCACTACAGTCGCAGCCATGACAGCGAACCCCGTTCTCGTGCACGCGCTGCGCGGCGGCATCGTCGAAAGCCAGCACCGCGGCGCCATCGCCGTGCTCGACGCCGACGGCGCCGTGCACACCGCCGTCGGCGACATCGAGCACCCCATCTTCCCGCGCAGCGCCGTGAAGGTGCTGCAGGCGCTGCCGCTGGTGGCCGGCGGCGCGGCCGAGCGCTACGGCCTGACCGACGCCGAGCTGGCCCTGGCCTGCGCCAGCCACGGCGGGCATCCCGAGCACGCCGCCACCGCCGCCGCCATGCTCGCCAAGGCCGGCGTCGACGCGATGGCGCTGGAGTGCGGCACGCACTGGCCCTACCACGACGCATCCATCAAGGCGATGGCCGCCGCCGGCGACAAGCCCAGCGCCCTGCACAACAACTGCTCGGGCAAGCACAGCGGCTTCGTCTGCGTGGGCTGCCTGATGGCGGCCGAGCGCGGCGCCGACGCGCGCGCCTTCCTGCGCGGCTACGTCACGCCCGAGCACCCCGTGATGCAGGAGGTGACGGCCGCGCTGCAGGCCGCCACCGGCCACGACCTGGCGCGCACGGCGCGCGGCACCGACGGCTGCAGCATCCCCACCTACGCCATCCCGCTGCGCAAGCTGGCGCACGCCTTCGCCCGCGTGGCCACCGGCGTGGGCCTGAGCCCCGGCCACGCGCGCGCCGCGCGCCGACTGCGCGAGGCGGTGGCCGCGGCGCCCTTCATGGTGGCCGGCAGCGGCCGCTTCGACACCCGCGTGATGGAAGCGCTGGGCCCGCGCGTGTTCTGCAAGGTCGGCGCCGAGGGCGTGCACTGCGCCGCGCTGCCCGAGCTGGGCCTGGGCGTGGCCATCAAGATGGACGACGGCAACACCGCGCGGGCGGTCGAGGTGGCGATGGCGGCCGTGCTGCAGCAGCTGCTCGCCCCCGCTGGCGCGGCCGGCGCGCTGCTGGCCGAACTGGCCGACCTGCCGCTGCGCAACTGGAACGGCATCGAGGTGGGGCGGCTGCGCGCCTGCGCCGCGGACTGACCGGCGACAGGCGCCAGAGGCAACCGGGCCGGCTTCAGCCGGCGATCACGACGCAGTTGCGACCGCGCCGCTTGGCCTCGTAAAGCGCCTCGTCGGTGGCGCGCTGCCAGGCATCGACGTCGCGGCCGGGCCGCTGCGCGGCCACGCCGATGCTCACTGTGACACGACATTCGGGGTGGTCGGGCACCAGCGTCGCCTCGGCCACGAGGCAGCGCAACGCCTCGGCCAGCCGCGCCGCATCGGCGCGGGCGATGCGCGGCAGCAGCAGCACGAACTCCTCGCCGCCGGTTCGGAACAGGCGGTCGCTCGGCCGTAGTCGCGCCCTCAGCGTGGTCACCAGGCCGCGCAGCACGGCGTCGCCCGTGGCATGACCATGACGATCGTTGATGCTCTTAAAGTGGTCGACATCCACCGCCAGCAACGCATTCACGGCGTCGGTGCCTGGGAGCGGCTCCGGCAGCGTTGCGAGCTGCGCAACGAGGTGGCGGCGGTTGAAGGCGCCGGTCAGGGGGTCTGTGATCGCCTGCGCCTGCAGTGCCTCCTGGAGCTCGCCCACCACGTTCAGCACGACGTTGATCATCACCAGCATCACCGACAGGGTCGCGAACACCCTCGCGGCCAGTGGGAACCCACCGCCGTCCGCGACGAGCGCAGCCGCGGCCCCCCCTGCCAGCATCACCAGCGACAGCACCAAGGCCACGCGGCGCCGCAGTAGGAAATAGGCAATGAAGAGGGTCGGGGCCGCCCAGAGGGCGCCGTGCGTACCCTGCACGAAGATGGCGCCGACCACCGCGAGCGCCATCGACAAGACCATGAGCCAGAACGGCACCGGGGCATCACGCCCCGCCCGAAGCATCAGGCCGTTGGCGATCAGCGCGGCCTGCGCGACGCCGACCACCAGGCCGAGCAACACACGTTCGGCGATGAAGTGGTTCACGGTGAAGGGCAGCAGCAGCACCACTCCCAGAATGCTCAACTGCAAGGCGATGCGCCCACGGTAAGGCGACAGAGCATCGTCGTCCCAACGGACGGCGCTCTTCGCGGCCTTACGCAGTCGTGAGGTTAGGGCAGTCACCATTGCGGTATTCGGCTGCCTCGCCCCAAACTTGATCCCAACCAAACTGAACCCTCTTCAGCTGTGAGGAAGTTGGAGTGGTCTGCGCTGCTCAGCTCCCCCGGATCTGCGGCCGCACCGGCCCGGATATCAGCGATACGGTGTCGCCGTCGGCGCCCCCCAGCAGCCCGGTGGCGGTGTAGATGCCCAGCTTGCTGCGCGTGTCGGCGATGTCGAGGTTGCGCATGGTCAGCTGGCCGATGCGGTCGGCCGGCGTGAAGGCGGCGTTCTCCACCTTCTCCATGGACAGGCGCTCGGGCGCGTAGGTCAGGTTGGGGCTCTGCGTGTCGAGGAGGCTGTAGTCGTTGCCGCGCCGCAGTTCCAGCCAGACCTCGCCGGTGACGGCGCGCGCCACCCAGCGCTGCGCGGTCTCGCGCAGCATCAGCGCCTGCGGGTCGAACCAACGGCCCTGGTAGAGCAGCCGGCCGAGCTTGCGCCCGTTCGCTCGGTACTGCTCGATCGTGTCCTCGTTGTGGATGCCGGTCACCAGCCGCTCGTAGGCCACGTGCAGCAGCGCCATGCCCGGGGCCTCGTAGATGCCGCGGCTCTTGGCCTCGATGATGCGGTTCTCGATCTGGTCGCACATGCCCAGGCCGTGGCGGCCACCGATGGCGTTGGCCTCGGCCATCAGCTCCACCGGGCTGGCGAAGGTGCGGCCGTTCAGTGCCACGGGCACGCCCTCCTCGAAGCGCACGCTCACCTCCTCGGCCTTCACCGGCACGTCGTCGCGCCAGAAGGCCACGCCCATGATCGGCTTGACGATGCGGATGCCCGAGTTCAGGAACTCCAGGTCCTTGGCCTCGTGCGTGGCGCCGAGCATGTTGCTGTCGGTGCTGTACGCCTTCTCGACGCTCATCTTGTAGTCGAAGCCGTGGGCGACGAGGTACTCGCTCATCTCCTTGCGGCCGCCGAGCTCGTCGATGAAGCGCTGGTCCAGCCAGGGCTTGTAGATGCGCAGCTGCGGGTTGGCCAGCAGCCCGTAGCGGTAGAAGCGCTCGATGTCGTTGCCCTTGTAGGTGCTGCCGTCGCCCCAGATGTGGACGTCGTCCTCCTTCATGGCCACCACCAGCGCCGTGCCGGTGACGGCGCGGCCCAGCGGCGTGGTGTTGAAGTAGGTGGCGCCGCCGGTGCTGATGTGGAAGGCGCTGCACTGGATGGCGGCGATGCCCTCGGCCACCAGCTGGCTGCGGCAGTCGACGAGGCGGGCGATCTCGGCGCCGTAGGCCAGCGCCTTGCGCGGGATGTCGTCGTAGTCGGTCTCGTCGGGCTGCCCCAGGTTGGCCGTGTAGGCGCACGGCACCGCGCCCCGGGCGCGCATCCAGTGCACGGCGGCGGACGTGTCCAGGCCGCCCGAGAAGGCGATGCCGACGCGCTGGCCGGCGGGAAGCGTTTGCAGGATCGTGGTCACGACAGGGCTCCGGGTGAACACGGCATTGTCGCGGATCGGATCAGTGCAGCTTCACCCGCGGCTCGGTGCTGCGCGTGAGCCAGCGGCTGGCCGAACCCAACGCCGTCTTCCACCAGCCGTGCAGAGCCACCTCGTGCATCTTGTACAGGCTCAGGTACATGGTGCGCGCAAACAGGCCTTCCACCCATAGGTTCCCGCCCACCAGCCCGCCCATCAGGTTGCCCACGGTGCTGTATTCGCCCAGCGACACCAGCGAGCCGAAGTCGCGGTAGTGCCAGGGCACGGGCGCGTTTCCCTTCAGCAGCCGCGGCAGACCGGCCGCGAGGTGGCTGGCCTGCTGGTGCGCGGCCTGAGCCCGCGGCGGCACGCACACGCCCGCCTCGCGGCCCAGCCAGGGCGCGGCGGCACAGTCGCCAATGGCGAAGATCCGCTCGTCGCGCGTGGTCTGCAGCGTCGGGCCCACCACCAGCTGGTTGAGGCGGTTGGCCTCAAGTCCGTCGAGCTCGGCCAGGAAAGCAGGCGCCTTCACGCCCGCGGCCCACACCACAAGCTCGGAGTCGATGCGCTCACCCGTCTCGAGATGCACGCCCGTGGCATCGACCGCTGTCACGCGTGAGCCGGCGCGCACCGTCACGCCCAGCTTCACGAGCAGCGCCGCCGCCGCCGCCGCGATGCGCTCGGGCAGTGCCGGCAGGATGCGCGGCCCGGCCTCGAGCAGGTGGATGCGGATGTCGCGCTCGGGATCGATGCGCTCCAGGTTGTAGGACACCAGCGTGCGGGTGGCTTTGTGGAGCTCGGCGGCCAGCTCCACGCCCGTGGCGCCTGCGCCGATGATCACCACGTTCAGCTGCCCAGGCGCGAGTGGCCCGGGCTGCATGTGCGCGCGCAGGCAGGCGTTGATCAACCGGCGGTGGAAGCGGCCGGCATCTTCCGGGGTCTCTAGCGCGATCGCATGCTCGGCCACGCCGGGCGTGCCGAAGTCGTTGGTGCGGCTGCCCACGGCCATCACGAGGGTGTCGTAAGGTCGCGAGTAGCCCTGGGTGACGGCGCGGCCGTCCTCGTCGATCACAGGGCCCACATGAACCAGGCGCTTTGTGCGATCCAAGCCCGTCATCCTGCCGACGCGGTATCGGAACCCGTTCCAGTGGCTCTGCGCCAGGTAGTCGGTGGCATGCTCGTGCACGTCGATGCTGCCGGCGGCGATCTCGTGCAGATGCGGCTTCCAGAAGTGCGTGCGCGCCTGGTCGATGAGCGTCACGTGGGCGCGGCCGCTCCGCCCCAGCGTACGTCCCAGCCGCGTGGCCAACTCGAGCCCGCCAGCGCCTCCGCCGACGATGACGATGCGGTGCAGGGCGGGTGCAGCAGCGGAGCTGGAAAGTGTAGTCATGGCGCCAAGTCTGTCAGCAAACCGAGCCGGGCGCGCGCCGCGTCACGGGGCCAGCGGCGGAAACAGGAAGCGCAGCATGCCGTCCACGCGCGCGGCCCAGCTCAGCTCGTCGTGGCGGCCGTCCGGGTCTTCCACGTAGGCGAGCCGCGAGCCCGCCCAGCCCTGCGCGGCCAGGGCGTCGCGCAGCGCCCGGCTCTCGGTGAAGATGCCCTCGCCCTCGTTCGCGCCCATGTCCAGCCACAGGCGCGGGCGCGGCTCGGGCGGCGGCGTGGCGCGCACGTCGCGCCGCGGCAGGAAGCCGTCCCACCAGACCGACGGCGAGACGACCAGCGCCGCGCCCACGCGGTCGGCGCGGTGCAGCGCCAGCCACAGCGAGGCGATGCCGCCCAGCGACGAGCCGCCCACCGCCGTGTGCGCCGGCTCGGGGCGGGTGCGGAAGCGGCGGTCGATCTCGGGCTTGAGGGCGTCGAGCAGCCAGGCGCCATAGCCGGCCAAGCCGCCGCCGAGGAAGCGCGCGTGCAGCCCGCCGCGCGTGGGCGTGAGCTCGTGGAGGCGGTCGCGGCCGCTGGGCACCGCCACCACGATGAAGGGCTGCACCTCCCCGGCCAGCACCAGGCGCTGCGCGGCCTCGTCCACGCCCCACTCGGCCCCGGCCGCGCGCGCATCGAACACGTTCTGGCCGTCGTGCAGGTACAGCACCGGGTAGCGGCGCTGCGGCTCGGCGTCGTAGCCCGGCGGCAGCCACACCCAGACGGGGCGTGCCAGCGCGTGGCCGGCCGGCAGCGCCTCCAGCGTGAGCACGGTGCCGGTCAGGCGCGAGGGCGCCGGCGCGGCCGCGCTGCCGAACACCCGGGCCACGCTCGGCGCGGCGCCATCGAGCAGCGCCGGGTGGTTGGCGCCAGGCTCCCAGCCTTCGTCGGGCCCGAGTCCGGCCCGCACGATGCGAAACTTGTGCGGCACGGGCTGGCCGCCCGCGGGCCGGCGCTCGAAGCGCACCTCGGCCCGCCAGCGACCGTCGCCTTGCGGCGCCAGGGCCAGGCCGCGGTCCCAGGCCAGCGGCGGAAAGCCGCCGCGCAGTTCGACGCGGTCGCGCGCGGGGTCGAAGCGGCCGGCGGCGGCCTCGGCGCGCAGGTCGGCCTCGAAGCGCACGGTCACGGGCTGCGCCCAGGCCCCCGCCGGGCCGGCGGCCCACAGGCCCAGCGCCGCCAGGGCGCGGACTGCGGCGCGGGCCAGCCCCGCGCCGACGGCCCCGGCGGGGTGGCGCCGGTCATCGTCGCGGAGGGTCTCGCGGTGCACGGTCACGGGCCGGGGCGCTTCAGGGCCTGGGCTTGCCCGGGCCGGCCTTGGCCCGCAAGATGCCGGCCAGGGCATTGATGCTGCGCGCCATCTGGCCGAACTCGTCGCCGCGCTTGAAGCTCAGGCGCGTGTCGTCGATGTCGCCGGCCTCGAGGTCGGACAGCGCCCGCGTGAGCTGCCTCAGCGGCCGGGCGAAGCCCCGGGCCAGCCACCACCCAGCGGCAGCGGCCAGCGCCAGCGCCAGCAGCACGCCGGCGGCCAGCCAGGCCGACAGCGCGCTCAGGGGCGCCGTCACGGCGCCGCGGTCCTCGGCGACGGCCACCACCCAGTGGTGGCCCCGCACGGGCGCATAGCCGGCGACCGTGTCCAGGCCGCTGACCGCCGACGCGTACTCCAGCGCGCCGGCGGCCTTTGCGCCCAGCAGCGCGGCGGCCAGCGCGGTCTCGCCCACCGTGGGCACGTCGTCGCGCCGGAAGCGCTGGTCGGCGCGGATCGCGGCGAGCCGCTCGGCCGGCAGCGGCAGCAGGCTGCGGTGGCGCAGGTCGGCGTGGGCGTGGTGGATGTAGACGCCGTCGCCGTCGACCAGAAAGGGCGTGAGCCGGCGGCCCGCCGCGGCCGGGCCGCCGGCCTGCGCCTGCTCGAGCGCACGGACCACCGGGTCGCCCGACAGCCGCAGCACCATGACCCCGACGATGCCGCCGGCCGGCGCGCGCACGGGCTCGGCGATGTCGACGTGGGTGGCGCCCAGGGCGTTGCCGGCGATCAGCGTGCTGGCGTGGCTGCGCCCCTGCAGGGGCTGCGTGAAGTAGGCGCGCAGCGCGTGGCTCGTGCCCTGCGTGCCCAGGTCGGAAGCCAGCGCCACCAGGCCGGCGGCGTCGATCAGCATCACGCTCTGCACGCCCGAGCCGGGCTGCACCAGGCGCAGCAGGCGGTCGCGCAGCACGCCGCGCGCGGGCTCGGCGGGCCGGGCGAGCCAGGCGCCGAACGCGGGCTCGGCGGCGATCTGCCGCGCCTGATCGCGGCCCTGCTGCAGGTAGGCGGCCACGTCCGAGGCCGCGTGCGTGGCTACGCTCTGCAGGAAGCGCGCCTCGGTGTCCACGACGGCGTCGCGCGCCGCGCCCAGGTTGAGCGCCGCCACCAGGGCCAAGGGCAGCACCCCGAGGGCGGCGATGGCCAGGCCGGTCTTCACGGCCAGCGGCCAGTCGCGCGGGTGCAGCAGGCGCTGCGCGCGGCTGCGCACCGCACGCGACGGCGCGGTCATCGACAGGTCCTGGGTAACCTCGAGCCCCTCGGCTCGGCGGCGCGTCGCCTCGAAACGACGCTGTGCCGCGGGGTGGTCGGCCAGCAGGGCCTGGCGCCACTCGGCGACCGAGCGCGGGCGCCGGGCCGGGTCGGTGGCCAGGGCCCAGTCGATGGCCTTCAGGAAGGCGTCGCCGTACACGTCGCGCCCGGCCTCCACCGCGCGGCCGTAGGCCTTGGGATCGGCCTTGCGCGTCTCGGCGTCGGGCGGCTTGCGGCCGCTCACGCACCAGTACAGCGTCGCGCCCAGCGCGTAGAGGTCGGTCCAGGGGCCCTGCTCCCCCAGGCCGTACTGCTCGATCGGCGCGTAGCCCGGCGTCACCACCACCAGGCCCTCGGGCGCCATGCCAGCCGCCTGCCCGGCGCTGCCGAAGTCCAGCAGCACCAGGCTGCCGTCGGAGGCGCGCACCTGGATGTTGTCGGGCTTGATGTCGCGGTGCAGGAAGCCCGCCTCGTGAACGGACTGCAGGCCGTCGAGCAGCGGCATCAGCAGTTCCACCAGCCCCTTCTCGCCGATCTTGCGGTGCTCGGGCCACCAGTTCTTCAGCGGCTCGCCGCCCTCGACCTCGAGCACCATGTAGGCCGTGCGGTGGGCTTCGAAGAAGCGCACCACGCGCACGATCGCAGGGTGGCGCAACGAGGCCAGCGTGCGCGCCTCAACCAGGAACGCGTCGAGGCCCTTGCGGTAGCGCGCCACGTGCTCGGTGGCCATGGGCGAGACGCTGCTGTCGGCGCCGCGGAACACGATGTCCTGCGGCAGGTACTCCTTGATGGCCACGGCCGCGTCGAGGTGCACGTCGGTGGCCAGGTAGGTGACGCCGAAGCCGCCCTCGCCCAGCACGCGCTCGATGCGGTACTCGTGCAGCCGGGTGCCGGGCCGCAAGGTCGCGGCGGACGCGCCCGCTCCGCGGCGCAGGCGCGGCAGCGGCTGGCTGCCGGCCGGCGCCAGCGCCACGGTGGCGTCGGCGCCCTGGCGCAGCATGGGGCGCAGCACCGACTTGTCGCGGCCGGCCGTGCCGGCCGGATCGGCCGGGCTGCCGGACACCGGCTCGCCCGGGCGCGGCGTGCTGCGGTCTTCGCGCGGCGTGTCGTCGTTCACGCGGAGCCCTTCCTGGCTGGTCGTCGTGGTGTCACGTCGTGCGCTGCGCCGCCGCAGCGCGACTTCGGAATCATGACACGGGCCAGGCGGCGGGTGTACGAAGAAGTTCTCGGTATGTATGATTCGTCCATACCGAAGTCGTCTGAAATCGAAGGAGCGCCGCCATGGAGGCCACCGTCGCCGAACGCGGCCAGATCACGCTGCCCAAGGCCGTGCGCGACGCGCTGGGCCTGACCAAGGGCACCAAGCTCAAGGTCGAGCTCGAGGGCGGCCGCATCGTGCTGCGCAAGGACGTCGACGACGCCCTGTCGCGGGTGCGCGGCCGCTTCAAGCTCGACGGCTTCGCCAGCACCGACGACGCCCTGCGGGCCATCCGCGGCCACGCGCCGGGCGACCCCTACCTGCCGCCCGAGGACGCCGCGTGATCGCTGCCGACTCTTCGGTGCTGGTCGATCTCGTCAGCGGACAGGGCGGCGACGCCGAGGCCGCGGCGACCGCGCTGCGCCAGGCCCTGCACGTGGGCCCGGTGGTGCTGTGCGAGGTGGCCTTGGCCGAGGTCTGCACCGCCGTCAAGGGCGGCGCGCAGATCATGGACGTGCTCGAGGACATCGGCATCGGCTACAGCGCGATGGAGCCCAAGGCCGCCCTTCGGGCCGGCGAGATGCAGCGCCGCTACCGCCAGCGCGGCGGCCACCGCAGCCGCACCGTGGCCGACTTCCTGATCGGCGCCCACGCCATGATGCAGTGCGACGCGCTCATCACGCGCGACGCCAGCTTCTACCGCGACTACTTCAAGGGCCTGAAGCTCATCGTGCCCCAAGCCTGACGTCAGCCCGCACCCGCACAGTCCCTTCGCAGGACACCGCCGAACCGCTTTCCCCCGGAGCAACCCCCATGCTGCAAGCCTACCGCCAACATGCCGCCGAACGCGCCGCGCTCGGCATCCCGCCGCTGCCGCTCGACGCGAAGCAGGTGGCCGAGCTGATCGAACTCATCAAGAGCCCGCCGGCTGGCGAGGAAGCCTTCCTGGTGGAGCTGCTCACGCACCGCGTGCCGCCGGGCGTGGACGACGCGGCCAAGGTCAAGGCCAGCTTCCTGGCGGCCGTGGCGCACGGCGACCTCGCGGTCGGCCTGATCGGCAAGGCCAAGGCCACCGAGCTGCTGGGCACCATGGTGGGCGGCTACAACGTGCACCCGCTGATCGAGCTGCTCGACGACGCGGACGCCGCCGTGGCCGGCACCGCGGCGCAGGGCCTGAAGAAGACGCTGCTGATGTTCGACTACTTCAACGACGTCGCGGCCAAGGCCAAGGCCGGCAACGCCCGCGCGCAGGAGGTCATGCGCAGCTGGGCCGACGCCGAGTGGTTCACCACGCGGCCCGAGGTGCCGCGGTCCATCACCGTCACCGTGTTCAAGGTGCCCGGCGAGACCAACACCGACGACCTCAGCCCCGCGCCCGACGCCTGGAGCCGCCCGGACATCCCGCTGCACTACCTGGCGATGCTGAAGAACACGCGCCCGGATGCCGCCTTCAGGCCCGAGGAGGACGGCAAGCGCGGGCCCATGCAGTTCATCGAGGACCTGAAGAAGAAGGGCCACCTCGTGGCCTACGTGGGCGACGTGGTCGGCACCGGCTCCAGCCGCAAGAGCGCCACCAACAGCGTCATCTGGGCCACGGGCCAGGACATCCCCTTCGTGCCGAACAAGCGCTTCGGCGGCGTCACGCTCGGCGGCAAGATCGCGCCGATCTTCTTCAACACGCAGGAGGACTCCGGCTCGCTGCCCATCGAGGTGGACGTGAGCCGCCTCGAGATGGGCGACGTCATCGAGGTGCTGCCCTACGACGGGCAACTGCGCAAGGACGGCGCCGTGGTGGCCGAGTTCAAGCTCAAGAGCGAGGTGCTGTTCGACGAGGTGCGCGCCGGCGGCCGCATCAACCTGATCATCGGCCGCAGTCTCACCGCCCGGGCGCGCGAGTTCCTGGGCCTGCCGGCCAGCACCGTGTTCCGCCTGCCGCAGGCCCCGGCGGCCACGAAGGCCGGGTTCACGCTGGCGCAGAAGATGGTCGGCCGCGCCTGCGGCCTGCCGGAAGGCCATGGCATCCGCCCCGGCACCTACTGCGAGCCGCGCATGACCACCGTCGGCAGCCAGGACACCACCGGCCCGATGACGCGCGACGAACTCAAGGACCTGGCCTGCCTGGGCTTCAGCGCCGACCTGGTGATGCAGAGCTTCTGCCACACCGCCGCCTACCCCAAGCCGGTGGACGTGAAGACGCACCGCGAGCTGCCGGCCTTCATCAGCAGCCGCGGCGGCGTGAGCCTGCGGCCGGGCGACGGCGTCATCCACAGCTGGCTCAACCGCCTGCTGCTGCCCGACACCGTGGGCACCGGCGGCGACAGCCACACGCGCTTCCCCATCGGCATCAGCTTCCCCGCCGGCTCGGGCCTGGTGGCCTTCGGCGCCGCCACCGGCGTGATGCCGCTGGACATGCCCGAGAGCGTGCTGGTGCGCTTCAAGGGGCAGATGCAGCCGGGCGTGACGCTGCGCGACCTGGTGCACGCCATCCCCTACGCCGCCATCAAGCAGGGCCTGCTCACGGTGGCCAAGGCCGGCAAGAAGAACGTCTTCAGCGGCCGCATCCTCGAGATCGAGGGCCTGCCCGACCTGAAGGTGGAACAGGCCTTCGAGCTGAGCGACGCGAGCGCCGAGCGCAGCGCCGCCGGCTGCACGATCAAGCTCAACCGGGCGCCGATCATCGAGTACCTCAACTCGAACGTCGTGCTGATGAAGAACATGATCGCCGACGGCTACCAGGACGCGAAGACGCTGAAGCGCCGCATCGAGAAGGTCGAGGCCTGGCTGGCCGACCCGCAGCTGCTGGAGGCCGACGCCGACGCCGAGTACGCGGCCGTGATCGAGATCGACCTGAACGAGCTCAAGGAGCCCGTGCTGTGCTGCCCGAACGACCCCGACGACGCCAAGCTGCTGAGTGACGTGGCCGGCACGAAGATCGACGAGGCCTTCATCGGCAGCTGCATGACCAACATCGGCCACTTCCGCGCCGCGGCCAAGCTGCTGGGCGGCCAGCGCGACATCCCGGTGAAGCTGTGGGTGGCGCCGCCGACCAAGATGGACCAGAGCGAGCTCATCAAGGAAGGCCACTACGCCGCCTTCGGCACGGCCGGCGCGCGCACCGAGATGCCGGGCTGCAGCCTGTGCATGGGCAACCAGGCGCAGGTGCGCGAGGGCGCCACCGTGGTAAGCACCAGCACGCGCAACTTCCCCAACCGCCTGGGCAAGAACACCAACGTGTTCCTGGCGTCGGCGGAGCTGGCGGCCATCGCCAGCAAACTCGGCCGCATCCCCACCGTGGCCGAGTACCACGAGGCCATGGGCATCATCAACAAGGACGCCGCCAGCGTGTACCGCTACATGAACTTCGACCAGATCGAGGAGTACGCGGAGACGGCCCGGAGCGTGACGGTCTGAGCGCGCGGCCGCGGCGCGGGGCGGTGGCGCACGCCGCCCTGGCGGCACCGGCCGCCCTGAGCCTGGCCCTGGCGGGCTGCGCCACGGCGCCGCCCGACGACGGCTTCGGTGCCTGGCGCGAGTCCCGTGCCGACGCGGTGGCGGCGCTGCAGGCCGAGTTGCGGCGCGAGGGCGTGGATCGGGTGCTGCCGCTGCCGCAACTGCTGCGCTCGGCCTCGTCGTGGCAGGCCTGCGGCGCCGAGCCCTGGGCGCTGCCGCCGCCGGCCCAGTGGCCGGCGGTGGTGTCGGTGCTGCGCCTGGTTCAGGCGCTGCGCGAGGCCGGCGCCATCGGCGCCATCGAGGTGCACTCGGGATACCGCGAGCCGGCGCTCAACGCCTGCGCCGGCGGCGCGCCGCGCAGCGCGCACGCGCTGGCCTTCGCCATCGACTTCACGCCCGGCGACGGCCGCGACGTCGCCACCGCGCTGTGCGCCTTCTGGCGCGAGCAGGGACGCGACTGGCGCATGGGGCTGGGGCGCTACGCCTCGGGCCGCATCCACGTCGACACCGCCGGGCATCGCGCCTGGGGCGCACCGGGGGGCGGCAACCCTTGCGTGGCACCCTGAACACCGGCCCGCGCCGCGCTGCGCGATGATCGGCCCATGAACACCCCCCGCACGCTGCTGGCCGCGCTGGTGCTGACGGCCCCCCTGCTGGCCCAGGCCCAGGGCTCGCTGGCCGAACGGCGACAGGCCATCACCAAGGGCACCGCCCCCGGCAAGGTGCTGATCGAGGCCCCGGCCCGTGGCGACCGCGCCGACCGCCCGGCCGATGCGGCCAGTGCCGCGCCGCCGGCGGGCGCCGCGGTCCCGGCAGGGCCGGCGGTGGCGG
>CAIKLM010000096.1 GCA_903828235.1 uncultured beta proteobacterium | reverse complement strand
GGCCGTGGAACGCCACGTCCATCACTCGACCATTCTGGAAATGAACGTGGACAGCTACCGACGCCGCGCTGCGTTGCCGGCTCGCCGGCAACGCAGCGCAACCCCAACCCAAAGATCAACGCCCGACCGCACCGCTCAAGATAGTTGTCGCTGACAGCTCAGGATAGTTGACGCCGGGCACAAGGCGCAGGGCCAGCCGAATGGTCGGCAGCGTCGCTGTCGTCTCCAGCAGGCGGTGCATCAGCCGGATCTCGGAGGGCGACAGCGCCCGATCCTTCGGCACGAAGGTCGCGATCGAGGAAGGCCCGACCTCGTCAGCAGGGTTCGGCGCCTTCTCGCCGTGCATGGCCGCGTAGGCGAACACGAGCTTGACGATCTCGCGGGCGATGACGGCCGTGGCCGGCGCACCGCGCCCCTTGATCTTGGCGCACAGGGCGCGCAAGTCCTCAGGCCCGATCTCGGCCATGCGCCGATTCTGGAAGACCGGCAGGATGTCCCGGTCGATGACCGTCTTGCGCATGGCCTTGGTGCTGTCCGCCATGCGGTGCTCGGCCAGCCAGCGCTTGGTGTATTCGCCGAAGGTCTGGGCCTCGGCCTGGCGGCTCTTCTCGCGCTGCTTTTCCTGCGCGGGCGAGATGCCCTGCGCGATGGCCTTGCGCGCCTCCATGCAGCGCTCGCGAGCCATCAGCAGGGAGATCCCGTCCTTCGTGCCGTAGCGACCGATGGTGAGCGTCTCGCGCCGCCCGTTCAGGCGGTAGTCCATCCGGAAGCTGATGGTGCCGCGCGGGGTTACGACCACGTAGAGCCCGTCACGGTCCGCGACCTTGTAGAGCGAAGCTTGGGGCTTCAGCCCTCGTAGCGTGCCATCTGACAGCATCGACGATCCCTCCTTGGCGGAGAATTCTACCGTCAGCCGAAAGAAGCGGCTACACAGACGCTAAGTGCTTGTGCCGAATGATATTTTTCTTTTTTCTATACCGTCACGACTTGATCCGGTGTGACGGTAGTAATTTCGGGGACCCTAGCCATTCAGGATCTACCGCCAGAACTACCGTCAATCCGAGCCTCATCCCCCCGATAGTCCTCGATAGATCTCGACAGACATATACCCATACATATCAACAACTTACGACCGTTTCTCGACTGTCCTCGATAGTCCCCGAAAGACGCCGAATCATTCCCACTCGATCGTCGCCGGCGGCTTGCTGCTGACGTCGTAGACCACCCGGTTGATGCCGCGCACCTCGTTGATGATGCGGCTGGATACCTTCTTCAGCAGCGCATAGGGCAGCTCGGCCCAGTCGGCCGTCATGAAGTCGCTGGTCTGCACCGCGCGCAGCGCGACCACGTGCTCGTAGGTGCGGCCGTCGCCCATCACGCCCACGCTCTTGACGGGCAGGAACACGGCGAAGGCCTGGCTGGTGAGGTCGTACCAGCTCCTGCCGGTGGCGGGGTCGATGGTGGCACGCAGCTCGTCGATGAAGATGGCGTCGGCGCGCTGCAGCAGCGCCGCGTACTCGGGCTTGACCTCGCCCAGGACGCGCACGCCCAGGCCCGGCCCCGGGAACGGGTGGCGGTAGACCATCTCGGGCGGCAGGCCCAACGCCACGCCGAGCTCGCGCACCTCGTCCTTGAACAGGTCGCGCAGCGGCTCCAGCAGCTTCAGGCCCAGCGTCTCGGGCAGGCCGCCCACGTTGTGGTGGCTCTTGATGGTGGTGGCCTTCTTGGTCTTGGCGCCGCCGCTCTCGATGACGTCCGGGTAGATCGTGCCCTGGGCCAGCCACTTCGCATTGGCGAGCTTCCTCGCCTCGGCCTGGAAGACCTCCACGAACTCGCGGCCGATGATCTTGCGCTTGGCCTCGGGGTCGGCCACGCCCTTCAGGTGGCCGAGGAACTGCGCGCTGGCGTCGACGTGCACCACCTTCGCATGCAGGCGGCCCACGAACATGTCCATCACCAGCCTGGCCTCGTTCAGGCGCAGCAGGCCGTGGTCGACGAACACGCAGGTCAGCTGCTCGCCGATGGCGCGGTGGATCAGCGCCGCGGCCACGCTGCTGTCGACGCCGCCGCTCAGGCCCAGGATCACCTCCTCCGAGCCCACCTGCTCGCGGATGGCCTGCACGGCCTCCTCGACGTGGTCGCGCATCACCCAGTCGGGGCGGGCACCGCAGATGCCGAGCACGAAGCGCTCGAGCATGGCGCGGCCCTGCACGGTGTGCGTCACCTCGGGGTGGAACTGCACGCCGTAGTAGCCGCGGGCCTCGTCGGCCATGCCGGCGATGGGGCAGCTGGGCGTGCTGGCCATGAGCTTGAAGCCGGGCGGCAGCGCGGTGACCTTGTCGCCGTGGCTCATCCACACCTTGAGCATGCAGTGGCCTTCGGGGGTGGCGAAGTCCTGGATGCCATCGAGCAGCTTCGTGTGGCCGTGCGCGCGCACCTCGGCATAGCCGAACTCGCGGTGGCTGCTGGCCTCGACCTGACCGCCCTGCTGCACCGTCATCGTGAACATGCCGTAGCAGATGCCCAGCACCGGCACGCCGGCTTCCCACACGGCCTGCGGCGCGCGCAGGTCTTGCTCCTCGTAGGTGCTGGCATGGCTGCCCGAGAGGATGATCCCCCGGGCGCCAAACGAACGCACGAACGCGTCGCTCACGTCGTTGGGGTGGATCTCGCAGTAGACGTGCGCCTCGCGGATGCGCCGAGCGATGAGCTGCGTGACCTGCGAGCCGAAGTCGAGGATGAGGATCTTGTCGTGGTTCATGGTGGCTTCACCGCGTGCGGTGGATTTGCGGCCGGCAGCGCGTGGCGGCCGCGGAAGTGCCACCACGCCAGGCCCAGCGCCAGGGCCTGCAGCGCAGCGCACACGAACAGCGGCGCGCCGATGCGCCAGTCGCCCTGCGGCAGGTGCGAGACCACGGCCAGCAGCGGCGGGCCGATCAGCGGCGCCACCACGGCCATCAGGCTGGACAGCGAGCTCACGGCCCCCATCGTGCGGCCCTGCTCGCTGGCGTCGGCGGCGCTGGAGATCACGCTCTGCAGCGAGGCCGCGACCACGCCGCCCAGCACGTTGGCGAAGATCACGACGTAGACCATCCAGCCTTCGGAGGCCAGGCCCCACAGCGTGAAGGCCAGCGTCGACGAGGCCATGCCCATCAGCGCCAGCCGCTGCGGCGTGAAGCGCTTGAGAAGCCGCGACAGCAGCACGCCCTGCACGAAGGCCGAGACGATGCCCACCGCGAACAGCGACCAGCCGTTCTGCGCCGGCCCCCAGCCGAACTTGAAGGTGTTGTAGAGCACCCAGGTGGTGTACAGGATGAACTGCGCCAGGAAGCCCGCGCACAGCACCGCCACCAGCAGCCCCACGCCCTTGAGCTGCGCCAGCGCCCTGAGCGAGGTGATGGGGTTGGCGCGCTTCCAGTCCAGCGGCGCACGGCGCTCGGCGGGCAGCGACTCGGGCAGCACGAAGTAGCCGTACACCAGGTTCGCCAGCGCCAGCACGCCGGCCACCACGAACGGCAGCCGCAGGTCGATGGCGCCCAGCACGCCGCCCAGGGCCGGGCCCAGGATGAAGCCCAGCCCGAACATCGCGCCCAGCAGCCCGAAGCGGCGTGCGCGCTCCTCGGGCGGGGTGATGTCGGCCACGTAGGCGTTGGCCACCGCGGCGTTGGCCTGCATGCCGCCGCCAACGACGCGCGAGGCCACCAGCATCCACAGCGTGGTGGCCGCGGCCGTCCAGAAGAAGTTGACGGCCAGGCCGCAGAAGCCCAGCAGCAGCACGGGCCGTCGGCCGAAGCGGTCGGACAGCGCGCCCAGCAGCGGCGCGCCGATGAAGCTGGCCAGCGCGAACGAGAAAGTCACCAGGCTGTAGGCGGCGGCCTGCTCGTCGGGGCTGCTCGTGAACTGGCCCACCCAGGCCGGCAGTACCGGCACGATGAGGCCCACCGCCATCATGTCCAGCAGCACCACCAGCATGATGAAGCGCATCGCGGCCGGCCGCGACGCCGCTGCCACGACGGGCGCGGCGGCGCCGGGGTCACTCGGCACGGTAATTCGGCGCTTCCTTGGTGATCTGCACGTCGTGCACGTGGCTCTCGCGGATGCCGGCGGTGGTGATCTCCACGAACTCGGCCTTGGCGTGCAGCTCGGGGATGCTGGCGCAGCCGCAGTAGCCCATGGCGGCCCGCACGCCCCCGGCCAGCTGGTGCACGATCGCCACCAGGCTGCCCTTGTAGGGCACGCGGCCCTCGATGCCCTCGGGCACGAGCTTGTCGGCGTTGGGGTTGACGGTCTCGTCGCTCTCCTGGAAGTAGCGGTCGGCCGAGCCGGCCTTCATCGCGCCGATGGAGCCCATGCCGCGGTAGCTCTTGTAGCTGCGGCCCTGGTAGAGGATGACCTCGCCCGGCGCCTCCTCGGTGCCGGCGAACATGCCGCCCATCATCACCGTGCCGGCCCCGGCGGCCAGCGCCTTGGCGATGTCGCCGCTGTAGCGGATGCCGCCGTCGGCGATCAGCGGGATGCCGCTGCCGCGCAGCGCCGTGGCCACGTTGTCGATGGCCATGATCTGCGGCACGCCCACGCCGGCCACGATGCGCGTGGTGCAGATGCTGCCCGGGCCGATGCCCACCTTCACGGCGTCGGCACCGGCCTCCACCAGCGCCAGTGCGGCGGCGCCGGTGGCGATGTTGCCGCCGATGACGTCGACCTGCGGGAAGTGGCGCTTGACCCAGCGCACGCGCTCGATCACGCCCTGGCTGTGGCCGTGCGCGGTGTCGACCACCAGCGCGTCCACGCCGGCCTTGACGAGCAGCTCGACGCGCTCCTCGGTGCCCTCGCCCACGCCCACGGCGGCACCGACGCGCAGCTTGCCCATGGCGTCGCGCGCGGCGTTGGGGAAGTCGGTCTGCTTGGTGATGTCCTTCACCGTCATCAGGCCGCGCAGTTCGAAGTCGTCGGACAGCACCAGCACGCGCTCGAGGCGGTGCTTGTGCATCAGCGCCTTGCCCTCCTCGAGGCTGGCGCCTTCGCGCACCCACACCAGCCGCTCGCCGGGGGTCATCACCTCGCGCACCGGGGCGTCCAGGCGGGTCTCGAAGCGCAGGTCGCGGTTGGTGACGATGCCCACCACGCGCTTGCCCTCCAGCACCGGGAAGCCCGAGAAGCCGTGCTGCCGCGACAGCGCGATCACCTCGCGCACGGGGGTGCCGGGTGTCACCGTGATGGGGTCGCGCAGCAGACCGCTCTCGTAGCGCTTGACGCGCGCCACCTCGGCCGCCTGCTGCCGCGGCGTGAGGTTCTTGTGCACGATGCCGATGCCGCCTTCCTGGGCGATGGCGATCGCCAGGCGGCTTTCGGTGACGGTGTCCATGGCCGCCGAGACCAGCGGCAGGTTCAGCGCGATGTTGCGGGAGAGCTGGGTCGCGAGCCGGGTGTCGCGCGGCAGCACCTGCGAGTAGGCCGGCACCAACAACACGTCGTCGAAGGTGAGCGCTTTGCCGAGTAGGCGCATGGGGAGTCGGGCTCCAGACGCAAAAGCGAATTATAGGAACGCCCCGATCACGGCCGACGCGGGGCTCGCCGTACACTCGTCGGGTCGCCCACGGGTTGCCACCATGCGCTCGATCCCCGCCCTCTCGTCCCCACCCCTTTCGGCCCGCGCGCGGGCGGTGTTCGCGCTGGCCCTTGCATCCCTGACGCTGCTGGCCGCCCTTCCGGCCGACGCGCAGTGGAAGTGGCGCGACAAGGACGGCCGCATCACCGTCAGCGACCGCCCGCCCCCGCGCGAGGTGCCGGAGAAGGACATCCTCGGCCGCCCCAACACAGCGGCGCAGCGCGCCCAGGCGGCCGCCGCGGCGGCACCCGCCGCCGGCACGGCCACCGCGGCGCAGGCCTCGGCACCGGTGACCGCGCTCGAGCGCGAGGTGCAGGCGCGCCGGCGCGCCGCCGAGGAAGAGAAGGCCGCCAAGATGAAGGCCGAGGAGGAGCGCAACGCCGCCCGCCGGGCCGAGAACTGCCGCAACGCGCGCAACCACCTGGCCGCGCTCGATTCCGGCCAGCGCATCGCCCGCATGAACGACAAGGGCGAGCGCGAGGTGCTCGACGACGCCGCCCGCGCCCAGGAGGCGCAGCGCGCGCGCGAGGTCATCGCCTCCGACTGCCGCTGAGCGGCGCTGCGTCAGCGGCGCCGGCCCGCGCGCCGCTCGGCCTGGCTGCGATAGCGCAGCCGGCGTGATTCCTTCGGGTCCACCTGCAGCGGGCGAAGCATTTCCACGCGGTCACGGTCGCGCAGCGCCGAGCCGGCGCTCACCGCGCGCCCCCACACCGCCAGCGCCAAACCATCGAGCCCGGCCAGGCCGTGGCGCGGCAGCAGGCCGCTGGCCTGCACGGCGTCGGCCACCGTGCTGCCCAGCGGCAGCTGCAGCGCCACGCAGTCCACCCGGCGCGGCTCGGCCGCCAAGGCCACCTCCACGCGCAGCGGGCCGGGCGGCTCAGCGGGCGCCATAGACGTCTTCCGCGCGCCGCACGAAGGAATCGACGAAGGTGTTGGCGATGCGGTCGAAGACCGGGCTGACCACGGTCTCGAGGGCCGGGCTCGCGAAGGCATAGCGCAGGTCGAACTCGATCTTGCAGGCCTGCTGCCCACTGCCCGGCCGGCCCAGGGGCCGGAACAGCCACTCGCCCTGCAGACGCGAGAAGGGCCCGTCCACCAGCTGCACGGCCACGCGCTCGGGGGCCTGCTGCACGTTGCGGGTGGTGAAGGCGTGGCGCACGCCCATGTAGTGCAGGCCCAGCCGAGCCGTCACGCCATCGTCGTGCGACTGCAGCAGCTCGGCGCGGTCGCACCAGGGCAGGAACTCGGGGTAGCGCTGCACGTCGGTCACCAGCGCGTACATCTCGACCGGCGAGTACCACAGCAGCACGGACTTGCGGACATGCTTCATGGAGAATCCAAGGATTGTAGAGAGGCACCCCTGCCCCCACCTGAAGCTGCATGAGTGCCATCGCCGAGAACCGCCGTGCCCGCCACGAGTACGCCATCGAAGAGCAGTTCGAGGCGGGGATGGTGCTGTCCGGTTGGGAGATCAAGGCCATCCGCGCCGGGCAGGTGCAGCTCACCGACGGCTACGTGCACATCCGCGACGGCGAGCTGTTCCTGATCGGCTGCCGCATCAACGCGCTGCGCAGCGCCAGCACCCACGTGCTGCCCGAGCCCGACCGCACCAAGAAGCTGCTGATGCACAAGCAGGAGATCCGACGCCTCATCGGCAAGGTCGAGCAGAAGGGCTTCACGCTGGTGCCGCTGAACCTGCACTACAAGGGCGGGCGCGTGAAGGCGCAGATCGCGCTGGCCAAGGGCAAGGCGCAGCACGACAAGCGCGAGGACGAGAAGAAGCGCGACTGGGAGCGCGAGAAGGGCCGGCTGATGCGGCACAAGGTGTCGTCGCCGGGCCGATCGGGCTGAGCGGCATCCCCTGCACGCCGGTTGCCAGCACCGGCCACCGCCGTAGCATGGCCGCCCGAGGGGCCTGCCCGCGCCCCGGGGGAACTCCATGGCCACGCCGACACCCGCCGCACACCCCAGAGCAGCGCCCCGGGCGGGTGCCCTGCACGGCCTGGTGGCGCTGCTGCTGGTCGTCGCGCTCGCCCTGTTCATCGGGCCGGCGCGGGCGACCGTCGCCGAGCCCCGGCACGCGCTGGTGGTGGGCAACGCCGCCTACGCCCAGGCCCCGCTGTCCAACCCGGCCAACGACGCGCGGGCGGTGGCTGCCGCGCTGCGCAAGGCCGGCTTCACCGTGGACCTGCGGCTCGACGCCACGCAGCGCCAGCTGAACGAGGCCATCAGGGCCTTCGGCGACCGGCTCAAGGGGGGCGGCGCCGGGCTCTTCTACTTCGCGGGGCACGGCGTGCAGATCAAGGGCCGCAACTTCCTGCTGCCCGTGGGCGAGGACATCCGCCGCGAGGACGAGGTGCCCTTCCGCGCTGTCGACGTGCAGATGGTGCTCGACAAGATGGAGTCGGCGAAGAACCGCGTCAACGTGGTCATCCTCGACGCCTGCCGCGACAACCCGTTCGCGCGCGCCAGCCGCAGCGCCGGTGGCGGGCTGGGCTCGATGGACGCGCCGATCGGCTCGCTGGTGGCCTTCGCCACCGCGCCCGGCAGCGTCGCCAGCGACGGCCAGGGTGCCCACGGCCTGTACACGCAGCACCTGCTGGCCAACATCGAGAAGCCGGGGCTGCCGATCGAGGAGGTGTTCAAGCGCGTGCGCCTGGGCGTGCGGCTGGACTCCAACGGCCGCCAGGTGCCCTGGGAGAACACCTCGCTGGAAGGCGACTTCTTCTTCGTCCCCCCGCCCGCCGCGGCCCGCCCGGCGACGGCCACGCTGCCACCGCCACCGGCCCTGGAGCACATCGCGCGCGCGGAGCGGGCCCACGAGTTGCTGCGCCGGCGGCAGCTCGACGACGCCGAGCGCCTGTTCCAGGCCCTGGCCCGCGACACCCACTCCGAAGTGGCGCTGATGGGTCAGGAGGGCCTGGCCGAGGCGCTGCTGGCGCGGGGCGACACGGCCGGCGCGCTGCAGGCGGCCAACGACATCATCGCCCGCGCGCCCTCCCGCGGCGCCGCCTACCTGACGCGCGGCCGTGCGCTGGCCGCGCGGGGCGACGCCGCGGCGGCACAGGCCGCGCTGCGGCAGGCGGCCGACGACGGCACGGTGGCCGACTTCTCGTTCCAGAAGTCGCAGGCGCTGGTCGCGCTGGGCAACGCGCAGCGCGACCGGGACCCCCAGGCCGCGCAGGCCGCCTACGAGCGCGCGGCGCGACTCGACCGGCAGTCGGTGCAGGCGCTGTCGAACCTGGCGGTCGCGCTGCAGGAAGGCGGCCAGTGGCCGCGCGCGCAGGCGCTGCTGGAGCGCGCGAACGCGCTCGATCCCGGCGATGCCATCACGATCGCGCTGCTGCGGCAGCTGAAGGAGTCGGTGGCGGAAGGCCAGGACCGCGCGCGCCACGCGGCGATCGACGCCAGCGTCCGCGAGCTGGTGGCGCGCCTGCGCAACCCGCCGCCGCGACCCGCCGCCGCCGGCACGCCCGACGACTGGACCTCGCCGGTGATGGCGCTGAGCGTGCTGCCCTTCCAGGACCAGGCCCTGCCCGGCGCCGCCGGCCGCATCGGCCTGGAGGTGCTGGTGCAGCAGGAGCTGATCCGCGAGCTGCAGGCGCGCGGCCACACGCTGGTGGAGCGGCGACTGCTCGACCAGGTGCTGGCCGAGGCCAGGCTCGGCGCCTCGGAACTGGCCGACCCGGACACGCAGGTCCGCCTCGGGCGGCTGCTGGCTGCGCGGCTGATCGTCTCGGGCGTGATGACGCACGAGCCCGGCGGCCTGGCCGCCTCGGTGCGCGCCATCGACACCGAGACCACCCAGCTGGCCATGGTGCGCGCCGAACGCCAGGCCGGCGGCGGCAACCCGGCGGCGCTGGCGGCGGCCATCGCACAGCAGATCGCGGCCACGCTGCAGGAGAAGTACCCCCTGCGCGGCCGCATCGCGCTGGTGGAGGACGACCGCGTCGTCATCAACCTCGGCCAGCGCCACGGCGTGCGGGCCGGGCAGGCCTTCCACGTCGTCGAGCGCGGGGCCCCGATCGAGCTGGGCGGGCGCGTGCTCGGCCACCGCGACACCCGCGTGGCACGCCTGACCGTCACCGAGGTGCAGGAGCAGCTGGCCTACGCCCGCGTGGCCGAGCGCCAGGGCCCGCTGTCGCGGAACCAGCGCGTCGTCGTCGCCCGCCCCGAATGAGGCGCCGGGCCGCGCTCGCCGCGCTGGCCGCCTGCGCGGCCACCGCCCCGGGCCGGCTGGTCGCCCAGCCCGCGCCCGCGCTGCCGGCCGTGGCGGTGTGGGACTTCGACAACCAGTCGCCGCTGCTCGGCGCCGGCGAGTTCCTGCGCCGCGCCCTGCCCGAGAACCTGACCGCCCAGCTGCTGCGCGTGCCGGGCCTGCCCGTGGTGGAACGCCACCGCCTGCGCGAGCTGCTGGCCGAGCAGCAGCTCGCGGCCTCCGAGCTGGCCGACGCGCAGGCTCGGCTGCGGCTGGGCCGCATCGTCGGCGCGGCGCGCATGGTGTTCGGCGGCTTCGTCGTGCTGAGCGAGCAGGTGCAGGTGCACGTGCGGGTGGTCGAGACGGCCAGCTCGCGCCTGCTGGCGGCCGACGAATTCACCGGCGCGCTGGCCGGCGTGATGCAGCAGGTGGAGCCGCTGAATCGCCGGCTCGCGCGCGCCCTGGGCGGGTCGGCCACGCCGGGCGTGGCCTATGCGGCGGCCGCCTGGGAAGCCTACGACCGCATCCTGGAACTGGCCGACGCCGGGCGCAGCGACGAGGCCGTGGCCGCGCTGCAGGCGCTGCTGGCGCGGCGGCCCGACTTCCAGCCCGCCGAGCGCCTGCTGGTGGCGCTGCTGCAGAAGGGCACGCGGCGCTGAGCCACGCTCCTAGCCGCCCATCGACGCCAGGGCCTGGGCCAGGTCGGCCTGCAGGTCGTCGGCCGACTCCAGCCCGACCGAGAAGCGCACGAGCTCGGTGCCCGCCGCAGCGTCGGCGGCGGCAGCTGCGCCGCGCATCGGGTTCAGGTCGTAGGGCACGACCAGGCTCACCGGCCCGGCCCAGCTGTAGCCGAGCTTGAACAGGCGCAGCGCGTCGCAGAAGGCGTGCACGCGGGCGGCGTCGATGTCGCGGCGGAAGCGCACCGAGAACAGCCCGGCCGCGGCGCTGCAGTGGCGGGCCCAGTGCTCGTGGCCCGGCGAGCCCGGCAGCGCCGGGTGCAGCACCTGGGCCACGGCCGGCTGCGTGGCCAGCCAGGCGGCCAGGCGCCGCGCCACCGCGTCCTGCGCGGCGTAGCGCAGCGGCATCGAAGGCAGCCCGCGCAGCACGGCCTCGGCGTCGTTCGCGCCCACCCCCAGGCCCAGCCGCATGTGCGTGAGCTTGATGCGCTCGTGAAGCGCGGCGTCCTGCGTCACCACCGAGCCCATCAGCACGTCACCGCCGCCACTGGGGTACTTGGTCAGCGCCTGCATGACGATGTCGATGCCCAGCCCGAAGCCGCGCAGGGCCACGCCCGCGCCCCAGGTGTTGTCCAGCGCCGTGACGACGCCGCGCGACCGCGCCGCCGCCACCAGCCCGGCGAGGTCGGGGAACTCCATGGTCACCGAGCCCGGCGCCTCCAGCCACACCAGCCGCGTGGCCGGGCCGATCAGGGCCGCGAAGCCCGCCGCGTCGAGCGGGTCGTACGGCCGGTGCGTCACGCCCCAGCGCGCCAGCTCGTGGCGCGCGAACTCGCGGCTCGGGCCGTAGACGTTGTCGGGCAGCAGCACCTCGTCGCCCGGCGACAGCAACGCCTGCCCCACCAGCGCGATGGCCGCCAGGCCGCTGGGCACCAGCACGGCGTGTCGCCCGCCCTCCAGCCGGGCGATGCGCTCCTCGAGCAGGAAGGTCGTCGGCGTGCCGTGCAGCCCGTAGGTGTAGCCGTCGCGGCGCCGCCAGTCGCGCGAGCGCAGCGCCGCCACGTTCGGGAAGATGACGGTGCTGGCCTTGAAGATGCCCGGCTGCGGCGCGCGGAAGCCGGCCGGCGGCTCGTAGTCGTCGTGCACCAGCGCGGTGGAGAGATCGCTCATGCCGGCACCCCGACCAGGTCGTGCCCTTCGGTGGCCACGATGCGGGCGCGCGTGAACTCGCCCACCTTCAGCGTGCGGCTGGCCTTCTCCGGCGGCAGCAGGCGCACGGTGCCGTCGATCTCGGGCGCGTCGGCGTAGCTGCGGCCCACGCCGCCGCGGCGGCCCAGCGCCGGGGCGTGGTCGACCAGCACCTGCATGGTGGCGCCCACGCGCTGCTGCAGCCGCTCGGCCGAGACGGCCTCGGCCACCGCCATGAAGCGCGCGCGCCGCTCCTCGCGCAGCTCGGCCGGCGGCAGACCCGGCAGCTCGTTGGCCGCGGCGCCCTTCACGGGCGAATACGCGAAGCAGCCCGCACGGTCGATCTGCGCCTCGCTCACGAAGGCCAGCAGGTGCTCGAACTCGGCGTCCGTCTCGCCCGGGAAGCCGGCGATGAAGGTGGAGCGCACCACGATCTGCGGGCAGGCGGCGCGCCAGCGGGCGATGCGCTCGAGGTTCTTCTCGCCGCTGGCCGGGCGCTTCATGCGGCGCAGCACGTCGGGGTGGGCGTGCTGCAGCGGCACGTCGAGGTAGGGCAGGATGCGGCCGTCGGCCATCAGCGGCAGCAGTTCGTCGACGTGCGGGTAGGGGTACACGTAGTGCAGCCGGATCCACGCGCCGTGGGGCTCGGCCAGCCGGGCCAGCTGCTCGCACAGCTCGGTCAGGCGCGTCTTCACGGGACGGCCGTCGAAGAAGCCGGTGCGGTACTGCAGGTCCACGCCGTAGGCGCTGGTGTCCTGGCTGACGACCAGCAGTTCCTTCACGCCGCTGTCGAACAGCGCCCGCGCCTCGTTGAGTACCTCGCCCACCGGGCGCGAGACGAGGTCGCCGCGCAAGCTGGGGATGATGCAGAAGGTGCAGCGGTGGTTGCAGCCCTCGCTGATCTTCAGGTAGGCATAGTGGCGCGGCGTGAGCTTGATGCCGGCCCCGGTGGCGGGGTCGCCGCGGAACTGCGCGCGCACCTCGGGCACCAGGTCCACGAAGGGATCGTGCGGCCGCGGCACGTGGCGGTGCACGGCGTCCATCACCTCCTGCGTGGCGTGCGGGCCCGTGACGGCCAGCACCTTGGGGTGCACCTGCCGCACCAGGTTGCCGCCGTCGTCGGCCTGCTTCGCGCCCAGGCAGCCTGTCACGATGACGCGGCCGTTGGCCGCCAGCGCCTCGCCGATGGTGTCCAGGCTCTCCTTGACGGCGTCGTCGATGAAGCCGCAGGTGTTGACGATCACCAGGTCGGCGCCCTCGTAGCGCTTGCTGGTGGCGTAGCCCTCGGCGCTGAGCTGCGTGAGGATGAGCTCGGAATCGGTGAGCGCCTTGGGGCAGCCCAGCGAGACGAAGCCGATGGTGGGCGCGCGCACGGCGCCAGGCGGCTCGGCGGCCGCGGTGGTGTCGGTCATGCCGGGATTGTGGAGCAGCCCGCGCGGCCGGCCCGCGCCGCTGCTTCAGCGCGAGGGCGGGAACATGCCGGGGAACAGGCCGCCGCCGCGCTGCATCTGCTCCATCAGCTTGCGGCCCTGCTCGGCGTAGCTTTCCATCAGCGTCTGCACGACGCCGGGCTGGCCGGCCAGCCACTGCTTCTGGATCTCGGCGAACTGGCTGAGGTTCTGCTCGAGCATCTGGCCCATCACGCCCTGCATCGAGTGGCCGTAGAAGCGGATGATCTGCTCCAGCGTGGCCGCGGAGAACATCGGCACGCCGCCGCTCTCTTCCTCGAGGATGATCTGCAGCAGGATGCTGCGCGTGAGGTCCTCGCCGGACTTGGCGTCGCGCACCTCGAAGGCCTCTTGCGCGAGCACCATCTTCTTCACGTCGACCAGCGTGATGTAGCTGCTGGTGCGGGTGTCGTAGAGCCGCCGGTTGGGGTACTTCTTCAGCACCCGCACGCCCACGGGGCCGGCATCGGCCGAGCCGGCGGCGGGGTCGGGCGGCTCGCGGCGGGTCGGCATGCGGGGCATCCTAGCAGCCCCCCGGCGCTACCCCGCGCGGGTTTGCCCCGTGGCCCTGGCTCAGGCGGCGCCGCGGGCGACGAAGTGCGGGTTCTCGAAGCCGGGCTTGCCGTAGCGCAGCGGCGCGCCGCCGAGCGTGCACACCTCGCCGCCGGCAGCGCGCAGCACGGCGTGGCCGGCGGCGGTGTCCCATTCCATGGTGCGGCCCAGCCGCGGGTACAGATCGGCCTCGCCGCAGGCCAGCAGCCCGAACTTCAGCGACGACCCGGTGGCCCGGTGCCGCAGCGGCCGTCCAGCCAGGCCCTGCGCCGCCAGCCAGCCTTGCAGCGCCGCCTCGTCGCCGTGCGAACGGCTGCTGGCCACGACCAGTTCGCCCGCGGGCGGGACGGCGCGGCAGGTGATGGCACGGCGGCCTTCGGCGTCCTCGCACCAGGCGCCCTGCCCCACGAGGCCGGCGTAACGCCGCCGCTGCACGGGCACCTGCACGACGCCCAGCACCGGCGAGCCGTCCTCCACCAGCGCGATGTTCACCGTGAACTCGCCGTTGCGCGAGACGAACTCGCGCGTGCCGTCCAGCGGGTCCACCAGCCAGAAGCGCGCACCCACGGCGGGCACCTCGCCGCGCGCGGCAGCCTCCTCGGCCACCACCGGCACCCCGGGCGCCAGGCGCTGCAGCGCAGCGACGATGTGCGCCTCGGCGCGCTCGTCGGCCACCGTCACCGGCGAGGCGTCGGCCTTGCCCAGCACGGCAAAGTCGGTGGCGTAGACCTCGAGGATCAGCGCCGCGGCCTCCTCGGCCACGGCCTCGACCTCGGCCAGCAGCCTCGGCGACGCCTCCATCAGTCGGCCGCGCTCCCGTAGCCCGCCGTCGGCGCCACGGGCGGCTTGCCGCGGCCGAGCAGCCGGCGCAGCAGCGCGGCGAGCCCGCGCCACAGCAGGCGCAGGAACACCAGCGTCAGCACCGCCTCGACGAAGGTCTGCACGAAGGCCAGGAAGGGATTGAAGCGCTCGGCGCGGCGCTGGAACTTGGCCACCATGCGCTCGCGCGCGATCTCGATGGAGTCGTAGAAGCTCGGGATCACCAGCAGCGTCAGGAAGGTGCTCGTGATGACGCCGCCGATGATGGCCACCGCCATCGGCCGGTAGAACTCGCCGCCCTCGCCGATGCCCACCGCCACCGGCACCATGCCGGCCACCAGCGCGAAGGTGGTCATCAGGATGGGTCGCAGCCGCTTGCGGCCGGCGGCCATCAGCGCGGACTCGCGGTCCATGCCCTCGGCCTCGAGCACGCGCGCCGCGTCCAGCAGCAGGATGGCGTTCTTGGCCACCAGGCCCATCAGCATGATAACGCCGATGAAGCTCATCAGGTTCAGGCCGCTGCCCACCATCAGCAGCGCCACGACGACGCCGATCAGCGACAGCGGCAGCGACAGCATCACCGCCAGCGGTGCCGTGAAGCTGCCGAACTGCACCACCAGGATCAGGTACATCAGGGCCACGCCCATGATCAGCGCGGTGCCCATGGCCGAGAACACCTCCTGCTGGTCGCGCGAGGCGCCGGCCAGCTGCAGCCCGTAGCCGGGCGGGAAGTTCATCTCGGCGGCGATGCGGCGCGCGTCGGCCGTCACCTCGCCCGGGCTGCGGCCCTGCACGTTGGCCGCCACCGTGATGGTGCGCTGCCCGTCCTCGCGCTGGATCTGGCTGGGCGCCTTGCCCATGGTGACGGTGGCGATCTGCTCCAGCGGCACCATCATGTTGCTGCCGGTCACGGTGATGGGCAGCCGCTCGATGTTGGCGGCGTCGACACGGTCTTCCGGGGCCAGCCGAACGGCGACGTCGCGCGCCTCGCCGGTGGGATCGACCCAGTCGCCGACCTCCACCCCCGCGAAGGCCACGCGCAGCGCCTGCGCCGCGTCGTTGACGCTGATGCCCAGGGTGTTGGCCAGGCTGCGGTCGAGCTCGATCTGCAGCTCGTTCTGCGGGTCCTGCTCCGACAGGCCGACGTCCACCGCGCCCGGCACCTGGCGCAGCCGCGCCATGAACTCGGTGGTCAGTTCCAGCAGCTTGCGCGAGTCCTCGCCCGTGAAGCGGATCTGCACCGGCTTCTGCGCGCCCATGTTCAGGTCTTCGAGCACCACGTACTCGGCGCCCACCAGCCGCGCCATCAGCGTGCGCAGCTCGGCCGCGATGGCCGGCGCGCCGCGCTTGCGCTCGGTGCTCTTGCCGATGTCCACGTAGATGCGGCCGCCGCCCACGCGCACCTGGCTGTTGGTGGCCACCGTCTCCTTCACGGTGCGCGCCAGCGTGGCCGCGGCCTCGACCTTCAGCCGCGCGTACTCCAGGCTGGTGCTCGCGGGCGTGCGCACGTCGATGGCCAGGGTGCCGGCGTCGGCCGCGGGCAGGAAGCTGCTGCCGCCCCACTTGGCCTGCAGCCCTACCGCCGCCACCATGCTGAGGACGGCGAATGCCGCCATCCAGCGCCGGTGGTGCAGCGCCCAGGCGATGACGTGGCCGTAGCGGTCGGACTGGTGGTCGAACCACTCGTTGAAGTGCTTCAGCCACAGGCTGATGCCCTTCTTCGGCGCGTCGTGGTGGCCCGGAGGGTCGCCCCAGTAGGCCGAGAGCATGGGGTCGAGCGTGAAGCTGATGAACAGGCTCACCATCACCGAGGCCACCACGGTGAGCGCGAACGGCGCGAACCACTGCCCCGAGACGCCCGGCATGAACGCCACCGGGATGAACACCGCCACGATCGAGAACGTGGTGGCGGCCACCGCCAGCCCGATCTCCTTGGTGCCCACCAGCGCGGCGGTGATGCGGTCGGCGCCCATCTCCATGTGGCGCACGATGTTCTCGCGCACCACGATCGCGTCGTCGATGAGCACGCCGATGGCCAGGCTCAGGCCCAGCAGGCTCATGAAGTTCAGCGAGAACCCGCACAGCCACACCGCAATGAAGCTGGCCAGCACGCTGGTGGGCAGGCTCAGCGCCGTGATCAGCGTGCTGCGCCAGGAGTTCAGGAACATGTAGACCACGAACACCGTGAGCCCGGCGCCGAAGACCAGCGCGTGCGTCACGTTGTACAGGCTGTTCTCGGCGTTGCGGCCGCCGTCCTGCACGATCTCCAGCGTCGTGCCGGCGGGCAGGCCCTGGGCGATCTTCGCGGTCTCGGCGCGCACGGCGTCGGCCATGCTCACGGTGCTGGCCTCGCGCGTGCGCGACACCGAGATGTTGACGTTGGGGTTGCCGTTGCGCATCGAGCGCGACGTGACCTCGGCGTAGCCGTCCTGCACGGTGGCCACGTCGGCCAGCCGCACCAGCTCGTCACCCCGGCGCTTGACGACGATGCGCCCGAACTCGCTGGGGCTCTCCAGGCGGCCGACGAGGCGGATGCTCTGGTCCTCGAGCGTGCCGCGCACCTTGCCCACGGGCGCGGTGGCGTTCTGCGCGCGCAGCGCCGCCACCACCTCGGTGACCGACACCGAGTACTGGCGCAGCTTGTCGGCGTGCAGCAGCACGCTGAGCTCGCGGCGCAGCGCGCCATTGACGGTGACCACCGCCACGCCGGGCAGCGCGCGGAAGCGGTCGGCGAGTTGGTCCTCGGCCAGGCGCGAGATCTCGGCGTGGTCGAGCACGCTGGAGCTCAGCGCCACCTGCATCACCGGCTGCGCCGTGGGGTCCACGCGCTGCAGGATGGGCTCGCGCATCTCGGTGGGCAGCTTGTAGCGCACCGCGGCGATGGCGTTGCGCACCTCGTCGGCGGCCTCGATGAGGTTCTTGTCGAAATCGAACACCAGCACGAACTGCGCGCTGCCCTCGCGCGCCGTGCTCGACAGGCGGTCGACGCCCGAGATGCTCTGCATCGACTTCTCGATGCGCGAGACGACCTCGCGCTCCACCGTCTCGGGGCTGGCGCCGGGGTAGGTGATGTTGACCACCAGCACCGGCGGCTCGACGTCGGGCAGGTTGTTCACGCGCAGCTTGGACAGAGCGAGCAGGCCCAGGCCCATCAACGCGATGATCAGCACGATCATCGCGATGGGCCGCTTGACGCTGAAGTCGGACAGGAACATGGCGGTCTCCGTGGGGCGGCGAGGCCCGGCTCAGCGCGAGGCCGCCGGGGCGGCCGCCGGCGCGGATGCGGCAGCCGTGGCCGCCGGCTTGGCGAACTCGAACTTCTGGCCGTCCACCAGCGAGCTGGCCGGGCTGCGCAGCACGCGGTCGCCGCTGGCCAGGCCCGACAGCACCGGGAACTCGCCGCTGCGCGGGTCGCGCTCGCCGAGCTTGAGCGCCACCTTGTTCAGCACGCCCTCGCCCAGCTTCCAGGCGTGGGCGCTGTCGCCGCTGCGGATCACCGTGCCCTCGGGCAGCATCAGCTGCTGGGCGCCGCCGGTCTCGATGCGGCCCTCGGCGAACAGGCCCGCCACGCGCGGCGCGTCGGCGGCCTTGTCGAAGCTCACGTGCACCGCGACCTGGCGGGTGGTGGCGTTGGCCGCGCTGTCGATGCGCCGCACCTTGCCGGTGAAGAGCCGGTCGCCGAAGCCGTTGACGCGGAAGCTCACGGACTGGCCGACCTTCAGCTCCTGCAGGCGGTCGGCCGAGACCAGGCCCTCGAAGCGCAGGCTGCCGGGGTCGATGACCTTCACAAGCTCGCGGCCCACCTGCGCTGTGTCGCCGGCCGAGACCTGCCGGCCGCTGACGACGCCGGCGAACGGCGCGCGCACCTCGGTGCGGCGCAGCTGCTGGCGCGCGGTGGCCACGCGGGCGCGGGCCGCCACCAGTTCGCTGTTGGCGCCGTTGCGGCGCACCTCGGCATCTTCCAGCGCCTGCATCGAGCTCATGCCCTGGCCCTGCAGCGTGCGCAGGCGCGCCACCTGGCGCTCGGCCTGCTCGAGGGCCTGCGTGGCGGCCCGCACGGTCTCCTCGGCCGAGACCAGGCTCTCGCGGATGGCGGTGTCGTCCAGGCGCACCAGCAAGTCGCCGGCGCGCACCGTCTCGCCGTTGTCCTTGAGCACCTGCTGCACCGTGGCCGCGACCTCGGCGCGCAGGTCGGCGCGACGTTCGGGCTGCAGCGATCCGTTGATCACCGGGCCGGTGGCCCGCAGCGTGGCGTCGACGGTGCGCACGTCCTCGGGGGCCAGCAGCAGCACGGGGACGGCCTTCGGGGCCCCGGCGCGCGCAGGGGCCGAGGCGGCGGTCGCGGTGGTGCCGCCCGCCGGGGTGTCAGGCTTGCCGCAGCCGGCCAGGGTCAGCAGCACCAGGGCGGCGGCCAGCGCCACGGGCCGGCGAAGGGCGGCCTCGGCGGCCGGGGTCGGGATAGTCGAACGAAGCATGATGGGAGTGGGCTCGGCGGCCCGGGCACGGCAGGAGTTCTGGCGAAGCGCGAAGCCTAACCGCCCGGCAGCCCCTTCGCCCGGGGAGGCCACGATTCCGTTGCCGGCCGGTGCAAAGGGGCCGCGGCTTCGGCGGAGCGCCGGGTTTCGGCCCAGAATCTGCGCCATGCCACGCCTTCTTCTCACCGTGAACGGCCGCCCCCACCCGCTGGACGTGCCGCCCGAACAGACGCTGGTGCACCTGCTGCGCCAGGACCTGGGACTCACCGGCACCCACGTGGGCTGCGACACGGCGCAGTGCGGCGCCTGCACCGTGCTGCTGGACGGGCAGGCCGTCAAGAGCTGCAACCTGCTGGCGCTGCAGTGCGACGGCCGCGCCGTCACCACCGTCGAAGGCCTGGCCGCGCCCGACGGCAGCCTGAACCCGCTGCAGCAGGCGTTCAGCCGCTGCCACGGCCTGCAGTGCGGCTACTGCACGCCGGGCATGCTGATGAGCGCCACGGCCCTGCTGGCCGAGGAACCGCACCCGACGGAATCGCAGATCGTGCACGCGCTGGAGGGCAACCTGTGCCGCTGCACCGGCTACGTCAACATCGTGGCGGCCGTGCGCGAAGCGGCCGCAGGGCCGGCCCCGGCCGCACGCTGATCAACCGCCTGCGGCGGCGAGCCGGAACCCGCTCACGGCCGCGGTCAGGCGCTGCGCCTGCTCGCGCAGACTGGTGGCCGCTGCCGCCGACTGCTCCACCAGCGCCGCGTTCTGCTGCGTCACGCCGTCGATCTCGGCCACGGACCCGTTGACCTGGCGCAGCCCCTGCGCCTGCTCCGAGGCCGCGGCGGCGATCTCGTCGATCACGGCACGCACCTCGTGAACCGCCTTGACGATGTCCTGCATCGCCGTGCCCGCCTCGCCCACGCGCTGGGTGCCCGCCTGCACCTGCTCGACGCTGGCCTGGATCAGCGCCTTGATCTCGCGCGCCGCCTCGCCCGAGCGCTGCGCGAGGCTTCGCACCTCGGCAGCCACGACGGCGAAGCCCCGGCCCTGCTCGCCAGCCCTGGCCGCCTCGACCGCGGCGTTCAACGCCAGGATGTTGGTTTGGAAGGCGATGCCGTCAATCGTGCCGATGATGTCGGCGATCCGCTGCGAGCTGCCGTGGATGCCGGTCATGGTCTGCACGACGCTCTGCACCGCTTCGCCGCCGCGCTCGGCACGATGGGTCGCGTCGCCGACAAGGCGACTGGCCGCGGCCGCCGACGCGGCCGTCTGCGCCACCGTGCCGGACAGTTCCTCCACCGAACTGGCCGTCTTCTGCAATCGTCCGGCTGACTGCTCGGTGCGGCTGGACAGGTCGGTGGTGCCGTTGGCGATCTCGGCCGCGGCGTTGTTGATCTCGAGCGCGCCCTGGCGCACCTGCGCCACCGTGCTTTGCACCCTGTTCAGCGCGTCGAGCAGTTGCTTCGTGGCGGGCTCGGGGCGGGCGACGCTGATGCGGCTGAAGTCGACGCTGCCGTCCTCGGTCACCAGGCGGTTGACGATCTGCTGCAGTTGCGAGCTCACGCGCTCGTCGGCCGCGGCACGGCGCGCCATCACGACCAACACGACGGCCTGGGCGACGACGAACAGCGCGTGCTCGATCACGCGCATCAGGCTCGGCTCGGTGAAGCAGACCGGGCCCCAGCCCCAGGCCTGGAAGTAGTTGAAGCTGAGGTGGTGCACCGCGATCGTGGCGGCCGCCGCGATCACCGGCAGCACGCGGCGGTAGACGACGGTGACGGCCATGAAGGCGAACACCGCGAAGTGGGCCTCGGCGTGCCCGCGCGCCACGTGGATCAGCAGGCCCACCATCGCCATGCCCAGCGCAGGCAATCCGACCTGGCTGACCGGGCCGCTGCGGCCCACCGCGGACACCGCCCCGGCCACGCCCATCAGCAGCAGCCCGACTCCCAGCGCCAGCCCGGTGCCGACGCCGAAGGCGATGCCGTAGGACACAGCCGCAGCCCAGACGGCGCCGATGGCGGCCAGGACGATGCGGTCGCTGGTGATGTCGTCGCGCACGCGCGCAGGCGGCTCGGCAGGCGCGAAGCCGGGGGTCGGGCTCATCGAATCTCCAGGGGTCGGGTGACGATCCCGGGGCTATCGGCATCCCGGGCCCGGGCTTGAATGCCCGCCCCACGACGGCCGGAAGCGGCCCATCCGGTCGCACAAACGACAGCCGGGTGCCGCCTGAAGGCGGCACCCGGCTGGGTGTGGATCCTGGTAGGCGCTAGTGGACTCGAACCACCGACCCCCACCATGTCAAGGTGGTGCTCTAACCAGCTGAGCTAAGCGCCTGGAAGAGCCCTGCAGTATACATCGCCGCGCGGCGCTCAGCGGCGTCGGGCGTGACGAACGCCCGGCACCTGCCGCACCTGCGCCAGCACGGCGGCCAACCGGGCGGTGTCGGGCGCCTCGACGGTGAAGGTCATCCAGGCGCTGGAGCGGTCGCGGGCGCTCTGGGTGTGCACCTGCGTCACGTTCACCTTGTCCTTGGCGAAGACCTCGCTGATGTCGCGCAGCAGGCCCGGACGGTCCGCGGCCTCGACCACCACGTCCAGCGGGTAGACGGCCGGCCGGTCGCCGGCGGGCCGGCCCCACTCGACCTCGATCACGCGCTCGGGCGAGGTGGCGGCCATCTGGCGCAGGTTGCTGCAGTCGCGCCGGTGTACGGCCACGCCCTTGCCCCGCGTGACGAAGCCTGCGATGGCGTCGGGCGGCGCTGGGCGGCAGCAGCGGGCCAGCGTCGTGAGCAGCGAGTCCATGCCCACCACCAGCACGCCGCCCTTGCCGCCGCCGCTGCGCGAGGGCTTGAGCGCGATGGGCTCGTCGGCCGGCGCGGGCCCGGGCGGGCGCAGCAGGTTCTCGATGGTGCGCAGCGAGAACTCGTCCTTGCCCACCACCTCGAACAGCGCCTCGGCATCGCGGAAGCCCAGCTGCGCGGCGAGCTGGTCGCGCTCGAGCGCGGTGCGGCCCTCGCGCTGCAGCAGCTTCTCCACGGCCTCGCGGCCGCGCGCCACCGTCTGCGCCAGCGCCTGCGCGTTGAACCACGCGCGCACCTTGGCCTTGGCCCGGGGGCTGGCGAGGTAGCCCAGCTCTGGGTTGAGCCAGTCGAGCGAGGGCCCGCCCTCCCGGGCGGAGACGACCTCGACCGTCTGGCCCGAGCGCAGCGGCGTGTTCAGCGGCACCATGCTGCCGTCGACACGCGCGCCGCGGCAACGATGGCCCAGCTCGGTGTGCAGTGCGTAGGCAAAGTCCACCGGCGTGCCGCCGGCGGGCAGGTCGATGATGGTGGCCTGGGGCGTGAACACGTAGACGCGGTCCGCGAAGGCGCCGTCGGGCGAGGCTGCGGCGCCGCGGTCGGGCGCCGAGAAGTCGCGCTCCCAGGCCAGCAGCTCGCGCAGCACGGCCTTGCGCGCCTCGGCCACGCGGTCCTCGAAGTCGCCGCTGGCCACCACGCCGGCGTAGCCGCGCGCGCCGGCTTCCTTGTACATCCAGTGCGCGGCCACGCCGTGCTCGGCGTGCTCGTGCATGGCGCGCGTGCGGATCTGCACCTCCAGCGGCCGGCCGTCGACGTCGGAGACCACGGTGTGCAGGCTCTGGTAGCCGTTGGGCTTGGGGCGCGCGATGTAGTCGTCGAACTCGCCGTCCACGGGCGTCCAGGCCTCGTTCACGCGCGCCAGCACGGCGTAGCAGGCGGCCACGTCGTCGACGATGACGCGCAGGGCCCGCGCGTCGAACACGCGCTCGAAGGCCAGGCCCTTGCCCTGCATCTTCTTCCAGATGCTGTAAAGGTGCTTCGGCCGGCCCTGCACGTCGGCGGCGATGCCCTGGGCGGCCAGCAGCGCCTGCAGCCGCTCGCGCGCCGCGCGCACGCTGGCTTCGCGCTCGCGGCGCGTCTGGTCGACCTGGCGCGCCACGGCCTGGTAGTCCGCAGGCTGCAGGAAGCGGAACGAGAGGTCCTCGAGCTCCCACTTCACCTGCCAGATGCCCAGGCGGTTGGCCAGCGGCGCGAAGACCTCCTGCGTCTCGGTGGCCAGCATCGGCGGGCACGGCGTGCGGGAGGCCGCAAACCAGCGCATCGTCTGCAGCCGCGAGGCCAGCCGCAGCAGCACCACGCGCAGGTCGCGCGAGAAGGCCAGCAGCATCTTGCGCACGCGCTCGGTCTGCTCGGCGCGGGCGCCCCCGGGCAGCGCCGCGCGGGCCGCCCGCTGCACCTGCACCAGCTGCCGCGTCAGCATCACCAGGCTGGCGTGGCTGGCACCGAAGGCCTTGCGCACGACCTCCTCGGGGCGTTGCAGGTAGTCGCCGGCGTACACCAGGTAGGCCGCCGCCACCAGGGCCGGCGCGGCGCCGATCTGGCGCAGCACCGCCGCCACGCCGTCGGCATGGCCCAGCGCGTCCTCGCCGGTGTCCAGCGGCTGCCCGGCCAGCAGCGGCTCGGCGAAGGCGCGGGCCCGCTGCACGGGATCGGCCCCGGCGGCCTCGGGCGCTGCGGAGCTGGCGAGGTGGACGATGGCCGCGGCGCCCGCCTCGGGCGCGCCGCTGTCGTCGCCCGGCTTCACGGTCCCAGCAGGAAACGGCGCACCCGCTCACGCTGGTCCGCGGCCACCAGGGTGGGCGCGTGGCCGACGCCGGGCAGCTCGTGCACCTGGCAGCGCGGGCCGCGCGCGGCCATGGCGGCCGCGGTGGCGGGGCTCAGCAGGTCGCTGTCGGCGCCGCGCAGCAGCAGCGTGGGGCACTGGATCTGGTCGTACAGGTGCCACAGCATGGCTTCGCCGGCCGCGGCGGCCTCGGGCGTGGCGGCGCGCACGGGCACGGCGATGGCCGGGTCGTAGTGCGGCTTGAAGCCGGCGACGCGGTGGCCGTGGCCGTCGTCCTGCTCGTCGGGCACCAGCTGGTGGCGGGTGAGCTCGAGCCACTGCTCGCGCGTGTGCGGGCCGAAACCGCGCGAGACGGCCCAGGTAGCGTCGGCGGCCTCCTCCAGCGTGCGCCAGAACACCGGCACGCCCAGGTAGCCGAGGATGCGCGGAATGAAGCCGGGCTCGATGACGGGGCCCACGTCGTTGAGCACCAGCCGCGTGATCGGCGTGCCCTTCAGGGCCGCCAGCGCCAGGCCGATGAGGCCGCCCATGGACGTGCCCACCCAGTGCACCTCGGGCACGTTCAGCCGCGCCACCAGGGTGACCATGTCGGCCACGTAGGTGGGCACGCCATACAGGCGCGGGTCGAGCAGCCGGTCCGAGCGACCGCGGCCCACCACATCGGGGCACACCACGCGGTAGTCAGTGGCCAGGTCGCGCGCCAGCGTGTCGAAGTCGCGCCCCTGCCGAGACAGGCCGTGCACGCACACCAGCACGCGCGGGTTGGCCGGGTCGCCCCACTCCCAGTAGGCCATGCGGTGCAGCCCGGCCGTGCTGGAACAGGTGACGTGGTGCAGGTTCGGCCCGGAAGGCGACATCGGGGTGCTCATGCGGAGATGCTAGCGGGGCGCCAGCGCGATGCTGCCGGAGACCGTGACCGACACCGTGGCCTTGCCGGCCTCGACCGGCAACGGCTCGTCGGCCGGGGGGGCCATGGCCGCGGCCACGCGCATGCGCGCCATCGGGGGCACCATGGGCGAGTCGGTCTGCACGTTCACCTCGCGCAGCGACCAGGTGCCGAAGCCGAAGGCCCTGCCGACCTCGTCGGCGCGCGTGCGGAAGCGCGCGATCGCCTCGGCGACGACCTGCGACTCGACCTTCTCGCGCCCCTCGCGCGAGAGCGAGAAGCCCGTGCTGGCCACGCTCAGCGTCTGGATCCGCCCGGCCAGCTGGGCGATGGCCGCGGTGTCGCGGCCCTGCAGCACCAGTTCGGCCCGGCCCGACCAGCCGCTCATGCGCCCGTCGCGCCCGTAGCGCGGGCTCAGCGAGAAGCCGCCGGTCTGCACCTCCAGCGCCTGTGGCTCGCGGCCGGCGGCGGCGCGGCGGGCCTCCGACAGGGCGGCGTCCAGGGCCTGCTTCAGCTGCGCCTGCAGCGCCGCCGGATCGGCACCCTCGCGCGTGGTTGCCAGCACCACGGTCAGCCAGTCCTGCGGCACCTGCGCGCTGGCGGTGGCCGACAGCGACACCACGTTCTGCGGCGGTGGCGGCAGCCCCGGGGCCTGCGCGCGGGCGGCCGTGACGGCCGCCAGCGTGGCCAGGATGGTCGCAGCGGCAAGACGGCGGACTGGGTGTCGAGGCATCGGGGCACTCCGGTGGGTTGCGGGCCCGCCAGTGTGCGCGATGGCGGGCTCCCGGCTCGCGCCGGGCGCGCCCTGCAAGACTTGTAACGGCGGGTCAGAACCCCGCTTTCCTCAGCGTGACCGGGCGGACCCGGCTGCAACAATGCCGCTGTTACAAATCGGGAGCTCCCATGAGCCCAACGGCCAACGCCCGCCCGGACCGCATCGTGGTCGTCGACGACGACGCGCGCATCCGCGACCTGCTCCGCCGCTACCTCAGTCAGGAGGGATTCGACGTTCTGCTGGCCGAAGACGGCAAGGTGCTGAACCGCCTGCTCGCGCGCGAGAGCGTCGACCTCATCGTGCTGGACCTCATGCTGCCCGGCGAGGACGGGCTGAGCATCTGCCGCCGCCTGCGCGCGGGCAACGACCTCACGCCCATCATCATGCTCACGGCCAAGGTCGAGGACGTCGACCGCATCGTGGGCCTGGAGGTGGGCGCCGACGACTATCTGCCCAAGCCCTTCAACCCGCGAGAACTGCTGGCGCGCATCCACGCCGTGTTGCGGCGTCGCCCCTCCCCGGAAGCCCCGGGCGCGCCGAGCAAGGAGCCGGAGGTCGTCCAGTTCGGCCCCTTCGAGTTCGACCTCTCGCTGCGCAAGCTCAGCAAGAACGGCGAGCAGATCGCGCTGACCACCGGCGAGTTCAGCATGCTCAAGGCGCTGGTGCGCCACCCGCGGCAGCCGCTGTCGCGCGACAAGCTGGCGCAGCTGGCGCGCGGCCGCGAGTTCGAGCCCTTCGACCGCAGCCTGGACGTGCAGATCAGCCGCCTGCGCAAGATGCTCGAGCCCGACCCTGCGCAGCCGCGCTACATCCAGACGGTGTGGGGCGTGGGCTACGTGTTCGTGCCCGACGGCGGCGCCTAGGGGCCCGGCTTGACGCCCCGCGCCCGCTTCCGCTCACCTCGAGAGCTCTATCCGGCCCGGCGGTGGCGGTGCCGGGCTGGCCTTCGCTGAACGCACCCGCGTGTCCGGCACACCTGGCTTCAGCCTCTTCTGGCGCACCCTGCTGCTGCTGGTCATGCTGCTGGCGGGTGGCGTGTTCGCCTGGGTGCAGACCCTGCGCGCGATGGAGTTCGAGCCGCGCGCCTTGCAGGAGTCGCAGCGGGTCGCGCGGCTGGTGAACCTGGCGAGCGGGGCGCTGTCGCTCGCCGACGGCGGCAGCCGCGCAGCCCTGCTCAAGGCGATGGACCAGCCGCCGTCGCGCCTGCTGCCGCGCCGGGCCGACGACCGCGTCGAGCCCTTCGAGGTGGACAGCTTCTCGCGCCGACTGGGCTCCGAACTGCGCGCCGCCCTGGGCCCCGACACCGAGTTGGCGGGCAGCGTCGACGGGCAGCCCGGCCCGTGGGTGGGCTTCCGCGTCGGCCAGGACCGGTTCTGGATGCAGGCCGCGAGCGAGCAGCGCCCGCCGCCGGCCACCGGGCCGTGGCCCCTGTGGCTCGGCATCGCGCTGCTGGTCACGCTGCTGGGATCGGTGATCACCGCACGGCTCATCAACCGGCCGCTGAAGCAGCTCAGTTTCGCGGCCAGCCGCATCCGCGACGGCGACCTCGAGTCGCAGCTCGACGAGAACACCCGCACCATCGAGATCCGCGAGGTCAACCGCGGCTTCAACCGCATGGCGCGCGAGCTGGCGCGCGTGGAGGAGGACCGCGCCGTCATGCTGGCCGGCATCAGCCACGACCTGCGCACGCCGCTGGCCCGCCTGCGCCTGGAGACCGAGATGAGCGTGGCCGACGAAGAGGCGCGCCGCAACATGGCGCTGGACATCGACCAGCTCGACGCCATCATCGACAAGTTCATGGACTACGCCCGGCCCGGCGACACCGAGCTGCAGGTGGTGCACGTGGCCACGCTGCTCGAGCGGGCGATGGCGGGCTTCCGTGACACCTCGCAGATCCGGATCACCTCGCGCGTGCCGCGCGACCTGCTGGTGCTGGCCGACGAGACCGAGCTGGGGCGCGTGTTCCTGAACCTCTTCGAGAACGCCCGCCGCTACGGCCGCGGCACCGACACCGGCATCGCCGACGTGCGGGTGAGCGCGCAGACCGCGGGCTCCTGGGTCATCCTCAGCGTGCGCGACCACGGCCCCGGGGTGGCGCCCGAGAAGCTGCCGCAGCTGACGACCCCGTTCTTCCGGGGCGATGCCGCGCGCACGGCGGCCACCGGCGCGGGCCTGGGCCTGGCCATCGTCGACAAGGCCATGCAGCGCATGGGGGGCACGCTGGAGCTGGCCAACGCGCCCGAGGGCGGCCTCGTGGCGCACCTTCGCCTGCAGGGCGAGGGACCGCCGGGCGCGCAGGGCTCACGGAGGCGGCAGCAGTGAGCCGGGGTGTCTCCGTCAAGCTGGCCTCGTCGAAGACGACAAACCGCCCATGAGCGCCCCCGGCTCCACGAGCCCGATCATGTCGTCGGCCGCCTCCTACTGGCTGATGCTGCAGCGCATCACCGTCTGGGCGGCGAGCATCGACGTGGCCTTCCTGCTGATCTACGGGGCACTGGGCGCCAATGCGCTGGCGCTGCTGAACCTGGCCAGCGTGGCGATGTACGTGGCCGCCTGGTGGCTGTTGAGGATCAGGCGCAACAAGCCCGCCGTGGTGCTGATCTGGCTCGAGGTGGTGGGGCATGCGGCCGTGGGCTCCCTCCTGCTGGGCTGGGAGGCCGACTTCCACCTGTTCCTGCTGCTCTTCATGCCCATGATCGTGCTGGGTTCACCACAGCGGCGGGCGCTGGCGATGACGACGCTGCTGCTGGCCAGCTACGCCGCGCTGTACGCGGCCTGCAAGACCTGGGCGCCCTTGAGCCCCCTGGCCCCCGCGCAGCTGGAGGTGGCGCGCTGGTTCAACATCGCCGTGGTGTTCGGCCTGCTGTACGCGGTGGCCAGCGTCTACCGCCAGCGCGTGCGCCACGCCGAGCAGGCGCTGTGGCAGCTGGCCCGCATCGACGCGCTGACGCGGCTGGCCAACCGCACCCACTTCCTGGAACGCGCCGCGGCCGAGATCTCGCGAGCGCGGCGCGCCGGTGAACCGCTGACGCTGATGCTGGCCGACGTCGACCACTTCAAGCGCGTGAACGACGAGCACGGCCACGAGGCCGGCGACCGCGTCCTGGCCCAGGTGGCGCGGGCGATGACCGCCGCGCTGCGCGAGCACGACGTGCTGGCGCGCTGGGGCGGCGAGGAGTTCATGGCCCTGCTGCCCGACACCGACGCGGCGCTGGGCCGGACCGTGGCCGAGCGCGTGCGCCAGGCCGTGGCCACCCATCCGGTGGTCGTGGACGGCCGGCCGATCACCGTGACCCTGTCCTTCGGCCTGGCCTCGCTGGTCGACGGTGACCTGCAGGCCGCCATGCGCGCGGCCGACCGCGCGCTGTACGCCAGCAAGCACACCGGCCGCAACCGCGTGACCCACGCGGACGACACGCCCCAGACGCTGGCCGCCTAGGAGCCTGCGCGGCAGAAGTCCAGGCCCGCGTTGCACCCCATTCGGGATGCAGGCAAGGCGCGGCGCGCAGCCTGGGCTAGACGCCCAGGCAAGCGGCGCAACGCCGCCTGGGCCCGAATGGGGCGCAACCCGCAGGGCCGAGGTGCCAAAGGCCGCTGGCGGGCGTTGCACGGCTTGCCCGGGCGGCCGGCCCGGGCTGCGCCGCGCGCCTTCGCCAGCGGCCTTTGGCACCTCGGCACGGGCCTGGATTTCTGCCGCGCAGGCTCCTAGCCTGCCGCCCGCCGCGCCAGCAGGCAGGCGGCGCGCGTCTCGATGGCCAGGCCCTCGCCCACCGGGCCTATCTTCTCGGCCGTCTTGGCCTTGACGTTCACGCGCTCGGGCGGCAGGCCCAGGAGCTGCGCGATGCGCGCACGCATGGCGCCGATGTGCGGCGCCATCTTCGGGGCCTGCGCGACGATGGTGCTGTCCACGTTCACCGGCTCCCAGCCGGCCTCGCGCACGCGCTGCACCGCCACCTGCAGCAGGCGGCCGGAGTCGGCGCCTTGGAACGCCGGGTCGGTGTCGGGGAAGTGGCGGCCGATGTCGCCCAGGCCGGCACCGCCCAGCAGCGCGTCGGTGATGGCGTGCAGCAGCGCGTCGGCATCCGAATGGCCGAGTAGGCCCTTGTCGAACGGGATGGTGACGCCGCCCAGCACCAGCGGCCGGCCCTCGACCAGGCGGTGCGTGTCCCAGCCCTCGCCGATGCGCAGGTCGAACGGATTCATCGTGTCTCCAGCAGCCGGGCCGCGAGCGCGAAGTCGCCGGGCCAGGTGACCTTGAGGTTCTCGAGCTCGCCGGGCACCAGGCGCGGCCTCAGGCCCAGCGCCTCGACGGCGCTGGCCTCGTCGGTGACGCCGGGGCCGGCCTCGCGCAGCGCGCGCTGCAGCAACCCCAGGCGGAACATCTGCGGCGTCTGCGCGAGCCACTTGCCGTCGCGCGGCAGCGTGGCCTCGACGCGGCCCTCGGCGTCGGCGGCCTTGAGCGTGTCGGCCAGCGGCAGCGCCAGCAAGCCGCCGACGGCGTCGTCCCGGCAGGCGTCGACGAGCCGCTGCACCCAGGCCGGCCGCAGCAGGCAGCGCGCGGCGTCGTGCACCAGCACCCAGTCGTCGTCGGCGGCGCCACGCTCGCGCAGCGCGGCGAGGCCCGCCGCGACGCTGGCCGCGCGCGTGGCGCCGCCGCAGCGCGCCACCCAGGCGCGCTCGCCGCGGAAGGCCGGCGCGTGCTGCTCGAAGTCGGTGTCGTCGGGCGCCAGCACCACCAGCGTGGCGTGCAGGCCAGGGCAGTCGGCCAGCGCCGCCAGCGTGTGCGCCACGACGCTGCGGCCGCCAAGATGGCTGTACTGCTTGGGCCCGCCCTGCCCTGCCCTCGTTCCGACGCCGGCGCAGGGCACCAGGGCAAGGCAGCGGGGCTCGTCGGGCATGGGGCGGATTCTAGAATCGCCCCTCGTTCACGCCCCTCGGCCCGCGCCGCGGGGCGATCTGCTTTTTCGACGCCGCCATGCAACTGCCATCCATCGCGCCGGGCAAGCGCTTCACGCTGCCCTGTCCCACGGGTTCGGGCGATGCCCTGCTGCTGGCCCGCCTGGCCCGTCGCCACGCGCAGGCCGGACAGTGCCTGGCGGTCTTCACCGCCGAGCCCGCCGACGCGCAGCGCCTGGCCGACGAGGTGCCCTTCTTCGACCCCGGGCTGCGCGTGGCGCAGTTCCCCGACTGGGAGACGCTGCCCTACGACAGCTTCAGCCCGCACCAGGATCTGGTCAGCGAGCGGCTGGCCACGCTGTGGCGCATCCACGAAGGCACGGTGGACCTGCTGCTGCTGCCGGCCACCACGGCGCTGACGCGGCTGGCGCCGCCCTCGTTCCTGGCGGCCACCACCTTCCACTTCAAGCAGAAGAGCCGGCTCGACGAGACGCGGCTGAAGGGCCAGCTCACGCTGGCCGGCTACCAGCACGTGAGCCAGGTCGTGAGCCCGGGCGAGTACGCGGTGCGCGGCGGCCTGATCGACCTGTTCCCGATGGGCTCGCCCGTGCCCTACCGCGTGGACCTGTTCGGCGACGAGGTCGACTCCATCCGCACCTTCGACCCCGACACGCAGCGCAGCCTGTACCCCGTGCCCGAGGTGCGCCTGCTGCCCGGCCGCGAGTTCCCGATGGACGAGGCCGCGCGCACCGCCTTCCGCGCCCGCTGGCGCGAGAAGATCGAGGGCGACCCGACGCGCGCGCGGCTGTACAAGGACATGGGCGCGGGCCTGGCCGGCGGTGGCATCGAGTACTTCCTGCCCCTGTTCTTCGACGCGGTCGGTACGATCTTCGACTACCTGGGCGGGCAGGCCGCGCTGGTGCTGCACGGCAAGGTCGACGAGGCGCTGGACCGCTTCTGGGCCGACACGCGCGAGCGCCACCGCTTCCTGCAGCACGACCCCGAGCGGCCCATCCTGGCGCCGGCCGAAGTGTTCATGCCGGCCGAGGAGTTCTTCGCGCGCACGCAGCCGCACGCCACGCTGTCGCTGCGCGGCAGCGACGCCGTGACGGGCTCGGAAGAGCCCGCTTCCGCGGTCTCGTGGGCGCGCCCGCTGCCCGACCTGGCCATCGACCGCGGCGGCACCGACCCGCTGGGCAAGCTCGAGCACCACGCGCGGGCCACGCCGCACCGCGTGCTGCTGCTCGGCGAGAGCGAGGGTCGGCGCGAGAGCCTGATCGAGCTGCTGCGCGATCACCACCTCAGCGTGCCGGCGGTCGACTCGCTGGCCGAGTTCCTGGCGGGCGACGAGAAGCTGGCCATCGCCGCGGCGCCGCTGTCCGAGGGCTTCCACTGGCACGAGCCCGACGCCGGCATCTCGGTGCAGCTGGTCACCGAGACCGAGCTCTTCGCCACCCCGCGCGAAACGCGGCGCCGACGCAAGCAGGAGCAGGTGTCGAACGTCGACGCGCTGATCAAGGACCTGTCCGAGCTGAAGGTGGGCGACCCGGTCGTGCACCTCAACCACGGCATCGGCCGCTACCAGGGCCTGGTGAACATCGACCTCGGCGAGGGCTCCAGCGAGTTCCTGCACCTGGAGTACGCCGACAAGGCGACGCTGTACGTGCCAGTGAGCCAGCTGCACCTGATCGGCCGCTACACCGGCGTCGGCGCCGACGAGGCGCCGCTGCACCGGCTGGGCAGCGGCCAGTGGGACAAGGCGCGCCGCAAGGCCGCCGAGCAGGTGCGCGACACGGCCGCCGAGCTGCTGAACCTGTACGCCCGCCGCGCCGCGCGCGAGGGCTTCGCGCACCGCTTCAGCCCGCACGACTACGAGGCTTTCGCCACCAGCTTCGGCTTCGAGGAGACGGCCGACCAGCGCGCCGCCATCCACGCCGTGATCCAGGACATGATCTCGCCCAGGCCCATGGACCGCCTGGTGTGCGGCGACGTCGGCTTCGGCAAGACCGAGGTGGCTCTGCGCGCCGCCTTCGTGGCCGTTCACGGCGGCAAGCAGGTGGCGCTTCTGGCGCCCACCACGCTGCTGGCCGAGCAGCACTACCAGACGCTGGTGGACCGCTTCGGCAAGTGGCCGGTCAAGATCGCCGAACTCAGCCGCTTCCGCAGCGCCAAGGAGGTCAAGGCCGCCATCGACGGCATCGCCGACGGCAGCGTCGACATCGTCGTGGGCACGCACAAGCTGCTGTCCAGCGACGTGAAGTTCCAGCGCCTGGGCCTGCTGGTCATCGACGAGGAGCACCGCTTCGGCGTGCGCCACAAGGAGGCCATGAAGGCCCTGCGCGCCGAGGTCGACGTGCTCACGCTCACCGCCACGCCGATCCCGCGCACGCTGGGCATGGCGCTGGAGGGCCTGCGCGACCTGAGCGTGATCGCCACCGCGCCGCAGCGCCGGCTGGCCATCAAGACCTTCGTGCGCGCCGAGGGCAACTCCATCGTGCGCGAGGCCGTGCTGCGCGAGTTGAAGCGCGGCGGGCAGGTCTACTTCCTGCACAACGAGGTCGAGACCATCGAGAACCGCCGCCAGAAGCTGGCCGAGCTGCTGCCCGAGGCGCGCATCGCGGTCGCGCACGGCCAGATGCCCGAGCGCGAGCTCGAGCGCGTGATGCGCGACTTCGTGGCGCAGCGGCACAACCTGCTGCTGTGCAGCACCATCATCGAGACGGGCATCGACGTGCCCAGTGCCAACACCATCGTCATCAGCCGCGCCGACAAGTTCGGCCTGGCGCAGCTGCACCAGCTGCGCGGGCGCGTGGGCCGCAGCCACCACCAGGCCTACGCCTACCTGCTGGTGCCCGACGTGGAAGGCCTGACCAAGCAGGCGGCGCAGCGGCTGCAGGCCATCCAGGACATGGAAGAGCTCGGCAGCGGCTTCTACCTGGCCATGCACGACCTGGAGATCCGCGGCGCCGGCGAGGTGCTGGGCGAGAACCAGAGCGGCAACATGATGGAGGTGGGCTTCCAGCTCTACAACGACATGCTGGCCGAGGCCGTGCGCTCGCTGAAGGCTGGCCGCGAGCCCGACCTGCTGAACCCGCTGAACGCCACCACCGAGATCAACCTGCACGCGCCAGCGCTGCTGCCCGACGCCTACTGCGGCGACGTGCACACGCGGCTGAACCTGTACAAACGCCTCGCCACGGCCGAGAAGCCCGAGCAGATCGACGCGCTGCTCGAGGAGGTCACCGACCGCTTCGGCAAGCTGCCCGCCCAGGGCCAGACGCTGTTCGACACGCACCGGCTGCGCGTGCTGGCGCGGCCCTACGGCGTGCTGAAGATCGACGCCGGCCCGAAGCTGATGAGCGTCACCTTCCGGCCGCAGGCGCCGGTGGACTCGCGCCGCATCATCGAGCTGGTGCAGAAGAACCGCGCCATCCGGCTGGCTGGCAACGACAAGCTGCGCATCGAGCGCGAGATCAGCCAGCCGGCCGACCGCGCGCACTACCTGCGCGACCTGCTGCGCCACCTGGGGCAGCCGCTGGCCGCGACGGCCTGAGAGTGTGAGAGGCCATCCAATGCACCCGCGTAGGCCCCCAGAACAGCCCCAATCTAGGCGCGAAACGAAGCCGGGTCGGGGACCCGGCGAGGCGTCGCAACGACGAGTGGGGCTGTTCTGGGGGCCTACCCGAAGGGCTGGGGTGTTCAAGGGCCCTGCGCGTCGTTGTGTCGCTAGCCCGCACAGGCGTGCGGGCGTCGCGCCACACCTAGCTCAGGGCCCTTGCACACCCCAGCGCGGGCGCATTGGATGGCCTCTCACACTCTGAGCCACGCTGGCATCATCGACCCATGACCCCGGCCTCCCCCGACACCCCTGCCCCCACGGCCCCGGCGGCCGACGCCGCGCCGCGCGAAGTGGCGCCCGGCGTCGTCGTGCGCGGTCCCGCGCCGCCCCCGCTGCAGCACTTCGGCCTCGTCGCCTTCGACATGGACTCGACGCTGATCAGCATCGAGTGCATCGACGAGATCGCCGACGCCGCCGGCCGCAAGGCCGAGGTCGCGGCCATCACCGAGGCCGCGATGCGCGGCGAGATCGCCGACTACGCCGAGAGCCTGGCGCGCCGGCTGGCGCTGCTGCGCGGCGTGCCGGCCGAGGCGCTGGAGGCCGTCTACACGCAGCGGCTGGCGCTGAACCCCGGGGTCGAGGCCTTCGTCGCGGCCTGCCGCGAGGCCGGCCTGCGCACGCTGCTCGTCAGCGGCGGCTTCACCTTCTTCGCCGATCGCGTGAAGGCGCGCCTGCGGCTGGACTTCGCGCGCGCCAACGTGCTGGAGGTCGAGGGCGGCCGCCTCAGCGGCCGGCTGGTGCCGCGCCCCTGGGGCACGGTGGTCGACGGCGCCGAGAAGCGCCGCGTGCTGCTGGAACTGGCCGAGCTGCTGGGCCTGCCGGCCGAGCGCTGCATCGCCGTGGGCGACGGCGCCAACGACCTGCCGATGATGAGCGCGGCAGGTTGCTCCATCGCCTTCCACGCCAAGCCGGCCGTTCGCGAGCGCGCGCGGGTGTCGGTGCAGCAGGGCGGCCTCGACCAGGCCCTGCTGGCCTTCGGGATCACTTGAAGCCGGCGCGGTCCAGCATCTGCTGCACCTGGGCGGTGTTGGCACCGACCTTGGCAATCGGCACCGTCTCCGCCTTGAAGCGGCCCAGCGCCAGCAGCGCCGGGTTCTCGGTGCGCGCGCTGGCCACCACCGGGTACTCGTTGTTGCCGTCGGCCAGCATGCGCTGGGCCGCGTCGGACGCCAGGTACTCCAGGAAGGCCACCGCCGCGTCGCGGTTGCGCGCGTGCCGGGCCACCGCGGCGCCGCTGACGTTGACGTGCGTGCCGCGGTCGGCCTGGTTGGGGAACACCACCTGCGTGCGCTCGACCACCGCCTTGTCCTCGGGGCGGTTGGACCTCATCAGCCGCGCGTAGTAGTAGGTGTTGGTGATGGCCACGGCGCACTCGCCGGCGGCCACGGCCCGGATCTGGTCGGTGTCGCCGCCCTTGGGGTCGCGCGCCAGGTTGGCGGCCACGCCCCGGATCCACGCCTCGGTGGCTGCCGTGCCGGCGGTTTCGAGCACCGAGCCGAACAGGCTCAGGTTGTAGGGGTGCGAGCCGCTGCGGCTGCAGATCTGGCCCTTCAGCGCGGGCGACGACAGCTTCTCGTAGCGGTCGACGTCGGTGGGCTTCAGGCGCGCCTTGTCGATGACGAGCACGCGGGCGCGGGTGCTGACCCCGAACCACTGCGCGCCCTGCGCGGTCTCGCCGCCGCGCAGCTGCGGCGGGATGCGCTGCTCGAGCACGGCCGACTTCACGGGCTGGAACAGGCCGTCCTGCTCCGCCCGCCACAGGCGCGCGGCGTCGACGAGCAGCACCACGTCGGCCGGGCTGGCGGCGCCCTCGGCCTTCAGGCGCGACAGGATGCCGGCGTCATCGGCCTCGACGCGGTTGATGCGGATGCCGGTGGCCTTGGTGAAGTTGGCGTACAGCGCCTCGTCCGTCTGGTAGTGGCGGGCCGAGTACAGGTTCAGCACCCGATCCTGGGCCCAGGCGGCGGTGGTGGCGACCAGGGCCAGCGCGACGGCGGCGGCCCGCAACGGTGGGAACTTCTCGAGCATGGTGTCGGCCCCTGCGGGGCGGTGGTGTCGTGATGGGAATGGATCTTAATGCGAATGATTCGCAACCGCAAATCAGAGGCCACGGGGGGCATGGGGATTCAGGCGTCGATCTGCGCCCAGGCCTTGTCCAGCCGCTTGACGCTCACCGGCTGCGGTGTTCGAAGCTCCTGCGCGAACAGGCTCACGCGCAGCTCCTCCAGCAGCCAGCGGTACTCGTCGAGCCGCGCGTGCGGGGCGCCGCGCAGTTCGGCCACGCGCTTGAGCCAGCGTGACTCCAGCGGCCTCAGCTCGGCCAGGCGGGCGACATCGCGGGCGGGGTCGCCGCGCAGCTTGTCCAGCCGCAGCACCACGGCCTTCAGGTAGCGCGGCAGGTGCTGCAGCGCTGGCCAGGGCGTGGCCAGCAGGAAGCGCCTGGGCACCAGGCGCTGCAGCTGCGCGGCCACGTCGTCGGCCACGTCCCGGGGCGGGCGCGCGTCCTTCAGCTTGCGCACCGCCGCGGCGTGCTCCAGCAGCACCGCCAGGGCCAGGCGCGCCACCTCGGCGGCGATCAGGTTCAGCCGCGCGCGGCCCTCTTCCACCCGGGCCTGGAAGCCGGCGGCGTCGGTGGGCAGCGGCTCGGCGCCGAACGCGCGGTCCAGCGCCACCGCCACGACCTGCTCGCGCAGCTCCTCGAGCGTGCCCAGCGGCATGAACAGGGCCGCCATGCGCGTGAGGTCGGGGATGTTCTTCTCCAGGTACTTCAGCGGCTCGCGGATCTGCAGCGCCACCAGCCGGCGAAAGCCCGCGCGGTGCCTCTGCGCCGCGGCGTCGGGCTCGTCGAAGACCTCGATCTCGACGTGCGCGCCCTTGTCCACGAGCGCCGGGAAGCCCACCAGCACCTGGCCACCCTTGTCGAGCTCCAGCAACTCGGGCAGCTCGCCGAAGGTCCAGGCCGTGTAGGCGGTGGCGGCGGCCCGCGCAGGGGCCGGCGGCGGCACGGCGATCACCGCCTGCACGCCGCGGCCGGCCGGCGCAGGCGCCGGGGGGCTGGCC
>CAIKLM010000095.1 GCA_903828235.1 uncultured beta proteobacterium | reverse complement strand
GGCGGCAACAACGAGTGGAACAACCTCAATATCGTGCATCTTCTGTGCGACCAGATGGCTATGTGTGTATTAGGGTCTTTTGTTTTTACAACGATCTCGAGGTTTCTTTCAAATGGGTTCTTCTGTTGGTTTTATTTTGCATAATACCGAAGGATCAAGAGTCCAGCTTTAGGTAGCCCAATCCATTGGAGACAAATTCAATTAACAGCTTGGCCCAGATTTCAGAGATGCAGGCAGCCCGGCGCCGGCGCGGCCAAGCTGCGCGGCGGCGCCAGCCCAGTCGCCGGCGCGCTGGCGCTCGGCCACGGTCTCGAAGTCGACGCTGGCCAGCACCAGCGGCGCGCTGTGCAGGCCGCCGCGGCGCGCGGCCACCGCCTGGTTGAGCAGCCGGTAGTACACGGCGCTGCTCTCCCAGCTCATGCCGCCGAGGATGCCGAGCGTCTTCATGGGGTTCCTTTCGGATCCGCTGCGCCGGCCGCGCGCACGGCCGTGCGGCGGCTGACGAACACGATGGCGATGACGGCCAGCGCGCAGGCCACGGCCGCGGGGTCCAGCGGCTCGCCCAGCACCGGCACCGCGAACAGGATGGCCAGGAAGGGCTGCAGCAGCTGCACCTGGCTGACGCGGACGACGCCGCCCAGCGCCAGGCCGCGGTACCAGGCGAAGAAGCCCAGCCACATCGAGAACACGCTGACGTAGGCAAAGCCGAGCCAGGCCGAGGGCCGCACCGCGGCGGCCCCTTGCGGCCACAGCCACAAGGCCGCGGGCAGCGTGAACGGCAGGCTGAAGACCAGGATCCAGCAGATGACCTGCGACGCCGGCATCTGCGCCGACACGCGGGCACCGGCGACGTAGCCGAAGGCCGTGGACAGCACCGCGCCCAGCAGCCAGGCGTCGGCCGCGAGGAGCCGGCCACCACCCTGCCACGCGGCGTAGCCCAGCACGAGGCCGAAGCCGGCCAGCGCGCAGGCCCAGAAGGCCGCCGACGGCCGCTGGCGCAGCGACCACGCCGCCACCAGCGCCGTGGCCAGCGGGATGGTGCCGCTCACCACCGCGGCGTGGGTGGCGTCCACCTCGCGCAGCGCCATCGCCAGGCACAGCGGAAAGCCCACCACCGTGCCCAGGCCGCTGACCAGCAGCGACGGCGCGTGCCGCCGCGCCGGCCGCGGCGCGCGCATGGCCCACAGGACCAGCACGCTGAGCAGGCCGGCCACCGCCGCGCGCCCGGCCGTCACGAAGGCCGGTTCGAGCTGCGGCGCCGCGGCGTCGCCCACGGCCAGGCGCGTCATCGGCAGCGTCATCGCGAACATGGCCACGCCGGCGGCGCCGAGCAGCAGTCCGCGCGTGACATCGGCGGCCGAAGGGGCGATCACAGCGTCGCCATCCAGGCGGCCGTGGCCACCAGCACCGCCGCCAGCGCGCGGTTGAACCACAGCAGCCGCGCCCCGTGAGCCAGCCAGCCGCGCAGCGCGTGGCCCACCAGCGCGTAGGTGAAGTTGCTGGCAAAGCCGTAGGCCATCATCAGCGGCAGCACCAGCGCCAGCCGGGCCCAGGGCGGGTCGGCCACGGTCACCCAGCCGGCGCAGATGAGCAGCGCGTTCATCCACGCCTTGACGTTGACGAACTGCAGCAGCACGCCCTGGCCGAAGCCGACGCTGAAGCCCTCGCCGCCGCCCGCCGCGGCGGCCTGCGGCAGCGCGCCGCTGCGCGAGAGCTTCCAGGCCAGCCACAGCATGTAGCCCAGGCCCGCGGCCTGTATGGCGCCGCGCAGCACCGGCGCAGCGGCCAGCAGCGCGCCCAGGCCCAGCGCCGTGCCCAGCAGCAGCAGGCCCCAGCCCACCGGCACGGCGCAGACGAAACGCATCGCGTGCCCCAGGCCGCGGTTGGCCGCCAGCGCCGCCGCCAGCGTGGTGTTCGGCCCGGGCGTGAAGGCCATCGCGGTGGCGAACAGCAGCAGCGCGGTCAACTCGGACCAGGGCATCGGCAGGGTCATGGCGGCCCGCAGTGTAGGCGCCCGGAGCAATACAGCAGCAGTACACTTTCCCGCACAGATCTACTGCTGTACCGATGCCGACGACCACACAGACGCCCCCGCCGACCGAGCTGACCCGGGCCCTGCGCGGGGCGCGCGCGGGCCTGGCCGAGCAGCTTGCGGCGCGGCTGGCCGAGCGCATCGAGCAGCGGCTGCTGGCGCCGGGCGCTCGGCTGCCCTCGGTGCGCGACGCCGCGGCGCGCCACGGCGTGAGCCCCAGCACCGTGGTCGGCGCCTACGACCTGCTGCAGGCCCGCGGGCTGGTGCAGGCGCGCCCGCAGCGCGGCTTCTTCGTGCGCGAGCCGGCCGCGGCCGAGCCGGCGCGGCGCGGCGCGCCG
>CAIKLM010000094.1 GCA_903828235.1 uncultured beta proteobacterium | reverse complement strand
GCGGCGCTGCCGCTGGCCGGGGCCGCGGCCCTGGCCGGCACGTCGACCCCGGTGCTGCTGGCGGCACTGGCCGCGCTGGCGGCCCACCTGCTGGCCTGGACGCTGCTGGCCGCCGCGGTGGCTGCGTGGCGGCGGCCGGGCGAGCTGATCCTGGCGGCGCTGGTGGCGCTGTGGCTGCTGCTGGCAGTCATCGTGCCGGCCGCCGGCCGCGGCGCCATCGACCGCCTCGTGCCGCTGCCCGCCGGCGCCGACATCCTGCTCACGCAGCGCGAGGCCGTGAACGACGCCTGGGACCTGCCCAAGGCCGCCACGATGGACGCCTTCGTCGAGCGCCACCCCGAGTGGGCGCCGTACCGCGCGGTGGAGCGGCCGTTCGAGTGGAAGTGGTACTACGCCTTCCAGCAGGTGGGCGACCAGCGCGCCGAGGCGCTGTCGGCCGCCTACACCGAGGGTCGCCGCACCCGCGAGCGCTGGGCCGCGCGCCTGGCCTGGCTGGCGCCGCCGGTGCTGTTGGAGCGCCAACTGCAGCGCCTGGCCCGCACCGACCTCGAGGCCGCGCTCGCCTACGAGGCCCGCGTGCGCGCCTTCCACGCCGAGCTGCGTGCCTTCTACTATCCGCGGCTCTTCCCCAACGCGCCGTTCGAGCGCGCCGAGCTCGACGCGCTGCCGCGCTTCGAGGCCGGCAGCTACTTCGTGCCGTAGATCCGGTCCCCCGCGTCGCCCAGCCCCGGCACGATGTAGCCGTGGTCGTTGAGCTCGCGGTCGATGGCCGCGGTGAAGATGGGCACGTCGGGGTGGTGCCGTTGCAGGTTCGCGATGCCCTCGGGCGCGGCCACCAGGCTGACGAAGCGGATGGAGCGCGGCTTCGTCTCCTTCAGCCGGTCCACCGCCGCAACGGCGCTGTTGCCGGTGGCCAGCATGGGGTCGAGCACGATGGCGTCGCGCTCGTGCATCTCGCCGGGCATCTTGAAGTAGTACTCCACCGCCACCAGCGTCTTGGGGTCGCGGTACAGGCCGACGTGGCCCACGCGCGCGCCCGGCACCACCTCGAGCATGCCGTCGAGGAAGCCCGCGCCGGCGCGCATGACCACCACGAACACGGTCTTGCGGCCCTCGATCACCGGCGAGCGCATCTTCTCCAGCGGCGTCTCGATGTCGATCATCGTCATCGGCATCTCGCGCAGCACCTCGTAGGCCATCAGCATCGCGATCTCGTGCAGCAGGCGGCGGAAGCTGCTCGTGGACAGGTCCTTCTGGCGCATCAGCGTGAGCTTGTGCTGCACCAGCGGGTGGCTGACGACGGTGACGGGGGCGGGCGTGCTCATCGGGCGTTTCCTCGGGCGGGGCGATGACCTCGAAGGTCATCGACGGCGGGTCGGTGCCGCGCCAGCATGGTGCCACATCGACCCCGCACCACGAGGACACCCACCATGAACGGCATCGACCTCCTTCCGCTGGCCGTGGGCCACATGATCGGCCTCGGCGCCGTCGGCTCCTGCCTCGGCGTCGGCCTGCTGGCCAGCCGCTACGTGGAGGCCAGCGCGCGCCAGCCCGAGCTGATGGAACCGCTGCAGGGCAAGGTGTTCCTGCTCGTGGGCGTGCTCGACGGCGCGTTCATCATCGCCACGGGCATCGGGCTGTGGTTCGCCACCGCCAACCCCTTCAAGGGCTGAGCGGCGCGGCCTCCAGCGCCGTGCGCAGCGCGGCGGCCGTGGCCTCGTCGGCCGGCAGCAGCGTCTCGATGGCCAGTTCCGCCAGCGTCAGGTCGTGCGGCGCGCCGAACACCGTGACGGTGGTCAGGAAGCTCAGCCGCCCCCAGGGCGTGCGCAGCACCAGCGGCACGGCGATGGCGTCCTCGGGCGGGGCCTCGGCCGCTGCCGGCCCGGGGCCGCCGGGCAGCGGCCATGCGCAGAGCTCGGCGTGCAGCGCCCGCAGCGCGGCGTCGCCGCTGGCGGTGGCCTGGCGGCCCAGGCGGGCGAGCACGTGGGCGCGCCAGGCCGGCAGGTGCTCGATCATCGGCGCCAGGCCCTGCGGGTGCAGCGACAGGCGCAGCACGTTCACGGGGGGCTCGCGCAGTGCCGGCGCCACCGCTCCGAGCAGCAGGGCCACCGGGCGGTTGTGGGCGAGCAGGTTCCAGTGGCGATCCACCACCAGCGCGGGCCAGGGCTCGTGGGCGACGAGCAGGCGCTGCAGCGCCGCGTGCGCAGGGGCCAGCGCGGGATCTGACAGCGGGCGCTCGGCGTACAGCGGCGCGTAGCCCGCGGCCTGCAGCCAGGCGTTGCGCTCGCGAAGCGGCACCGACAGGCGCTCCGCCAGGCGCAGCACCATGGCCCGGCTGGGTTGGGAGCGCCCGGTCTCCAGCCAGCTCAGGTGGCGCGCCGACACGTCGGCGAGCAGGGCCAGCGTCAGCTGCGAGAGCCCGGCGCGCCGCCGGCCCTGGCGCAGCAGGCGGCCGAAGGGAGCGCGGGCGCTGTCCACGGCGCTCGGGCTAGAAGACGGTGCCGTCGCTCTCCACCTTGAGCGGCGGCGCGCCTCCGGGGCGCCGCTCGGCGGCCAGGGCACGGCCGGCGGCCCAGGTGCCGCCCTCCAGCACGCATGCCAGGGGCAGCGCCTGCTCGTCGCGGCCCAGCTGCCGGCGCACGAGCACGGCGAGTTCGTCCAGCAGGCACACGGTGAGCGCGCGCCACTCGACGATGGTCTCGTCCTCGGGCTTGTGCGTGCGCTCCAGCAGCCAGGGCGAGCGCGGCACGATGACACCGCCGTCGATGAACAGGCCGCCGTTGCGGTACTCGGGCAGGCCCGTGAGCCCGTGCTCGCCGCCCAGGCCGGTGACCGGGATGCCGGCCCACTGCAGCGGCTCCAGCAGCGAGTAGGTCATCCACTGGCTGAGCTTGTGGAAGGGCACCCAGCCCCCGGTGGTGGCGTCGTGCCCGCCGCCGGGCAGGGCGTCGCCGGCCCAGCGGTGCGCGCCCACGTCGCCCGCGGCCACACCCTTGATGCGCGCGCCGCGTGGCCAGATCGGGCCCAGCGTGCGCAGCACCTCGCCGAGCAGCTCGGTGGCGTCGACGCTCGCGCAGCGGCCGAAGTCGGTGACGCGGTCGAACAGCAGGGCGGGGCGCGCCTCGGTCGGCCGGCCGCGCGCGGCACCGCGGCCGGCTTCCTCGGCGAGCACGGCGCCCAGGCGGGCCAGCAGCGAAGCGCGGCCCTCCAGGCCCACCACGGGGTTGTCGGGGCTGCTCTGGAACACCGCGCGCAGCGCGGCGGCGTCGACGTGCCGCAGGGCGCCCGCGTCGGCGCGCAGCGGCTCGCCGGCGCGCGACGAGAAGGCGCCGGCCATGAAGGCGCGGAAGCTGGCCACGCCCAGGCCCTCGCTGCGCGTGTAGCGCCGTCCGCCGGCGGGCACGGGCGGCTCGGCCGGTGGCGCCGCCGGGGTCGGGGTGCCCGTGGTGGCCGCCTGGTCGAGCATCGCGAGCAGCTCGTCGGCCGCCGCCCGCGGCCGGGCGGCCGTGCCCAGGACCTGGCCTTCGGTGTAGGCCCACTGCGCGCCGGCGCCGGCGTCGAGCAGCACGCTCACCACCGCGAGGTCGAAGCGCGCGCGCGCCACGCCCAGGCGGTCTTGCCCGGCCAGGGCGGTGTCCATCTCGGCCTTGCGGTCGACGCCGCCGGCCTCGAAGTGGCGCCAGCGGCTGTGGAAGGGGATGTCCAGCGTCGGGAACCGCTCGCGCGTGAGCCGGGCCACGCGCTCGGCCAGCGCCGGCAGGGCTTCGCGGTCGAGGCGGAAGCTGGGGCTGAGGTTGGCCTCCACCGCGCGCATCACGCTGGCGCAGCGCAGCCGGATGGTGGCCGGGTCGTGCAGCGCGGCCAGCAGGTGCGGCCGCTCGGCCGGCACGGCGGCGGCGGCGGCGTCAGACGAGCCCACGGCCCACCACCTGCGCCAGTTGTTCCTCGGTGGGCACGGCACCGTCGGTGAAGTAGCCGGCGGCGATCTTGGCCTCGATCTCTACCTTGGCGTCGGCCGGCACCAGTTCGTCGGGGATCTTGATGCGCTCGCCGACCTCGATGCCGCTGCCGGTGATGGCGTCGTACTTGTCGTTGCTCATGCTGACCAGGCGGTGGATGCGGGTGATGCCCAGCCAGTGCAGCACGTCGGGCATCAACTCCTGGAAGCGCATGTCCTGCACGCCGGCCACGCACTCGGTGCGCAGGAAGTAGTTGGCCGCCGAATCACCGCCGGTCTGGCGCTTGCGGGCGTTGTAGACGAGGAACTTCGTCACCTCGCCCAGCGCGCGGCCCTCCTTGCGGCTGTAGGCGACGAGGCCCACGCCGCCCTGCTGCGCGCCCTTGATGCACTCCTCGATGGCGTGCGTCAGGTAGGGGCGGCAGGTGCAGATGTCGGAGCCGAAGACGTCGGAGCCGTTGCACTCGTCGTGGACGCGCGCCGTCAGCGTGACCGTCGGGTCGGCGAGGTCGGCCACGCGGCCGAAGACGTACAGCGTCTGCCCGCCGATGGGCGGCAGGAAGACCTCGAGGTCGCTGCGCGTGACGAGCTCGGGGTACATGCCGCCCGTCTCCTCGAACAGCGCGCGGCGCAACTCGGCCTCGGACACCTTGAAGCGCTCGGCCACGCCCGGCAGCCACCACACGGGCTCGACGGCGATCTTGGTCACGGTGGCCGAGGCGTCGTCGAGCAGGATCTGCCCGTCGATGGCCAGGCGCTGGAAGGCGATGGCCTGCTTGATCTCGGGCAGGTGGATGTGGGCCTTGGTGACGGCGATGGTGGGCCGGATGTCGTAGCCCGCGGCCAGGTGCTCGGCGAACGCCGTCTGCACGCTGGCGCCCCAGGGGTCGAGCGAGACGATCCTGCGCGGGTCGCCCCAGGCCGCGTGCGGGCCGATGGGGTCGGTGGGCGCGGTGTTGGTGAGGTCGGCGCGGTGGTCGCGCGACAGGTTGCCCGCGGCCACGGCCAGGGCGCGGTAGACGCCGTAGCTGCCGCTGTGCGAGCCGATCACGTTGCGCTGGCTGCGGCGCGTGGTGCTGCCAACCACCGGGCCGCGCTCGGCCGCGCTGGGCGCGCCCCACGTGATGGGCGGCGCGCCGCTGGCACCCTGGCCGGGGTGCGAGGTGAGGCGGATGTGGCGCGGGGGGGAGTCCATGGGGGCGGTGCCGGGTGAAGCCGAGGCCGTGAAGATACGCGAGAAGCGATCGCCGGGCTCGAGGCCGCCGTTCCCGGCGGGCTGCTGCCGTGCGCTGTGTCCGGCCCGGAGTTTCTTTACGAAGCAACCGCCGCGTCCCGGCGGGATGTGGGGTACAGTCCGCCGGCGGATTCGCTCCGATCTTCTCGTTCGTCGGCTCTATTGAGTTTGACCGACGCCGCTGACCTTGCAAGGCAGCGCCGTCGTGCTAGGCCCAGTTCTTCCATCGGTGAGTAGCGTTTAGGCGTCTTCCGTGCGTGTGCGCGGCAAGGGTGCCGGTGCGCGCTGTCCTCCTCACACCGAAAGGAAAACTCTCATGGCCAACAAAGAAACCGGAACCGTCAAGTGGTTCAACGAAGGCAAGGGCTTCGGCTTCATCGCCCCCGATGCCGGCGGCAAGGACCTCTTCGCGCACTTCAAGGAAATCCAGGGCACGGGCTTCAAGACCCTGCTCGAGAACCAGCGCGTCGAGTACGAAGTGACGCAGGGTCAGAAGGGCCCCCAGGCCTCGAACATCCGCGTCGTCAGCTGATCGACGCTGCCGTGGTCCCCGCGGGGACCCGGCAAACCCGGGCGCGCTTCGGCGCGCCCTTTTTCATGGTTGCGGGCCTCGGCCCTGGGAGCGCGCGGTGCACAACCTTCAGGAAGCCACCGAGAAGATCTGCGAGCTCAAGGGCAGCCTGCTGGCCCTGGATGCGGTGGTCACGGCCCTGATCACCGCGCTGCCCGACGCGCAGCGGGGCGAGATGGCCGGCGCCTTCGACCGCTACACCGAGCTCGCCCGCGCGGTGCTGCTCCACGCCCCCATCTCGGAACACACCATCAGCGCCTACGAGCACGAGGTGCGGCGCTATGCCGCGCTGCTGGCGGCCACCTGATCGGCGGCCTGAGCGCCAGCCTCAGGGCCCCGGCGCGCCGGCCTTGAACCAGCGCGCGATCAGGTCGCGCTCGGCCTCGGTGATCTGCGTGGCGTTGTTCTGCGGCATCAGCCGCAGCACCACGGCCTGCTGGTAGACGGCCTGGGCGTGCTGCCTGACGAGTTCGGGCGTGTGCAGCGCGACGTTCTTCTGCGCCACCACGGCGTTGTGGCACACGTTGCAGCGCTGCTCGAGCACGGCCTTGACCTCGGCATAGGTGACCGGCGCGGCCGCCGCGGCGGCGGGGGCAGCCGGGCGCGGCGCGGGCTTCAGCGCCACCGCCAGGCCCAGCAGCAGCGCCGTGCCGACGGCCGCGTACTCCCAGGGCTGGCGCGTGCCGTTGACGAGCGCCTTGTGCCGGGCCACGAAGCTGTGGCGGATCAGCGCCCCGGCCAGCATCAGCACCTCCAGCACCACCCAGTTCCACGCGCCCTGGTAGAGCCAGCCGTAGTGGTTGGACAGCATGGCGATCAGCACCGGCAGCGTGAAGTAGGTGTTGTGCACGCTGCGCTGCTTGGCGCGCTGGCCGTGGATGGCCTGCACCGGCTGGCCCGCCTTCATCTGCGCGATCACGGTCTTCTGGCCGGGGATGATCCAGAAGAACACGTTGGCGCTCATGGCCGTGGCCAGCATCGCGCCCACCAGCAGGAAGGCCGCGCGGCCCGCGAACAGCTGGCAGGCCAGCCACGACGCCACGACCACGAACACCAGCACGGCGATGCCGACCTTCAGGTCGCCCCCGACCTTGCCGTCCTTCTCGCCCAGCCAGCGGCAGATGCCGTCGTACAGCAGCCAGAACACCACCAGGAAGGCCAGCGCCGCCGTCACCGCCTGCCAGGGCGCGCCCCAGGCGAAGACGTTGCGGTCCATCAGGAAGGTCTCGGCGTTGAACAGGTACAGCACCGCGAACAGCGCGAAGCCCGTGAGCCAGGTGCTGTAGCTCTCCCAGAAGAACCAGTGCAGGTGCTCGGGCAGCGTCTTCGGCGCCACGAGGTACTTCTGCGGGTTGTAGAAGCCGCCGCCGTGCACGGCCCAGAGCTCGCCGTCCACGCCCTTGGCCTGCAGGTCGGGCGCCGTGGGCTTGACCAGGCTGCTGTCGAGGAAGACGAAGTAGAAGCTCGAGCCGATCCAGGCGATGGCGACGATGACGTGCGCCCAGCGCAGCAGCAGGTTGGCCCAGTCGAGCCAGTAGGTCAGGTCCATCAGGGGGCCTTCACGAGCCGCGGTAGGTGCTGTGGCTCCACGGGCTCACCAGCAGCGGCACGTGGTAGTGGCCGGCGGCGTCGGCAATGCCGAAGTCGAGCTGCACCGTGTCGATGAACGGCGGCTCTGGCAAGGCCACACCCCGTGCGCGGAAATAGGGCGCCACCTCGAACAGCAGCCGCCAGCGGCCGACGGCCATGGTGTCGCCTTCGAGCAGCCGGCCGTCGGCGCGGCCGTCGGCGTTGAGCGCGACGCGCTTGACGGTGTGTGCGCTGCCGTCGGGCGCCACGCGCTGCAGGGTGACGGCCATGCCGGCGGCCGGGCAGCCGTGGGCGGTGTCGAGGACGTGGGTGCTGAGGTGGCCCATGGTGCTGGCGGCTGCGGCGGGCAACACGGGTTGCCGCGGGGGTGTGGAAGGCCCGCAAAGTGTATACAGTCGCGCCTGACCGTCAACGCAGCGATGACCCGCAGCCCCTCCTCCAGCACCGGCCTCCACGGCATCAGCCCCGCCAGCGCCAAGCCGCGGCGGGCCGCCGCCTCCACGCCCGCCGCTGGCGCGCGCCGGCGCAAGGCCGCGGTCGATGCCGCACCCGCGGCGGGCAGCACCCAGCGCATCGTCGACGCCGTCACCACGGCCATCGTCGAGCGCCGGCTCATGCCCGGCACCAAGCTCGTGGAACAGCAGCTCGGCGATCTCTTCAAGGTGAGCCGCACCGTGGTGCGCCAGGCGCTCAACCAGCTCAGCCGCGACCACCTCGTGGTGCTCGAGCCCGCGCGCGGCGCCTTCGTGGCCCAGCCCAGCGTCGACGAGGCCCGCCAGGTGTTCGAGGTGCGCCGCATGCTCGAGCAGCAGATGGTGCGGCAGCTGTGCGCGGTGGTCACCGACGAGCAGGTGGCCCTGCTGCGCGCGCACCTGGTGCGCGAGGCGGCCGCCGTCGAGCGCATCGACGTCGCCGGCCGCACGCGGCTGCTGGCCGACTTCCACGTCGTGCTGGCGCGCATGCTGGGCAACGAGGTGCTCGCGCAGCTGCTGGCCGACCTGCTGGCGCGCTGCTCGCTGATCGCGCTGATGTACCAGAGCGCCCACGACGCAGGGCACTCGGCCGAGGAGCACGTGGCCATCGTCGACGCCATCGCCCGGCGTGACGCGCGCGCCGCGGCGCGGCTGATGGACAGCCACCTCGGACACGTCGAACGCAACCTGCAGCTGCACCCGCGCGCGGTCGACCTCGCCGCCGCGCTGGCGCTGGCCTGAACACTGCCTCATGAACACGCCCACCCGCTACCCGCGCGACCTCCTCGGCCACGGCCGCCACCCGCCGCACGCCCGCTGGCCCGGCCAGGCCCGCGTGGCCGTGCAGTTCGTGCTGAACTACGAGGAGGGTGGCGAGAACAGCGTGCTGCACGGCGACGCCGGCAGCGAGCAGTTCCTCAGCGAGATGGCCAACCCGCCGGCGTTTGCCGCGCGCCACCTCAGCATGGAGGGCATCTACGAGTACGGCAGCCGCGTCGGCGTGTGGCGCATCCTGCGCGAGTTCGAGCGCCGCGGCCTGCCGCTCACCGTGTTCGGCGTGAGCATGGCGCTGGAGCGCTGCCCCGAGGTGACGGCCGCCTTCGTCGAGCTGGGCCACGAGATCGCCTGCCACGGCTGGCGCTGGATCCACTACCAGGGCATCGACGAGGCCACCGAGCGCGAGCACATGCAGCGGGCCATGGCCATCATCGAGAAGATGACCGGCCAGCGCGGGTCCTCCGAGGGCCATGTTCATGGCCTGGGCTGGTACACCGGCCGCGACAGCCCCAACACGCGCCGCCTGGTGGCCGACCACGGCGGCTTCGCCTACGACAGCGACTACTACGGCGACGACCTGCCGTTCTGGCTGCAGGTGCGCCGCACCGACGGCACGCTGGCCCCGCACCTGGTGGTGCCCTACACGCTGGACTGCAACGACATGCGCTTCGCGCTGCCGCAGGGCTACAGCCACGGCGACGAGTTCTTCCAGTACCTGCGCGACGCCTTCGACGTGCACTACGCCGAGGGCGACGAGCGGCCCTCGATGATGAGCATCGGCATGCACTGCCGGCTGCTGGGCCGCCCGGGGCGCCTGCGCGCGCTGCAGCGCTTCCTCGACCACGTGCAGGCGCACGACCGCGTCTGGGTGGCGCGGCGCATCGACATCGCCCGGCACTGGCAGGCCGAACACCCGTTCGACGCCGCCAAGGCCTTCGTGTGGGAGTGAGCACCGTGGCTGCCACCGTCACCCTCGCCCAACTGGCCGCGGCCGACGAGGCCGGCTTCGTGGCGCTGCTCGACGGCATCTACGAGCACTCGCCTTGGATCGCCGCGGCGGCGTGGCGCGCACGGCCGGCCGGCGGGCATGCCAGCCTGGCGGCGCTCAAGCGCGCGCTGGTGCAGGCGGTGCGCGACGCCGGCCGCGAGGCGCAGCTGGGCCTGATCCGCGCCCACCCCGAGCTTGCCGGCAAGGCCATGGTGGCGAAGTCGCTCACCGCCGAGAGCACCGACGAGCAGACGCGCTCGGGCCTGACGCACTGCACGCCCGACGAGTTTTCGCGGCTGCAGCGGCTCAACGCCGACTACAACGCGAAGTTCGGCTGGCCCTTCATCCTGGCCGTGCGCGGCCCGCGCGGCGAGGGGCTGTCGCGCGAGCAGATCATCGCCACCTTCGAGCGGCGGCTGGCCGGCCACCCGGACTTCGAGTTCGCCGAGTGCCTGCGCCACATCCACCGCATCGCCGAGATCCGGCTGGCCGACCGCTTCGCGGAGCACCCGCTGCAGGGCCGGATCGTGTGGGACTGGGCCGAGCAGCTCGCTGCGCACAGCGACCCCGGCTTCGCCGAGAAGGGCCAGCTCACCGTGACCTACCTCACCGCCGCGCACCAGGCGGTGACGCGGCGCCTGCAGGGCTGGATGCAGGACTGCGGCTTCGACGAGGTGACGATCGACGCCGTGGGCAACGTGGTGGGTGTCTACCACGGCGCCGACCACGGCTCGCGGCGCCTGCTCACCGGCAGCCACTTCGACACCGTGCGCAACGGCGGCAAGTACGACGGCCGGCTGGGCATCCTGGTGCCGATGGCCGTGGTGCGTGAGCTGTCGGCCTCGGGCCGCCGTCTGCCCTTCGGCCTGGAGGTCGTGGGCTTCTCGGAGGAGGAAGGCCAGCGCTACAAGGCCACCTTCCTGGCCAGCGGCGCGCTGGTCGGTGCCTTCGACCCCGCCTGGCTGGAGCAGCGCGATGCCGACGGCACGACGATGCGCGAGGCCATGCGCGCCGCCGGCCTGCCCGGCACGATGGACGCCATCGCGGCGCTGCGGCGCGATGCCGCGCGCTACCTGGGCTTCGTCGAGGTGCACATCGAGCAGGGCCCGGTGCTCGACGAGCTCGACCTGCCGCTGGGCGTGGTCACCAGCATCAACGGCAGCAAGCGCTTCCTGGGCGAGGTGCAGGGCATGGCCAGCCACGCGGGCACCACGCCGATGGACCGCCGGCGCGACGCCGCCGCGGCCGTGGCCGAGCTGGTGCTGTTCGTGGAGAAGCGCGCCGCCGCGGTGCCCGACTGCGTGGGCACCGTGGGCCTGCTGGAGGTGCCGGCCGGCAGCATCAACGTCGTGCCCGGCCGCTGCCGCTTCAGCCTGGACCTGCGGGCCACCACCGACGCTGCGCGCGACGCGCTGGCCGACGACGTGGTGGCCGAGTTGGGCCGCATCTGCGCGCGGCGCGGCCTGTCGCACACGCTGGAGCCCACGATGGCGGCGTCCGCCGCGCCCAGCCACCCGGCGTGGCAGGCGCACTGGGAGCGGGCGGTGCAGGCGCTGGGCCTGCCGGTGCACCGCATGCCCAGCGGCGCCGGGCACGACGCGATGAAGCTGCACGAGGCGATGCCGCAGGCCATGCTGTTCGTGCGCGGGGGCAACTCCGGCATCAGCCACAACCCGCTGGAAACCATCAGCACCCACGACGCCGAGCTGTGCGTCGCGGCCTTCCGCCACCTGCTCGAGCAACTCGCCGCCGAAGCCGCATGAGCGAATCCCCCCACGAACGCCTCGACGCCTGGATCGACCGGCACTTCGACGAGCAGGTGCGCTTCCTGCAGGAGCTGGTGCGCGTGCCCACCGACACGCCCCCCGGCGACAACGCACCGCACGCCGAGCGCACGGCCGGGCTGCTGGCGGCCATGGGCTATGCCGCCGAGCGGCACCCGGTGCCCGCCGACGCCGTGGCGCAGCAGGGCATGGTCAGCATCACCAACCTCCTGGTCCGCCGGCGCTTCGGCCCGGGCGGCCTCACCATCGCGCTGAACGCCCATGGCGACGTGGTGCCGCCCGGCGAGGGCTGGACGCACGACCCCTACGGCGGCCAGGTCGAGGGCGGCCGGCTGTACGGCCGCGCCGCCGCCGTGAGCAAGAGCGACTTCGCCACCTACACCTTCGCGCTGCGCGCGCTTGAGGCGCTGGGCCTCGTGGGGCGCGGCGCGGTCGAGCTGCACTTCACCTACGACGAGGAGTTCGGCGGCGAGCTCGGCCCGGGCTGGTTGCTCGGGCACGGCCTGACGAAGCCCGACCTGCTCATCGCGGCCGGCTTCAGCTACCAGGTGGTCACCGCGCACAACGGCTGCCTGCAGCTTGAGGTGACGCTGCACGGCCTGGCCTCGCACGCCGCCTACCCGCACACGGGGGTCGATGCGCTGCAGGCCGCCAACCGCCTGCTGACGGCGCTGTACGAGCACAACCGCGTGCTGCGCACGCGCCGCAGCGGCGTGGCGGGCATCACCCACCCCTACCTGAACGTGGGCCGCATCGAGGGCGGCAGCAACACCAACGTCGTGCCTGGCAAGGTGGTGATCAAGCTCGACCGCCGCATGATCCCCGAGGAGGACGCCGCCGCGGTGGAGGCCGAGGTGCGCGGGCTGATCGAGGCCGCGGTGGCGCTGTCGCCCGGCGTGCGCTGCGAGATCCGGCGCCTGCTGCTGGCGCACGCGCTGAAGCCGCTGCCCGGCAACGCGCCGCTGGTGGCCGCCATCCAGCGCCACGGGCAGGCCGTGTTCGGCGAGCCCATCCCCGAAAGCGGCACGCCGCTGTACACCGACGTGCGCCTGTACGGCGAGCACGGCGTGCCGGCCGTCATCTACGGCGCCGGCCCGCGCACCGTGCTGGAGAGCAACGCCAAGCGCGCCGACGAGCACGTGCAGCTCGCGGACCTGCGGCGCGCCACGCAGGTGGTCGCGCGCACCTTGTTCGATCTCCTCGCGGAATGAACGCCCCGACGGAGTGCCCAGGGCCGGTTCGTGCTGCATCGTGGTGCAAGCCACTAGTTCGTGCCGAGCACGGAACTTGCAGAATGAATCGGCCTTCGCGGCCTGCCCCTCTTCCTTGAACCACTGCCCCCGGAGCCCTGCCATGCCCCTTTTGACCCTCACCCGCCGCGCCGCCGCCCTGGCCGTGGCCACCGTGCTCGCCGCGCCGCTGGCCGCACAGGCGCAGACGCCGATCAAGTTCCAGCTCGACTGGCGCTTCGAAGGGCCGGCCGCGCTGTTCCTGGCCAGCGCCGCCAAGGGCTACTACAAGGCCGCGGGCCTGGACGTGACCATCGACGCCGGCAACGGCAGCGGCGGCACGGTCACCCGCGTGGCCGGTGGCGCCTATGACATGGGCTTCGCCGACATGGCGGCGCTGATGGAGTTCCACGCCAACAACCCCGACGCGCCCAACAAGCCGGTCGCGGTGATGATGGTCTACAACAACACCCCGGCGGCGGTGCTGGCCCTCAAGAAGAGCGGCATCACCAAGCCTTCCGACCTGAACGGCCGCAAGCTCGGCGCCCCCGGCTTCGACGCCGGCCGCAAGGCCTTCCCGATCTTCGCGAAGGCCAACAACATCAGCGGCGTGCAGTGGACGAGCATGGACCCGCCGCTGCGCGAGACCATGCTGGTGCGCGGCGACATCGAGGCCATCACCGGCTTCTCGTTCACCAGCCTGCTCAACCTCGAGGCGCGCGGCATCAAGACGGAAGACATCGTCGTCATGCCCTACCCCGCCCACGGCGTGAAGCTCTACGGCAACGCCATCATCGCCAGCCCCAAGCTGATCCGCGAGAACCCGGCGGCGGTGAAGGCCTTCCTGAGCGCCTTCCTCAAGGGCGCCAAGGAGGTCATCGCCAACCCCGACGCCTCGATCGACTACGTGAAGGCCCGCGACGGCATCATCAACGTCGATCTTGAGAAGCGCCGCCTGCGCATGGCCATCGACGCCGTGGTGGCGAGCCCCGACGCGCGGGCCGAGGGCTTTGGTGTCGTCAACCCCGGTCGCCTGTCGCTGATGGCCTCGCAGGTCTCCGACGCCTTCGGCACCCGGACGCGCATCGACCCCACCGCCGTGTGGACGGACGCGCTGCTGCCTGCCAAGGCCGAGCTGAACATCCTGCCGCCCGTGCGGCGCTGAGCCGGCCGGCCCAGCCCGAGGACGATGCCGGTGTCTTGCCTGTCAGCGCCAGTCCCAGGACAGCTGCAGCATGAGGCCGGCATCGCCCAGCAGGTGCACGGCAGCCGCGTTGCGGCGGTCGAGCTGCCAGCCCAGCGTGAACAGCGCGCCCGGCGAGAAGCCGTTGTTGTTGAACGGCACCTTGTCCTCGAAGCGCCCGCGGTAGCCGTACAGCAGGCCGCCGCTGATCTGCCCGAACAGCCCGGGCGGGCCGAAGGGCAGGTCGACCCGGCGGCCCACGTACAGGTAGGCGCTGGGCTGCCCGAAGGAGTTGGTGAAGTGCGAACCACCGGCCAGCCAGCCGTCGTGGCGCTGCCGCTCCAGGGCCAGCGCGACGACGCGCTGGTGCTCCTCGTTCTGGCGGAAGTGCTGCGTCAGCGGCGAGATCGCCACGCGCCAGTGCGCCTGCTCGCGCCAGGCGTGGGTGCTCAGCAGCGACGCGGATTCCCGAGCAGCGGCCTCGGCGCCGGCCAGCAGCCAGAGCGCCGCGGCGCAGCTGGCAAGGCGTACAGGTGTCCAGGAACAGGTCTTCGGCATGCCGCGATTGTCGCCAGCCCGTCGCGGCCTTGCCAGAGCCGATTGCCGAAACCCGCCCTGCGCGTGGGCCGGCGCGTATCCCGAAAATCCCTTGCATCCCCGGAGGCACAGGCCTGATGAGCAGTTTCGTCGACTTCCGCAACGTCTGGCTCGCCTACAACGACGAACTCCTGGCCCAGGGCCAGTTCGCCGTCGAGGACATCAGCCTGCAGGTGACCGAGGGCGAGTTCATCGCCATCGTCGGCCCCTCGGGCTGCGGCAAGAGCACCTTCATGAAGCTGGCCACCGGCCTGCGCCGGCCCAGCAAGGGCACCGTCGTCATCGACGGCAAGGAGGTCACCGGCCCGCTGAAGATCACCGGCATGGCCTTCCAGGCGCCGAGCCTGCTGCCCTGGCGCACCACGGTGCAGAACGTGATGCTGCCGCTGGAGATCGTCGAGCCCTACCGCAGCCAGTACAAGGCGAAGAAGAAGGAGTTCGAGGCCAAGGCGCGCGCGCTGCTGCAGAGCGTGGGCCTGGCCGGCTACGAGGACAAGTTCCCGTGGCAGCTCAGCGGCGGCATGCAGCAGCGTGCCAGCATCTGCCGCGCGCTGGTGCACGAGCCCAAGATGCTGCTGCTCGACGAGCCCTTCGGCGCGCTCGACGCCTTCACGCGCGAGGAACTGTGGTGCGCGCTGCGCGACCTGCACGCGGCGCAGAAGTTCAACGTCATCCTGGTCACCCACGACCTGCGCGAGAGCGTGTTCCTGGCCGACACCGTGTACTGCATGAGCCGCAGCCCGGGCCGCTTCGTCGTCAAGCGCGAGATCGACCTGCCGCGCCCGCGCGACCTGGAGGTCACCTACACGCCGCACTTCACCGACATCGTGCACGAGCTGCGCGGGCACATCGGCGCCTATCGCCACCCCATCGGCAAGACCGGCGCCGCGGTGCCGCAGTAGGGCAGGGCGAGGAACATCATCATGGTCGTGAGCAAAAACGTCGAACGCTGGTCGCCGCTGATCGTGCTGGCCATCGCGCTGCTGCTGTGGCAGCTCATCGTCGCGGGGTTCAAGATCCCCGACTTCATCTTCCCGAGCCCGTGGCAGATCGGGCAGCAGTTCATCGAGTTCAAGGGCCCGCTGCTCGAGGCCGCCTGGAAGACCTTCTGGGTCACGATGGTCGGCTTCGGCATCAGCATCGTGGTGGGCGTGCTGCTGGGCTTTCTCATCGGCAGCAGCCGGCTGGCCTACACCGCGCTGTACCCGCTGATGGTGGCCTTCAACGCCGTGCCCAAGGCGGCCGTGGTGCCCATCCTCGTGGTGTGGTTCGGCATCGGCCTGGGCCCCGGCATCCTCACCGCGTTCCTGATCAGCTTCTTCCCCATCACCGTGAACATCGCCACCGGCCTGGCGACGCTGGAGCCCGAGCTCGAGGACGTGCTGCGCGTGCTGGGCGCCAAGCGCTGGGACGTGCTGGTGAAGGTGGGCCTGCCGCGCTCGATGCCGTACTTCTACGGCTCGCTGAAGATTGCCATCACGCTGGCCTTCGTGGGCACCGTGCTGGCCGAGATGACGGCCGGCGACAGCGGCATCGGCTACCTGATGCAGAGCGCCGGCAGCCAGCAGCGCATGCCGCTGGCCTTTGCGGGCCTGGTGACCATCGGCGCCATGGCCATGGCCATGTACGAGCTGTTCAGCTGGATCGAGAAGCGCACCACGGGCTGGGCGCACCGCGGCTCGCAGAACCACTGAGCGGGGCCCCACCGATGCCGATGACGCACGAGCAGACGCTGCGCCACCTGCGGGCCGCCAACGCGGTGGCGCAGGCGGCGCTGGCCCAGGGCAAGCATCCCTTCGGTGCGGTGCTGGTGGCGGCCGACGGCGAGACGGTGCTGCTGGAGCAGGGCAATGTCGACGGCGTCAACCACGCCGAGGCCGTGCTGGCGCGCGTGGCCGCGCACCGCTACGACGCCGCCACCCTGTGGGGCTGCACGCTGGTCACCACGGTGGAGCCCTGCGCCATGTGCTCGGGAACGCAGTACTGGGCGCACATCGGGCAGCTGGTGTACGGCATGAGCGAGTCGCGCCTGCTGGCCATGACCGGCAACCACGCCGAGAACCCGACGCTGGACCTGCCCTGCCGCGAGGTGTTTGCGCGGGGGCAGAAGCCGATGCACGTCGTCGGCCCCGTGCCCGAGGTGGAAGAGGAGATCGCGGCGCTGCACCGCGACTTCTGGCGCAGCCACGGGCCGGGCTGAGGCCATGCCCGCCGGCTGGCACGCGCGGCTGGCGCTGCGCTACTGGAACGACGCCGGCACCACGCGCGCGCACGATCTGCACGAGGGCCCGCTGCGCGTGTTGCGGCGCCTGTACCCCGAGGGCCCGGCGATCTGCCACCACGTGGTGGTGCACCCGCCGGGCGGTATCGTCGGCGGCGACCGGCTCTCGCTCGACGCTAGGCTGGGCGAGGGCAGCCACGTCGTCGTCACCACGCCGGGCGCGGCGCGCTTCTACCGCAGCGAGGGCGCGCCGGGCACGCAGCAGGTGAGGCTTGCGCTGGCCGGCGGCGCGCGGCTGGAGTGGATGCCGATGGAGGCCATCGCCTACAGCGGCTGCCGGGCTGAGAACCGGCTCGAGCTGGCGCTCGAGCCGGGCGCGCAGATGATCGGCTGGGACGTGCTGGCGCTGGGCCTGCCGGCGTCGAGCCAGCCCTTCGCGGCCGGTGCCGTGCAGCAGCACCTGGAGCTGCCGGGCCACTGGCTGGAGCGCGGCCGCATCGCCGCCGACGACCGGCTGCTGCGCGACAGCCCCCTGGGCCTGGGCGGTGCCCGGGTGCTGGCCACCGCCTGGTGGGCCGAGGGCGAGCCCATCGCCCGCGAGCGACGGCAGAGGCTGCTGGACGCCGCGCGCGAGCACACCGAGCCGTTGGCCCCGGCGCCTGGCGCTGAACTGCGGGCGGGCGTGACGGCACCGCATGAGCGCGTGATCGTGCTGCGGGCCCTGGCCGCCCGCGTGGAGCCTGCGATGCAGCTGCTGCAGCGCGTGCGCGCCGCCTGGCGCGCCCAGGCCTGGGGCCTGTCGGCCGAGCCGCCGCGCATCTGGCGCACCTGAACCGCGGCTCCGCCGGCCCGCCCGGGCCCGGCTGGCACGGATGATGCGTGCACCCGCTGGTATACCAGCTAGCGCACCAGACTGATGCATCCCGCCGCTTCACCCGCCCGCCGCCCGTCCGGGCCGCTCACCCTCGCGGACTGGCGCGCGGCCGTCTGCGGCGGTCCGTCGCTCACGCAACTGGTGCACGAGCGGCTGGCGCAGGCCGTGCTGCCGGGCGGCGACGTGGCCTGGATCCTGCCGCCCGACGCGCCGGCCATGCGCGCGCACATCGCCGCGCGACTGGCCGAGCTCGAGGCGCTCGCCGCGGCCGCGCCCGACCGCAGCACCCTGCTGGCGCAGCGGCCGCTGTTGGGCGTGCCCTTCGTCGTCAAGGACAACATCGACGTCGAAGGCCTGACCACGACGGCCGGCTGCCCGGCCTTCGCGCACACGGCGCAGCGCAGCGCCACTGTGGTGCGCCGGCTGTTGCAGGCCGGGGCCGTGCTCATCGGCAAGAGCAACCTGGACCAGTTCGCCACGGGCCTGGTGGGCACGCGCTCGCCCTACGGGCAGCCGGTGTCCACCTGGTCGGATGATCACGTCAGCGGCGGCTCCAGCTCGGGCTCCGCGGTGCTGGTCGCCCGCGGCACCGTGCCCTTCGCGCTGGGCACCGACACTGCCGGCAGCGGGCGCGTGCCCGCCGGCTTCAACCACATCGTCGGCCTCAAGCCCACGCCGGGGCGCGTAAGCACCGCCGGGGTGCTGCCGGCCTGCCGCAGCCTGGACTGCGTGTCGGTCTTCGCGCTGACCGTGGCCGACGCCGCGGCCGTGCTGTCGGTGCTGGAGGGCGACGACGCCGCCGACGACTACAGCCGCTTTGCGCCCGGCACGGCCGGCTGGAACCAGCCGCTGCGCATCGGCGTGCCGGCCGCACCGCGGCTGGACGCCGCGCAGGGCGGCCCCGCGGCTTGGGCGCAGGCCGAGGCGCTGGCCCGCTCGCTCGGCGCCACCCTGGTGCCGCTGAACTTCGGCCCGCTGCACGAACTTGCCGGCCTGCTCTACGACGGCCCCTGGGTGGCCGAGCGCATGGCCGTGGTGCAGCCGCTGCTGGAAGCCGACCCCGGCGCGCTCGATCCCACGGTGGCCGCCGTGATCGCCCGCGCCCGCGGCTACGACGCCACCGCCACCTTCCGCGCGATGTACCGGTTGCAGGCTGCGCGCCGCGCCACGGCCGACCAGTGGCAGCAGGTGGACCTGCTGATGGTGCCCACGGCCCCGCGCCACCCCACGCGCGCCGACGTCGCTGCCGCCCCGGTGACCGCCAACGCCGAGCTCGGGGCCTACACCAACTTCGTCAACTTCCTCGACTGGTGCGCGCTGGCGATGCCGGCGGCCGTCACCGACGCCGGACTGCCCTTCGGCGTGACCTTCATCGGCCCGGCCGGCGCCGACGCCGCGCTGGCCCGCTTCGGCCGCCGCTGGCAGGCGGCCTCGGCGCAGCCGCTGGGGGCCACCGGCGCCCCGGCCCCGGCCGACGACGATGCGGCGGTGGCCCTGCCCGAGCCCGCCACCGAGCCCGAGCTGCGCGTGGCCGTCGTCGGTGCGCACCTGCAGGGCCTGCCGCTGAACGGCCAGCTGCTGGAGCGCGGCGCGCGGCTGCTCGCGCGCACCCACACGGCGCCAGCCTACCGGCTGTTCGCCTTGCCCGGTAGCGCGCCGCGCAAGCCCGGCCTGCTGCGCGTGGCGCAAGGCGGCGAGGCCATTGCCGTCGAGGTGTGGGCGCTGCCGCAGCGGCACGCCGGCAGCTTCCTGGCCCTGATCCCGCCGCCGCTGGGCCTGGGATCGATCGAGCTCGCCGACGGCAGCCCTGTGCATGGCTTCCTGTGCGAAGCCCACGCCCTCGAAGGCGCCACCGACATCAGCCGCCACGGCGGCTGGCGCGCGTACCTCGCCACCCTCTGACCCATTACCCACAGGAGGCCTCCATGGACCGCCGCGACTTCATCGCTTCCACCTCATCGGGCCTGGCCCTGGGCGCACTGCCGCTGGCCGCTGCCGCGCAGGCGCGCCCGAAGGACGTGCTCATCGTGGCCAACGAGTTCGGCCCCAACTCGCTGGACATCCAGACCCTGGGCGCCAACCGCCCCGCCTACGGCGTCAGCTGGCTGGTCTACGACCGGCTGATGACCTACGGCAAGAAGACGCTGCCCGACGGTCGCGTCATCTACGACCGCAACAAGCTCGAGCCCGAGCTGGCCGAGAGCTGGCAGATCGCGCCCGACGGCAATTCGGTCACCTTCAAGCTGCGCAAGAACGCCAAGTTCCACGACGGCACGCCCGTCACCGCCAAGGACGTGAAGTGGAGCTTCGACCGCGCCGTCAGCGTGGGCGGCTTCGCCACCTTCCAGATGGGCGCGGGCTCGCTGGAGAAGCCCGAGCAGTTCGTGGTGGTGGACGACCACACCTTCCGCGTCAACTTCCTGCGCCGCGACAAGCTGACGATGAACAACATGGCCGTGCCCGTGCCGTGCATCTACAACAGCGAGCTCGTCAAGAAGAACGCCACGCCGCAGGACCCCTGGGGCCTGGCCTGGACGCGCAACAACACCGCAGGCGGCGGCGCCTACAAGGTGGAGGCCTTCCGCCCCGGGCAGGAGATCGTCTACGTCCGCAACGACGACTGGAAGAGCGGGCCGATGCCCAAGCTGCGCCGCATCGTGCAGCGCGAGGTGCCCAACGCCGGCAACCGGCGCGCGCTGCTGGTCAAGGGCGACATCGACATGACCTACGACATGCCGCCCAAGGACTTCTCCGAGATGGCCAAGGAGGGCGGCAGCGTCAAGGTCGCCACCATGCCCATCGAGAACGCCATGTTCTACGTCGGCATGAACGTGACCAAGCCGCCGTTCGACAACGTCAAGGTGCGGCAGGCGGTGGCCTATGCGCTGCCCTACGACAAGATCCACGAGACGGCGCTGTACGGCCGCGGCGCCAAGCTCTGGGGCGCGCCGGGCCTGCAGGTCAAGAGCACCGCCTGGCCGCAGCCCACTGGCTACAAGACCGACATCGCGCGCGCCAAGGCCCTGATGGCCGAGGCCGGCGCGGCGGCCGGCTTCGAGACCACGCTCAGCCTGGACCTCGGCGGTGCCACGGTCGGCGAGCCCACGGCCATCCTGATCCAGGAGTCGCTGGCGCAGATCGGCATCCGCACGCAGATCAACAAGATCCCTGGCGCCACCTGGCGCGCGGCGCTGCTGAAGAAGGACATGCCGCTGATCATCAACCGCTTCGGCGGCTGGCTCGACTTCCCCGAGTACTTCTTCTACTGGTGCTACCACGGCCAGAACGCGGTGTTCAACACCATGAGCTACCAGAACCCCAAGCTCGACCGCGTCATCACCAACGCTCGCTTCGCCGAGAGCAAGGCCATCTACGACGGCATGGTCAGGGACATGATCCAGATCGCCTACGACGAGGTGCCGCGCATCCCGCTGTTCCAGCCCAGCCAGGACGTGGCGATGCAGAAGAACGTGATGGGCTACATGTACTGGTTCCACCTGCAGCCCGACTACCGCCAGCTGTTCAAGGCCTGATCGCGGGCAGCCGGCATGGACTACGAGCGTTACGTCGACGCCCAGTGCGAGCTGCTGGGACTGGTGCTCACGCCCGCGCAGCGGCCGGGCGTGGTGCGCTACCTGCAGCTGGTGGCGGGCTTTGCGCCGCGGGTGATGGACTTCCCGCTCGCGCCGTCCGACGAGAGCGGCAACACCTTCGTGCCGGTGGCGCCGCCGGCGGCCTCGACGACGGAGGCCCCGCAATGAACGCCACGGCCGCCGTCGAATCCGCCCTGGCGCGCATCGCCGCCACCGACGGCGGCGTCAACGCGTTCACCGAGGTGCTGGCCACCCGCGCGCGGGCCCGCGCAGCCGTGCTCGATGCCGACCCGGCCGACCTGCCGCTGCGCGGCCTGCCCTTCGCGGTGAAGAACCTGTTCGACCTTCAGGGCCTGGCCACGCGGGCGGGCTCGCGGATCGAGCGCGACGCCGCGCCGGCCGGGCGCGACGCGGTGCTGGTGCGCCGGCTCGAGGCCGCCGGCGCGGTGTGCGTGGGCGCGCTGAACATGGACGAGTACGCCTACGGCTTCACCACCGAGAACAGCCACGACGGCCCCACGCGCAACCCGCACGACCCGGCGCGCATCAGTGGCGGCTCCTCGGGCGGCAGCGCCGCCGCGGTGGCCGCCGGCCAGGTGCCGCTGACGCTGGGCTCCGACACCAACGGCAGCATCCGCGTGCCGGCCTCGCTGTGCGGCGTGTTCGGCCTCAAGCCCACCTTCGGCCGGCTGCCGCGCACGGGCAGCTACCCCTTCGTGGCCAGCCTGGACCACCTGGGCCCCTTCGCGCGCGACGTGGCCACGCTGGCCGCCGCCTACGACGCGATGCAGGGCCCCGACGCCGACGACCCGGCCCAGGTGGCGCGCCCCGTCGAGCCCACCGCGGCGCTGCTGCCGCGCGGCACCGAGGGCCTGCGCATCGGCGTGCTGGGCGGCTGGTTCCGGCAGATGGCCGGGCCGGCGGCGCTGCAGGCGGTGGACCGCGCGGCACGCGCGCTCGGCGCCACGCAGTCGGTGGAGTGGCCCGAGGTGGACCGTGCGCGCACCGCGGCCTTCATCATCACCAACGCCGAGGGGGCCGCGCTGCACATGGCCGACCTGCGGCGCCGCGCCGACGACTTCGATCCGCTCACGCGCGACCGCTTCCTCGCCGGGGCGCTGTTGCCGGCGGCGTGGGTGCAGCAGTCGCAGCGGGTGCGCCACTGGTTCGCGCGGCAGGTGGCGGCGTGCTTCGCCCACGTCGACCTGCTGTTGGCCCCGGCCACGCCCTGCACGGCGCCGCCCATCGGTACCGAGTGGCTCGAGCTGAACGGGCAGCGCCTGCCCGCGCGCGCCAGCATGGGCCTGCTGACGCAGCCGGTGTCGGCCATCGGCCTGCCGGTGGCCACGGTGCCGCTGTGGGGCTGCGACCCAGCCGCGCCGCACCTGCCGCTGGGCGTGCAGCTGATCGCCGCGCCCTGGCGCGAAGACCTGTGCCTGCGCGCGGCCCGCGCGCTCGAGGCTGCCGGCGTGGCGCACGCGCCCGTGGCCACCCTCTGAGCCGGCCCCGACGCCATGGACATCAACCTGCCCGACGTGCACGCCGAGGTCTCGGCCGTATTCGCCCGCTACGAGGCTGCGCTGGTGGCCAACGACACCGCCGTGCTCGACGAACTGTTCTGGCCCAGCCGCCACACCGTGCGCTACGGCGCGGCCGAGAACCTCTACGGCATCGACGAGGTGCGCGCGTTCCGCGCCGCGCGGCCGGCGCAGGGCCTGGCCCGCAGCCTGCAACGCACCGTCATCACCACCTACGGCCGCGACGCCGCCACCGCCATGACCGAGTTCCGCCGCGAGGGCGGCAACAAGCTCGGCCGCCAGAGCCAGACCTGGGTGCGCCTGCCCGAGGGCTGGCGCGTGGTGGCCGCGCACGTGAGCCTGATCGACCTTCCCACCCCGTAATCGCCAAACCGCCAGGAGCCAGAGCCATGCACGACCATTCCCCGAACCGCCGCCACCTCCTTGCCGCTGCCGCGGCGATGGGCGTGGCCCCCTGGGCCCGCGTGGCCCACGCGCAGGCGCCCATCACCGTGGGCATCATCTACGTCGGCCCGCGCGACGACTTCGGCTACAACCAGGCGCACGCCGAGGCCGCGGCGCAGCTGAAGAAGCTGCCCGGCGTGAAGCTGGTCGAGGAAGAGAACGTGCCCGAGACGCAGGCCGTCCAGAAGACGATGCAGGGCATGATCTCGCAGGACGGCGCCACGCTGCTGTTCCCCACCAGCTTCGGCTACTTCGACCCGCACCTGCTCGCCGTGGCGGGCAAGAACCCCAAGGTGCGCTTCAGCCACTGCGGCGGCCTGTGGACCAAGGGCAAGCACCCCGACAACACCGGCAGCTTCTTCGGCTACATCGACGAGGCGCAGTACCTCAACGGCGTGATCGCCGGCCACATGAGCAAGAGCAAGAAGCTCGGCTTCGTCGCGGCCAAGCCCATCCCGCAGGTGCTGCGCAACATCAATGCCTTCACGATGGGCGCGCGCTCGGTCGACCCGAAGATCACCACCACGGTCATCTTCACCGGCGACTGGAGCATGCCGGTCAAGGAAGCCGAGGCCACCAACAGCCTGGCCGACCAGGGCGTGGACGTGTTCACCTGCCACGTGGACGGGCCCAAGGTCGTCATGGAGACGGCGGCCAAGCGCGGCCGCATGGTCTGCGGCTACCACGCCAGCCAGGCCAAGCTGGCGCCGCAGGCCTACCTCACCGGCGCGGAGTGGAACTGGCTCACCGCCTACACCCGCATCCTGGACGCCGCGCGCACCGGCAAGCCACACCCCAACTTCGTGCGCGGCGGCCTGAAGGACGGGTTCGTGAAGAGCTCGCCCTACGGCGCCATGGTCAGCGAGGGTGCGCGCAAGAACGCCGAAGACGTGCGCAAGAGGATGATGGCCGGGGCCTTCGACATCTTCGGCGGCGAGCTGAAGGACAACACCGGCAAGGTCGTCATCCCCAAGGGCAAGGTCTTCAAGCAGACCGACATCGAGCTCGAGGGCATGAACTACCTGGTCGAAGGCGTCATCGGCAAGGCCTGACCCGCGGAGCCACGCCATGACGCTGCGCGATGCCGCCGAAGCACTCGCCCTGCCGCTGCTCGCGCTGGCGGGCGGGCTGCTGCTGTTCGGCGGCTTCGTGGCGCTGGGCGGCCACAGCCCGGTGCAGGCCTGGTCGCTGCTGTTCCGCGGCGCCTTCGGCGATGCCTTCTCGCTGCAGAACACGCTGGTGCGGGCTGCGCCGCTGATGCTCACGGCGCTGGCCGTGGCCTTGCCGGCGCGCGCCGGGCTCACGGTGATCGGCGGCGAGGGCGCGCTGGTGCTCGGCGGCCTGGCCGCGGCGGCGCTGCCCTACGCGCTGCCCTTGCCCGCGGGCGCGCCCGGCACGGCGCTGCTGCTGCTGGCGGCGGCGCTGGCCGGCGCGGCCTGGATCGCGCTGGCGGGCTGGCTGCGGCAGTGGCGCGGCGTCAACGAAACGATTTCCAGCCTTCTGCTGGGCTACATCGCGATCGCCCTGTTCAAGCACATCGTCGAGGGGCCGCTGCGCGACCCGGCCAGCCTGAACAAGCCGAGCACGCTGCCGCTCGAGGAGAGCCTGCGCATCGGCACGATCGCCTTCGGAGACACCCTCACCGAGGTGCACTGGGGCCTGGCGTTCGGCGTCGTCGCCTGCCTGGCCGCCGCGGTGTGGCTGGGGCTCACGACGCACGGCTTCGCCACCCGCGTGGTGGGCGGCAACCTGCGCGCGGCGCAGCTCGTCGGGCTGCCGGCCACGCGGCTGGTGGTGATGGCCTGCGCGCTCGGCGGTGCGGCCGCGGGCCTGGCCGGCGGCATCGAGGTGGCGGCCGTGCACACGGCGGCCAATGCGTCGCTCATTGTCGGCCTGGGCTACACCGGCATCCTGGTCAGCTTCGTCGCGCGGCACCACCCGCTGGCCATCGTGCCGGTGGCCATCCTCTTCGGCGGCTTCCTGGCCGCCGGCAGCCTGCTGCAGCGGCGCATGGGCCTGCCCGACGCCTCGGTGCAGGTGCTGATGGGCTTTTGCTTCGTGCTGATCCTGGCCAGCGAGGCCTGGCGCGGGCGCTTGGGCGAACTGTTCGCGCTGCGGCGCGCGCCCGTGGGCTTGCCCGCAGGAGCACCCGCATGAACGTCGGGGGCAGCGGCCTGCCCTGGCTCGACGTGCTGGTGGCCGTGCTCGGCGGCGCCATCCGCGTCGGCACGCCCTTCCTCTTCGTCAGCCTGGGCGAGTGCATCACCGAGAAGGCCGGCCGCATCAACCTGGGCCTGGAAGGCGTGCTCGTGTTCTCGGCGATGGCCGGATTCGCCGGCTCGTACCTCACCGGCGCGTGGTGGGCCGGTGTGCTGGTGGCCGGGGCCAGCGGGGCGCTGGTCGCTCTGCTGCACGGGCTGGTGTGCAGCCTGCCGCGCGTCAACGACATCGCCGCCGGCATCGCCATCATGCTGCTGGGCGCGGGCCTGGCGTTCTATCTCGGCAAGCCCTTGATCCAGCCGCAGGCCGAGCAGGTGCCCGCGCTGCCGCTGGGCCAGTGGCTCGGCGCGGCCCCCGGCAGCGCGCTGGCCGCGGCGCTGAACATCAATGCGCTGTTCCCGATCGGCGTCGCGCTGGCCGTGCTGCTGGCCTGGGGGCTCAGGCACACGGGCTGGGGCCTGAAGCTGCGCATGGTGGGCGACTCGGCCGACGCCGCGCGCGCGCTCGGCAGCTCGGTGGCCGGCGTGCGCGTGGCCGCCACCACCGCCGGCGGCTTCATCGCCGGCCTGGGCGGGGCGTCGCTGTCGCTGCACTTCCCGGGCAGCTGGAACGAGGCGCTGTCCAGCGGCCAGGGCCTGATCGCCGTGGCGCTGGTGATCTTCGCGCGCTGGCACCCGCTGCGCTGCCTGTGGGCCGCGCTGCTGTTCGGCGGCGCCGGTGCGCTGGGGCCGGCCCTGCAGTCGGTGGGTGTCAGCGGCTACTACTACCTGTTCAACGCCGTGCCCTACGCGTTGACGCTGGCCATCCTGGTGTGGACCTGCTCGCCGCGGCAGAGCCTGGCCGGCGCGCCGGCCGAACTCGGCGTTTCTCGATGAGGAGCAAGCAATGACCGGACTGGGTGGCCTGAACAAGTCGCCGCAGGGCGTGGTGGTGGGCCTGGTGCAGCTGCAGCTGCCGGTGGTGGAAACGCCGGAGCAGCTGGCGGCCCAGGCTGGGCGCATCGCCTGGATGGTGGGCAAGGCGCGCCGCAACCTCGCGACGATGGACCTCGTCGTGTTCCCCGAGTACGCGCTGCACGGGCTGTCGATGAGCACGGCGCCGGAGCTGATGGTGTCGATCGACGGGCCCGAGGTCGCGCTCTTCAAGCGTGCCTGCGTCGAGCACCGCATCTGGGGCTGCTTCTCCATCATGGAGGCCAACCCGCACGGCAACCCCTACAACACCGGCCTGATCATCGACGACCAGGGCCGCATCCAGCTGTACTACCGCAAGCTCCACCCCTGGGTGCCGGTGGAGCCCTGGGAGCCGGGCAACATGGGCATTCCCGTGTGCACCGGGCCCAACGGCAGCCGCATCGCGCTGATCATCTGCCACGACGGCATGTTCCCCGAGATGGCGCGCGAGGCCGCCTACAAGGGCGCCGAGATCATCCTGCGCACTGCGGGCTACACGGCGCCGATCCGCCACGCCTGGAAGATCACCAACCAGGCCAACGCCTTCCAGAATCTGGCGCAGACTGCCAGCGTGTGCCTGTGCGGCAGCGACGGCAGCTTCGACAGCATGGGCGAGGGCATGTTCTGCCACCTCGACGGCAGCCTCCTGGCCGAGGGCGGCAACCGCCCCGACGAGATCATCACCGCCGAGCTCAGGCCCGACCTGGTGCGCGAGGCCCGCGCGCAGTGGGGTGTCGAGAACAACCCCTACCAGCTCTACCACCGCGGCTACGTTGCGGTGCGGGGCGGCGCGCAGGACTGCCCCTACACCTTCATGCAAGACATGGTGGCCGGCCGCTACCGGCTGCCTTGGGACGCCACGATCCAGGTGCGCGACGGCACGCCCTGCGGCTTTGCGGCGCCGGTGCGCAGCTACCAGGGCGCGGAGCCCAACCCGCTGGAAGGGCCGGGGGGTTCGCGATGAGCACGGTCGCGGCCGATCCCTACCCCTGGCCCTATGACGGCGACCTGCGGCCGGACAACACCGCGCTGGTCGTCATCGACATGCAGACCGATTTCTGCGGCGTCGGCGGCTATGTCGACGCGATGGGCTACGACCTGAGCCTGACGCGCGCGCCCATCGGGCCGATCGGCCGTCTGCTGGCGGCCTTCCGTGACGGCGGCTTCCACGTGATCCACACGCGCGAGGGCCACCGGCCCGACCTGTCGGACCTGCCGGCCAACAAGCGCTGGCGCTCGCAGCGCATCGGCGCGGGCATCGGCGATGCCGGGCCCTGCGGCCGCATCCTGGTGCGCGGAGAGCCGGGCTGGGAGATCATCCCCGAGCTGGCGCCGCTGCCTGGCGAGGTCGTCATCGACAAACCCGGCAAGGGCAGCTTCTGCGCCACCGACCTCGAGCTGATCCTGCGCACGCGCGGCATCCGCAACCTCGTGCTCACCGGCATCACCACCGACGTGTGCGTGCACACGACCATGCGCGAGGCCAACGACCGCGGCTTCGAGTGCCTGATCGTCGAGGACGGAACCGGCGCCACCGACCTGGGCAATCACCGCGCCGCACTGAAGATGGTCACGATGCAGGGCGGCGTGTTCGGCGCCGTGGCACCGTCGGCGGCCGTGCTCGAGGCGCTGCGCGTATGTTGACGGAGCCCGTGTGAACGCACTGCGGCTCGACACCTACGCCCTGGGCAAGCGCTTCGGTGCGCTGAAGGCGCTCGACGACGTGTCGATCGCCGTGCAGCCCGGCACCGTGCACGCGCTGCTCGGCGAGAACGGCGCCGGCAAGAGCACGCTCGTCAAGTGCGTGGTCGGCTACCAGCAGCCCGACGCCGGCTCGGTGCTGATCGACGGCCGCGAGGTCGACATCGGCTCGCCCGCCGCGGGGCGCGCCCTTGGCATCGGCATGGTCTACCAGCACTTCACGGTGGTGCCGGGCATGACCGTGGCCGAGAACCTGCTCATCGCCCGCGGCGCCTTGCCCGCGGTGATCGACTGGCGCCGCGTGCGCGCCGAGCTTGCGGCGTTCATGGATGCGGCGCCGTTCCGGCTCGACCTCGACGCCACGCCGCGGCAGCTGTCGGCCGGCGAGAAGCAGAAGCTCGAGATCCTCAAGCAGCTGTACCTGCGGCCGCGCCTGCTGATCCTGGACGAGCCGACCTCGGTGCTGACGCCGCAGGAGGCCGACGAAGTGCTGGGCGCGCTGCGTGAGCGTGCGCACGCCGGACAGACGACCGTGGTGCTGATCACGCACAAGTTCCGCGAGGTGATGGCCTTTGCCGATGACGTGAGCGTGCTTCGGCGCGGCCGGCTGGCCGGCGCCTGCGCCGTGGCGTCGACGAACCCGGCTGCGCTGGGGGCGCTGATGGTCGGCGAGGACGCTGGCGTCCGTGGCGAGTCGACCTCGAGCCTGCCCCTGCGTCGCGCCGCCGCGACCCTGGGCGAGGTGCGCCTGGGCCTGCGCGGCCTCACCGTGGCGGGCGACCGCGGCGAGGTCGCCGTCGACGCGGTCGACCTCGACGTGCACGGTGGCGAGATCGTGGGCATCGCCGGCGTGGCCGGCAATGGCCAGCGCGAGCTGATGGAGGCGCTGGCCGGGCAGCGCGCGCGCGCCGCGGGCAACGTCACCGTGTCGGGCCAGGCTTACCGGGCCACGCGGGCGCAGAACCGGGCGCTGCGCGTGCGCGGCCTGCCCGAGGAGCCGCTGCGCAACGGCTGCGTGGCGCAGATGTCGGTGGCCGCCAACATCGGTCTGCGCAGCTTCGACGTCGCGCCGTTCGCGCGCGGCGGCTTCCGCGTGCCCGGTGCCCTGGAGAAGCGGGCGCGCGAACTGATCGCCACGTTCCGCGTCAAGACGCAGGGCGAGGGCGCGCCGATCGGCTCGCTGTCGGGCGGCAACGTGCAGCGCGCGGTGCTGGCGCGCGAGCTGTCGGAGCCGGCCGACGTGCTGCTGGTGTCCAACCCGGTGTTCGGCCTGGACTTCACCGCCGTCGCCGAGGTGCACGCGCGGCTGATCGCCGCGCGCGACCGCGGGACGGCGGTGCTGATGGTGAGCGAGGACCTCGACGAGCTGCTGAAGGTGGCCGACCGCATCGTCGTGATGAGCGGCGGCCGTCTCGTGCACGAGTGCGCCGCCGCCGGAGCCGACCGGCATGCGCTGGGTCGCTTCATGGGCGGGCACGCGCCGTCCGGCGAAGACGCCGATCGGGCCGGTGCGCGGGCGCCCGGGCTTCGGGAGGCCGCATGACGACGGCCAGGCCCAGTCCGCCGGCGGACGTGGCGACGGTGCGCGCACGCCCGTTCGACTTCGCACTGCAGCCCGGGCGGGCGGCGCTCGTCCTCATCGACATGCAGCGCGACTTCATCGAGCCCGGCGGCTTCGGGGCCGCGCTCGGCAATGACGTGCGGCTGCTCGAGGCGGCCATCGCGCCCGCCCGTGCGCTGCTCGATGCCTGGCGCGCCCGCGGCTGGCCGGTGGTGCACACGCGCGAGTCGCACGCGCCCGACCTCTCCGACTGCCCGCCGGCCAAGCGCGGGCGCGGCACGCCCATGCTGCGCATCGGCGACGCTGGCCCGATGGGCCGTCTGCTGGTGCGCGGCGAGCCGGGCTGCGAGATCGTGCCGGCGCTGGCCCCGTTGTCCGGCGAGCTCGTCATCGACAAGCCGGGCAAGGGCGCCTTCCATGGCACGCCGCTGGCCGCCGAGCTGCAGCGCCTGGGGGCCGCGCAGCTGGTGTTCGCCGGCGTCACCACCGAGGTCTGCGTGCAGACGACCATGCGCGAGGCCAACGACCGCGGCTACGACGCCCTGCTGGTCGAGGAAGCCACGGCCAGCTACTTCCCCGAGTTCAAGGCCGCGACCATCGAGATGATCGTGGCCCAGGGCGGCATCGTGGGCTGGGCCGCGCCGTTGGACGCCGTGCTGTCCGCCCTGCCGCCGTTGGAGCCTCGCGAGTGACCCGCATCATCCTGAGGCGGCTGCTGGCCGCACTGCCCAACCTGGCCGGCGTCATCGTCGTCACCTTCCTGCTCACCCGGGCCATCCCGGGCGACCCGGCGGCCTACTTCGCCGGCGCTTCGGCCACGACCGAGGCGGTGGAGCAGATCCGCCAGCAGCTCGGCCTGGACCGGCCGCTCCTGGAGCAGTTCTTCCGCTACGTGGCCGACCTCGCCCGCGGCGACCTCGGCCTGAGCCTGACCACCGGCCAGCCCGTGCTGCAGGAGCTGATGGCCCGGCTGCCGGCCTCGCTGGAGCTGGTGCTGCTGGCGCTGCTGCTGGCCTGCGCCGTGGCCATTCCGCTGGGCGTGGCCGCGGCCACGCGGCCCGGCAGCTGGATCGACCAGCTCGCGCGCCTGGTCACCACCGCGGGCGTGTCGCTGCCCACCTTCTTCACCGGGCTGCTGCTGGCCTACGTCTTCTACTTCCTGCTCGGCTGGGCGCCGTCGCCGCTGGGCCGGCTCGACCCGATGTTCTCGCCGCCGCCCACCGTGACCGGGCTGTACCTGGTGGACGCCGCGCTGGCCGGCGACCGCGCGCTGTGGTGGGCCGCGGCCAAGCAGCTGGTGCTGCCGGTGCTGACGATGGCGATCTTCGTGCTGGCGCCCATCGCGCGCATGACGCGGGCCTCGATGCTGGCGGTGCTGTCCAGCGACTTCGTGCGCACCGCGCGCGCCAGCGGCCTCAGCCGCGGCACGGTGCTGGTGCGCTACGCGCTGCGCAATGCGCTGCTGCCGGTGGTCACCACGCTGGGCATGGTGTTCGGTTTCATGATCGGCAGCTCGGTCGTCATCGAGAAAGTCTTCGGCTGGCCCGGCGTCGGCAGCTACGCCATCGACGCGCTCACCGCCAGCGACTACGCGCCGGTGCAGGGCTTCGTGCTCGCCATGGGCATCCTGTTCGTGCTGCTGAACCTGCTGATCGACGTGCTGTACGTCGTCATCGACCCCCGCGTGAAGATCGAACACTGATGAGCGCCACCGCGTCCACCACCTGGGGCCATGCCCGCCACGTGCTGGCGGAAAACCCCGTCACGCTGCTGGCCGCCGGCCTGTTCGCGATGTTCGTGATGCTGGCCCTGTTCGGCCCCTGGATCGTGCCCCACGACCCGCTTGCCAGCAACGCGGCGATGGCGCTGCAGCCACCGGGGGCGGCGCACTGGTTCGGCACCGACGCGCTGGGCCGCGACATCTTCAGCCGCGTCATCGTGGCCACGCGGCTGGACCTGGGCATCGCCTTCAGCGCCGTGGCGCTGAGCTTCGTCATCGGCATGCCGCTGGGCCTGGCGGCGGGCTTCTTCGGCGGCTGGTGGGACCGCATCGTCACGCGGCTGTCCGACACCGTGATGGCCTTCCCGCTGTTCGTGCTGGCCATGGGCATCGTGGCGGCTTTGGGCAACACGGTGGGCAACATCGTGCTGGCCACGGCCGTCATCAACCTGCCGTTCTACATCCGCGTGGCGCGCGCCGAGGCCAACGTGCGGCGCAACGCGGGCTGGGTAGAGGCGGCGCGCCTGGCCGGCAACGGGCCGGGCCGCATCCTCGCGGTGCACCTGTTCCCGAACACGCTGCCGCCGGCCATGGTGCAGGTGAGCCTGAACATGGGCTGGGCCATCCTCAACGCCGCCGGCCTGAGCTTCATCGGCCTGGGCGTGCGCCCGCCCGAGCCGGAGTGGGGCATCCTGGTGGCCGAGGGCGCGGCCTTCATCGTCAGCGGCGAGTGGTGGGTGAGCTTCTTCCCCGGCGCGATGCTGATGCTGGCCGTCTTCACCTTCAACCTGCTGGGCGACGCGCTGCGCGACATCGTCGACCCCCGGAGGCGGACGTGATCGCGCCGGCCGTCCCGCTGCTCGACGTGCAGGGCCTGAGCCTGGAGTTCCGCACGCGCAGCGGCACCGTGCGCGCGCTCGCGCACGTGAACCTGCGGCTGCACAAGGGCGAGATCGTCGGCCTGGTGGGCGAGAGCGGTTCCGGCAAGAGCGTGCTGAGCTACGCCATGCTGGGCATCAGCGACGCCGCCGCGCGCGTGACCGCGGGCCGCGCGATGTTCGGCGGCCTGGACCTGCTGCAGGCCGGCCCGCGCGAGCTGGCCGAGCTGCGCGGCCGCGAGATCAGCATGATCTTCCAGAGCCCGCGCACCGCGCTCAACCCGATCCGCCCGGTGGGCCTGCAGATCGAGGACGTGCTGCGCCGCCACGCCGTGCACACCCGCGCCGGCACCGGCCCCGAGCAGGACCGCGGCCTGCGCGAGCGCGCCGTTCAGGCGCTGCGCGACGTGGCCATCGCCGACCCCGAGCGGCGCTGGGGCGCGTACCCGTTCGAGCTGTCGGGCGGCATGTGCCAGCGCGTGATGATCGCCATCGCGCTGGCCTGCAAACCGGCGCTGCTGATCGCCGACGAGCCCACCACCGGCCTGGACGTCACCACGCAGGCCGCGGTGATGGACCTGGTCACCACGCTGGCGCGCGAGCGCCAGATGGCGACGCTGTTCATCACGCACGACCTGGGTCTGGCGGCCGAGTACTGCGACCGCATCGTCGTCATGCACGCCGGCCACGCGGTGGAGTGCGCGCCCACGGCGGCGCTGTTCGCCGCGCCGCGCCACCCGTACACGGCGCGGCTGATGAGCTCCACGCCCGACCGCCAGGCCAGCCTGGCCGAGCTGGCCCCGGTGCCCGGCAGCCTGCCCGACCTGCGCCGCGCCGACCTGCCGCCCTGCCGCTTCGTCGAGCGCTGCGATCGCGCCAGCGCACGCTGCCACGGCCCGCTGCCGGTGCTGGACAGCGACGCGCCGCACGCGGTGGCCTGCTGGCACCCGCTGGACGAGGCGGTCCCGGCGGTCGATCCGGCAGACGCCACGGAGGCCCGCCATGGCTGAGCCGCTGCTGCAGGTGGAGCGCCTGTCGCGCCGCTTCGCGCTGCCATCGCCGCGCGGCGCACAGCTGCATGCGGTGGACGACGTGTCCTTGCACATCGCGCCCGGCGAGAGCCTGGGCCTGGTGGGCGAGAGCGGCTGCGGCAAGAGCACGCTGGTGCGGCTGCTGGCGCGGCTGCTCGACGCCAGCGAGGGCCGCATCGTCTTCGACGGCCAGGACATCGCCGCGCTGCCGGCGGCGGCCTTTGCGCGCCACGTGCTGCGCCCGCGCATCCAGATGGTGTTCCAGGACCCGACCGACAGCCTGAACCCGCGCTTCACCGCGCGCGACACCATCGCCGAGCCCTGCCGACTGCTCGGCGGGCTGGATGCGGCCGCCGCCCATGCGCGCGTCGACGAGGTCGCGCAGCAGGTGGGCCTGCCGCCGGAGCTGCTGTCGCGCTTTCCGCACCAGCTCTCGGGCGGGCAGAAGGCACGCGTGGGCATCGCGCGCGCGCTGGCGCCGCGGCCGCAGCTGCTGATCCTGGACGAGCCCACCGCGGCGCTGGACGTCAGCGTGCAGGCGGTGGTGCTGCAGCTGCTCGACCGCCTGCGCCGCGAGCTCGGCCTGACGACGCTGTTCGTCTCGCACGACCTCAACGTCGTGCGGCTGCTCACCGACCGCGTGGCCGTGATGTACCTGGGCAGGATCGTCGAGAGCGGCCCCTCGCGCCAGGTGTTCGAGGCGCCCGCGCACCCGTACACGAAGGCGCTGCTGTCGGCCATCCCCGGCCACGGGCCGCGCATCCGGCTCGTGGGCGAGGTGTCCAGCCCCATCGACCCGCCGGCGCAGGTGTGCCGCTTCGCCAGCCGCTGCCCGGCCGTGCACGACCGCTGCCAGCGCGAGGCGCCGGTGCTGCGCGCGGTGGCGGGCGGAGTGGGGCAGCACGCGGCCTGCCACCTGGCGCCGGCAGGGGTGCCATCATCCGCGCCATGAGCGAACCCGCCCCGCGCCAGGCTCTGGCCGAGCAGGCCTACGCGCAGCTCAAGGCCGAGCTGCACGACTTCCACTGGCTGCCCGGCCAGCGCGCCAGCGAGCTCGAGATCGCGCAGCGCCTGGGCATGAGCCGCACCCCCGTGCGCGAGGCGCTGTTCCGGCTGCGCAACGAGGGCTTCCTGGAGGTCGAGGCCAAGACGGGCTGGACGGTGAAGCCCATCGACTTCGCCCGCATCGACCAGATCTACGACCTGCGCATCGTGCTGGAGACGGCCAGCCTGGCGCGCCTGGGCCAGATGAGCGAGGAGCCGCCGCTGCTGCGTGCGCTGAAGGAGGTGTGGCTGGTGCCGGCCGCCGAGCGGCTGACCGACGGCCGGGCCGTCGGCGCGCTCGACGAGCAGTTCCACGCCCAGCTGGTGGCCGCCGCCGGCAACGACGAGATCGCGCGCGTGCACCGCGAGGTCACCGAGCGCATCCGCATCGTGCGCCGGCTCGACTTCACGCGCGCCGACCGCAGCGACGCCACCTACGCCGAGCACGCCAAGATCCTGCGCGCGGTGCTGCAGCGCAAGACCGACGCGGCGCAGATGCTGCTGCGGAGCCACATCGAGCAGAGCAAGGCCGAGGTGCGCAAGATCACGCTGCACGCGCTGCTGGCCGCGCGCGAGCGCCGCGCCTGATCGCGCCGGGCCGGCGCCGCTATCCTCGCGCCCCATGTACGCGGCGCACTTCGGCTTGTCGCGCGAGCCGTTTTCGCTCGCGCCCGACCCGCGCTTCCTGTTCCTGAGCGAGCGCCACCGCGAGGCGCTGGCGCACCTGCTGTACGGCGTGCGCGGCGGCGGTGGCTTCGTGCTGCTCACCGGCGAGATCGGCGCCGGCAAGACGACCGTGGCGCGCGGCTTCCTCGAGCAGCTGCCGCCGGGCTGCGTGGTGGCCTGGGTCTTCAACCCGCAGCTCAGCGCGCTGGAGCTGCTGCAGACGCTGGTCGGCGAGTTCGGCCTGCCGCCGCTGGCGGGTGCCGACCGCGAGAGCCTGAAGGCCCACATCGACGCGCTCAACCGCTTCCTGCTCGAGGTGCACGCGCGCGGCGGGCAGGCACTGGTGGTCATCGACGAGGCGCAGGCGCTGGAGCCCGCGGTGCTCGAGCAGCTGCGGCTGCTGACCAACCTCGAGACGGCCGAGCGCAAGCTGCTGCAGATCGTGCTGATCGGCCAGCCCGAGCTGCGCGGGCGCATCGCCGCCATCGAGCAGCTGGCGCAGCGCGTGGTGGCCCGCTACCACCTGGGAGCCCTGGACGAGGCCGAGACCCGCCAGTACGTCGAGCACCGTCTGGGCGTGGCCGGGCTGCAGGGGCCGACCCCCTTGGACGCCGCGGCGCTGCGGGCCTTGCACTCACAGACCGGCGGCGTGCCCAGGCGCATCAACCTGCTGGCCGACCGCGCGCTGCTGGGCGCCTACGGGCAGGGGCTGCGGCAGGTCGGGCGCGCGCTGGTGGAGCGCGCCGCCGCGGAGGTGTTCGACCGTCGCATCGCCGCACCGCCGACGCGCGGCACCCGCCGGGCCCTCGCCGGCGTGGCGCTGCTGGCCTTGCTGGGCGCGGTGGCCTGGACGCTGCGCGAGCCGGCGCCGGCGCCAGCCCGTGCCGAAGCGATCGCGCCGCCGGCGTCGGGGCCGGTCGGCACCCCCGCGTCGGCACCCGCACCCGTACCCGCATCCGCCATCGCGTCGAGGCCCGCACCCGAACCCGCGCCCGCTGTCGCCACGCTCGACGACCCCGCCGCACTGACCACGCTGGCCCTGGCCGACGAGGCCCAGGCCTGGCGCGAACTGGCGCTGCGCTGGAACGTCGCCATCGGCGAGGGCGAGCCCTGCACCGCGGTGCGCCAGGCCGGGCTGGCCTGCTTCCGCAGCAGCGGCGGCAGCCTGGCCCTGCTGCGCGGCCTGTCGCGCCCGGCGCTGCTGGTGCTGCGCGCCGACGACGGCCGCCGGGTGTACGCGCTGCTCGTGGCCCTGGGCGACGACGCCGCCACGCTGCAGGCCGGGCGCACGCCGCTGCGACTGGCGCTGCCCGAGCTGGCGCGGCGCTGGCGCGGCGAGTACGGCACCTACTGGCGCGTGCCGCCGGGCTGGGCGCCGGGCGACCGCGCGGGGCTCGTCCGCCCGTGGGCCGAGCCGCACCTGGCCCGGGCGCTGCCCCCGCCGCTGCCGGACGGCTTTGCCGCCCAGGTGGCGGCCTTCCAGCTGCTGCAGGGGCTGCCGGTGGACGGCAAGGCCGGGCCGCTGACGCTGATGCAGCTTTCGCGCACGGCCGGGGTCGACGAGCCGCGGCTGGAGGGCGCGGGTGGGGGCTGACGCATGTCGCTGATCCTCGACGCGCTGCGCAAGGCCGAGGCCGAGCGAACGCGGGGCACCGTGCCCGGGCTGCACAGCGTGGCCGCCACCGCGCCGGCAGCGCCGCCGGCACCGGCCGCGGGGCGCCGGGGCGTGGCGCTGGCCGCCGGC
>CAIKLM010000093.1 GCA_903828235.1 uncultured beta proteobacterium | reverse complement strand
GGCACGCCCTTCCGCGCGCTGGCGCAAAACCTGGCCACGCACAACGCGCAGGCGCAGCAGCAAGACCCGGCCTCGTTGCGCAGCTTCTACAAGGCCATGATCGGCCTGCGCAACACGCTGCCGTCGATCGCGCGGGGCAGCTTCGAGCAGAGCTTTTCGAACGGCCTGGTGGCCGGCTGGCAGCAGCGAGGCCAGCCGCGCCCGCGGCGGCAGCCCGCTCACCAGGGCCGGCGCCGGCGCGTCGTCGTAGTTGACGATCGTCACCGTGTGCTCCTTCGCGCCCTGCGGCCCCGGCTCGTCCAGGCGCCGCTGCCACACCGCCACCAGTCCCTGCGCCGATCCACGCTCGAAGCTGCCGCGCGCGATCGACGGGTGCGCGTTGCGCAGGCCGATCACGGTGCGGTAGAAGTTGCGCAGCGACGCCGGGTCGCGCCGCTGCGACTCGACGTTGTGCGTGGCCGCGTTGGGCGCCACGGGGCGGAACGGCGTGCCGGTGGTGAAGCCGCCGGTGCGCGGGTCGGCCGTCCAGCTCATCGGCCCGCGCAGCGGCGGGTCGCCCTCCAGGCCGTGCTCGGGGCCGTGCAGCCCGGCCTGGCCGACGGGCTCGCCGTAGTAGACGAAGGGCGTGCCCGGCTGCAGCAGGTAGGTGGCGGCGGCCACGCGCATGCGGCGCTCGTCGCCCTGCAGCTGGTCCCACAGGCGGCGGCCGGCGAACGAGTCGTGGTTCGACAGGAAGGTCGCCATCGTGGGGCTGGCCGTCGCCCAGTGCGTGGCCACGCGCTGCACCGATTCGGCCTGGCCGCGCGCCGCCAGGGCGATGTGGTGCACGTAGCCGAAGGCGAAGGCGCCGCCGCAGACGGCGGGGTCGCCCCACTCGTCGGGCTTGGCGGTGGCCTCGCAGACCACGTAGCGCTGGGGGTAGGCCTTGATCAGGTCCTGCAGCTGCTTCGTGAAGACGCGGCTCTCGGGCTGGTCGTTCCAGTCCTTCGCGCTGGTCTCGAACAGGTGCGGCGTGGCGTCGAGCCGGAAGCCGTCGAGCCCGCGGTTGAGCCAGAAGCGCAGGCTGTCCAGGTGGTAGGCCTGCACGGCGGGGTTGCGGAAGTCAAAGTCGGGCATGTGCGGCCCGAAGGTGCCGTAATAGAAGCCGCGGGCCTCGGCCGGCGCGGGCGGCACCGTCCTGGCGCTGCCCGGCCAGCCCCAGGGCCGCGACGCGGCGTGGTACCAGGGGTAGGCGCCCCAGATGTCCCAGCCCTCCGGCGCGGTGTCGCTCCAGATGAACCAGCGGTGGAACGGGTTGCCGGGCCCCTTCAGCGCCTCGGTGAAGAAGGGGTGCTCCGCCGAGGCGTGGTTGATCACGTAGTCCATGATCACGCCGATGCCGCGGGCGTGCGCCTGCCGCAGCAGCTCGTCGAAGTCGGCCAGCGTGCCGTACTCGGGCGCGATGGCGCGGAAGTCCGTGGTGGCGTAGCCGTGGTCGCCGTCGGCGTTGCCCGTCACCGGCATCAGCCAGATGCCGCGGATGCCCAGGTCCTTGAGCTCGTCGAGCGTGGCGGTCAGGCCGCGCAGGTCGCCGATGCCGTCGCCGTCGCTGTCCTTCCAGGCGCGGACGAAGATCTCGATGAAGGCGCCGCGCTCCCAGTGCGGCGGCAGGCCGTTCGAGCGCGGTCGAGCGGGCACGGGCGTGGTGTCCAAGGCGGCCGTCGGCGCGCCAGGGCGGGCCGGCGGCGCCGACATGGCGGGCAGGCCGAGGCCCAGGCACAGGCCCAGGGCCGCAAGGGTGCGGAGCAGTTCGAGGCGCATGGTCTGCCAAATGTAGGGGAACTACAACCCGCCGGGCCAGCGTGGAAGCCCCTGCCGCGGATGATGTCGGGTGGTGGATGTAGTTTTCCTTCGCTAGCATCGCGCGCCCCTTCCGGAGTTGCCATGGTCGTTGTCCGTCCCCTAGCCGCCCTCTTGCTGTGCAGCGCCGCGTTGGCGGCCACGGCCCGGCCCGCGGCGCCGGCGCCCACGCTGGCCGCCTGTTCCGCCGGCCACGAGACGGTGCTGCACGCCGCGCCGGCCGACGCCACGCCGGCCCACGCGCGTGCCGTGTGGCTGGACGGCCGCACGCTGCGCTGGCCCGGCGTGCCCGCTGACGCGCGCGTGCGCCTGTGGCACTCGGCGCGCGGCCAGATCGAGGCGCGGCCCGGCGAGCCGGTGCGCGGCGCCGATGGCGCGCTGGCGCTGCAGCCGGCACCCGGGCCGCTGGCGGCCGGCGTGGCCGAGCGCTTCCGCTGGGTGGGCGAGGGCGGCAACTGGCGCCTGGCCCAGCCGCGCGCGCTGGACGCGCTGATGGGCTCGCAGTGGGTGCTGGTGCACGAGGACGCCGCCGGCCGCGTGCTGCAGGCCACGCACACGCAGGCCGCGGCCCTGCTGGACGAGCGCTTCGCCGCCGCCGCCGACCCCGCCGTGGTGCCGGCGCTCGGGGCCCTGCACAGCCCGGCGGCCACGCGCTTCCACGTCTGGGCGCCCACGGCGCAGCGCGTGGCGCTGTGCCTGCACGCGCCGGGCGCCGAGGTCGCGTCGCGCCTGGTGCCGCTGGCGCGCGGCCCGGCCGGCACCTGGCAGGCGCGCGTGCCGGGCGACTGGTTCGGCCACACCTATACCTTCCTCGCCGACGTGGCCGTGCGGGGCCGCGGCCTGGTGCGCAACAAGGTCACCGACCCCTACTCGCTGAGCCTGAACGCCGACAGCCGCCGCAGCTGGATCGGCAGCCTCGACGACCCGCGCACCATGCCGCCGGGCTGGGCGTCCACCCCGCGCGCCCGCGCGCTGGCCGCGTCCACCGACATGGTGGTGTACGAGCTGCACGTGCGCGATTTCTCCATCGGCGACGCCACCGTGCCGGCCGCGCACCGCGGCACCTACCTGGGCTTCACGCACGCCGGCAGCGACGGCATGGCGCACCTGAAGCTGCTGGCTGCTGCCGGCGTGACCGACATCCACCTGCTGCCCGCCTTCGACCTGGCCACCGTGCCCGAGCGCGGCTGCACCTCGCCCGACCGCGCCGCGCTGGCGGCGCTGGCGGCCGACAGCCCCGAACAGCAAAGGCGCGTGATGGCGCAGGCCACCACCGACTGCTTCAACTGGGGCTACGACCCGCTGCACTTCAACGCCCCCGAGGGCAGCTACGCCACCGACGCCGACGACGGCGCGGTGCGCCTGCGCGAGTTCCGCGCCATGGTGCTGGCGCTCAACGCCGCCGGGCTGCGCGTGGGCATGGACAAGGTCTACAACCACACCAGCGCCAGCGGGCAGAACCCCCGGAGCGTGCTCGACCGCCTGGTGCCGGGCTACTACCACCGCCTCGACGCCGAGGGCCGCGTCACCACCAGCACCTGCTGCGACAACACCGCCACCGAGCACCGCATGATGGAGCGGCTGATGATCGACAGCGCCGTGATCTGGGTGCGCGACCACCGCATCGACAGCTTCCGCTTCGACCTGATGGGCCACCAGCCGCGGGCCGCGATGGAGCGGCTGCAGAAGGTCGTGGACGCGGCGGCTGGCCGCCGCATCGAGTCCATCGGCGAGGGCTGGAACTTCGGCGAGGTGAAGGACGGCGCCCGCTTCGTGCAGGCCAGCCAGCTGAGCCTGGCCGGCAGCGGCATCGGCACCTTCAGCGACCGCGGCCGCGACGCCGCGCGCGGCGGCGGCTGCTGCGACGACCCGGCCGCCACGGTGGCGCGCCCGGGCTGGCTCAACGCCGCGGGCCGCCTGCCCGACGCCGAGCAGCGCCGACTGGCCGACCTCGTGCGCGCGGGCCTGGCCGGCACGCTGCGCGGCTACGCCATGACCACCGCGGACGGCAGCACGCGGCGGCTGGAGCAGATCGACTACGCCGGCCAGCCGGCCGGTTACGTCAGCCAGCCCGGCGAGGTGGTGAACTACGTCGAGAACCACGACAACCAGACCCTCTTCGACATCCAGGTGCTGAAGCTGCCGCGCGACACCACGCCGGAAGACCGCGCGCGCGTCCAGGTGCTGGGCGTGGCGCTCACCGCCTTCAGCCAGGGCGTGGCCTACCTGCACGCCGGCGTCGAGCTGATGCGCAGCAAGAGCGGCGACCGCAACAGCTACGACAGCGGCGACTGGTTCAACCGCATCGACTGGACGCTGCAGGACAACGGCTGGGGCGCCGGGCTGCCGCCCGAGCGCGAGAACGCCGGCTTCTGGCCCTTGCTGGCGCCGCTGCTGGCCGACCCCGCGATCAAGCCGCGCCCCGAGCACATCCGCTTCGTGCGCGACGCCTCGCTGGACCTGCTGCGCATCCGCGCCGGCACCACGCTGCTGCGCCTGCCCACGGCCGAGGCGGTGCAGCAGCGGCTGCGCTTCTTCAACACCGGCCCGGCGGCGCGTGCCGACGTGATGCTGGCCCACCTGGACGGCCGCGGCCTGCCCGGCGCCGGCCACGCGGAGCTGGTCTACGCCATCAACGCGGGCACCGCGCCGGCCGTGCTGGCCATGCCCGGGCTCGAGGGCCGTGCGCTGGCCCTGCACCCGGTGCACACCGCCGCCACCGCGGCCGAGCCGCGCCCGGCCCGCGAGTCGCGCTGGGACGCCGCCACGGCGACGATCACCGTGCCGCCGCGCACGGCGCTGGTGTTCGTGGCGCGCTGAGCGGGCTCAGCGGGCTCTCACACTCTTAGTCGGGGACGACCGGCAGCCGCACGCTGAACACGCTGCCCTCGCCCGGGCGGCTTTGCACGCCGAGCGTGCCGCCCATGCGCAGCACCAGCGCCTGCGTCAACGCCAGCCCGATGCCCGAGCCCTCGATGCCGCTGCGCTCGTGCGGGCCGCGCTGGAAGGGCTCGAACAGACGCGCCAGGTGTTCCTCGGCGATGCCGACGCCGGTGTCGGCGACCGCGATGAGGACCGTGCCGTCGCCGGCGGGCTCCACCGTCACCTGCACGCGACCGCCGGACTTGTTGTACTTGATGGCGTTGGAGACCAGGTTGATCAGCACCTGCTTCAGCCGCGTGCGGTCGGCGTCGATGCCCAGCAGCGGGCCGGTCAGCAGCTCCAGCGACACGCCCTGGCGCGCGGCGGCCTCCGACAGCAGCGCAAACACCTGAAGCACCAGCTCGCGCAGCTCGATGCGCGACGGCGCCAGCGCCAGGGCGCCGCTCTCGATGCGCGTCAGGTCCAGCAGGTCGTTGATCATGTGCAGCAGGTGCTCGCCGGCCTCGCGGATCAGCTGCAGCCGGCGTCGTTGCTCCGGCCCGGGGGGCTCCGTGCGGTCGATCTGCATCAGCTGCGTGAAGCCGAGCACGGCGTTCAGCGGCGTGCGCAGCTCGTGGCTCATGCGGGCCAGGAACTCGGTCTTGGCACGGCTGGCGGCCTGGGCCTGCGCGGCCTCCTCGCGCGCCCGGTCGAGCTCGCGGTGCGCGGTGATGTCGGTCTGGGTGCCCACCATGCGCAGCGGCCGGCCGTCCTCGCCCCGCTCGACCAGCCGCCCGCGCTCCAGCATCCAGCGCCAGGAGCCGTCGGCGGCGCGGATGCGGTACGCGTGCTCGTACACCTCGGTCTCGCCGCGCTCGTGGCGCAGGTAGGCCTCGTGGTTGGCGTCGCGGTCGTCGGGGTGCATCAGCCCGGTCCACAGCGCCTGCGAGTAGCCGCCGGCGCTGGCCTCGTAGCCCAGCAGCTGCAGGCCCTCGTCGAAGTCGTCGAGCATGTCGGCCTCGATCCACCACTCCCACACCAGGGTGTCGGTGCCCCTGAGCGCGCTGCGGATCAGCTCGGCCTCGGGGCCGCCCGGGCGCGCTGGGGCGGGTTCGGTGGCCGGGGCCTCGCGCTGCGCGAGCAGGGCCGCCAGGGCCGGCAGGACCGGCTCCAGCCGCGCGGCGGGCACGGCCGCGTCGACGTCGAGGTGGCCCAGCAACCGGCCCAGGCGCTGCAGCGGCAGCGACCGCCGCGTCGTGGCCGCCGCAACCTCGCCCGGGCCGCGCACGCGGCAGGCCGCTCCGAGCCAGCCTTCAAGCTCGGCCAGCAGCCGCGTCAGCGCGCGCGCCGCGTCTCGCCGGTCGGTCAGGTCGAGCAGGGCGTCGCGCGCGGCACGCCACAGGGCGGCGGTGTCGTCGGGGCTGTCCGGCGCGCCGGCGTCGGCAGCCACGGGCTCAGTGTCCGCCGGAGAGCTTCTCGCCGGCCTTCAGGCGGTAGACCGTGCCGCAGTACGGGCAGCGGCCCTCGCCGTGCGCGGCAACGTCGATGAACACCTTCGGGTGGCTGTTCCACAGCGGCATCTTCGGGTGCGGGCAGTGCGTGACGCCGCTGCCCATCAGCTCGGCGGCGGCCAGTTCCACCACGGCGCGGGGTTCGGTGCTCGTGTTCATGGGCTCGTCGCGATCAGACCAGGGTCAGCCACTCGGCGTACTTCGGGTTGCGGCCGTTGACGATGTCGAAGAAGGCCGCCTGGATCTTCTCGGTGACGGGGCCGCGGCTGCCCGCGTAGCTCCCGCTCCCGAGCTCGATGCGGTCGAGTTCGCGGATCGGCGTCACCTCGGCCGCCGTGCCGGTGAAGAAGGCCTCGTCGCAGATGTAGACCTCGTCGCGCGTGATGCGCTTTTCCACCACCTTGATGCCCAGGTCGGCGCAGATGTGGAAGATGGTGTTGCGCGTGATGCCGTTGAGCGCGCCGGCCGAGAGGTCGGGCGTGTAGACCACGCCGTTCTTGATGACGAACAGGTTCTCGCCCGCTCCCTCGCTGACGAAGCCCGACGCATCGAGCAGCAGCGCCTCGTCGTAGCCCTCGTCGGTGGCCTCCATGTTGGCCAGGATGCTGTTGGTGTAGTTGCTCACCGCCTTGGCCTGCGTCATCGTGATGTTGACGTGGTGGCGCGTGTAGCTGCTGGTCTTGACGCGGATGCCGCGCTTCAGGCCCTCCTCGCCCAGGTAGGCGCCCCAGGCCCAGGCCGCCACCATCAGGTGGATGGTGTTGCCCTTGGGGCTGACGCCGAGCTTCTTGTCGCCGATCCAGGTCAGCGGGCGCAGGTAGCCGCCGTCGAGCTTGTTCTCGCGCACCACGGTGCGCTGGGCCTCCATCACCTGCTCCAGGGTGAAGGGGATCTTCATGCGCAGGATCTTGGCGCTGTTGAACAGGCGCTCGGTGTGCTCGCGCAGCCGGAAGATGGCCGTGCCCTTGTCCGTCTTGTAGGCCCGCACGCCCTCGAAGGCGCCGCAGCCGTAGTGCAGCGTGTGCGACAGCACGTGGATCTTGGCGTCGCGCCAGTCGACGAGCGTGCCGTCCATCCAGATCTTGCCGTCGCGGTCGGACATCGACATGGGTTCTCTCCAGCGTCAAAAGGGGGTGGGTCGTCGATTCTAGGCAGCGGCCCGTTGCAGCTCCCAGCTGACGAGCCGCCCGTGGCGCAGCACCAGCTGCACCGTGTCGCCGCCGGCGTCGGTCCAAGCCCAGGTCTCGCTGGCGGCGGCGGCGTCCTCGGCCACCTTGCGGCCCAGCGCGCGCGTGAGCACCAGCACCTGCGGCAGCCGCATGCCGGGCTTGAGCTTGGCGTGCAGCATCACCGCGTTGGCGACGAAGCCCACCGGGTTGGCGCTGGCGATGCGCAGCACGCGCACCGCGCGGTTGAACTGCAGCAGCAGCCAGAACACGACGACCGTGACCGCCAGCACCAGCCCCTGCCAGCCGTAGGACAGCCAGCCCACCACCACGGCGGCCAGCGCCAAGCCCCAGCCGATGAGCGTGTGCGGGTTCATCGCAAGGGCCTCGCAGACAATGCCGGGGATGGGTGCAGTGCAGACATGGGTGATCAACCTCGACCGTGCGCCGGACCGGCTGGCCCGCGTGTGCGAGCAACTCGAGCGGCTGCGGCTGCCCTGGCAGCGGCTGCCGGCGGTGGACGCCCGGGCGCTCACGCCCGCGCAGCGCGCGCTGCTCGACGAGCCGGCCTTCCACCGCCGCCACGGCATGACGCCGCTGCCGGGCGAGCTGGGATGTTATCTCTCGCACGTCGAGGCCATGCGCCGCTTCCTGGCCAGCGATGCCCAGGCTGCGCTGGTGCTGGAGGACGACATCCGCCTGCACGACACCCTGCCCGCGGTGCTGGCCGCGCTGATGCGCTGCCCCGGGCGCTGGGACGTGGTCAAGCTCTCGGCCGTGCACTCCGGCACGCCGGTGCCGGTGGCCGACCTCGGCGACGGCCACGCCCTGGCCGTGATGCTGTCCAAGTGCACCGCCGCCAGCGCCTACCTGCTGAACCGGCGCGCGGCGCAGGCCTACCTGCGCCCGCAAGGCGGCCTGCTGCCGATGACGCTGCCCTTCGACCACGCCTTCGACCGTGCCTGGCTGTTCGGCCTGAAGCTGCGCCTGGTCACGCCCGTGCCCTGCCTGCACGACGACGTCGTGCCCTCGACGATCGGCACGCCAGCCAGCGTGCCCGACCGCAAGTTCCGCGGCCTGCGGCGCTGGCCCACGCACCTCTGGCGGCTGGGCAACGAGCTGCGGCGCGTGGCCTACGGCCTGGGGCAGTTGCTGCGCGAGAAGCTCAGCTGAAGCAGCCCGGCCGCGTGCGGCCGGTGGCCAGCTCGTGCGCCCAGTCGGCGAAGCCCAGCGCGGCGGCGCGCCGCGCCGCGCCGTCCCAGTCGTAGGCCGCCTGCCGCAGCTCGGCGTGCCAGCCGTCGGCGCGGTGCTCCAGCAGCGCCCAGCGCGCGTGCGGCGAGCCGCTCTCGACCACGTGGCGGTGCGGCCGGTCGTGCGCGTAGGCCGGGCGGCCGACGCTGCCGGGGTTGACTACCAGCGTGCCGTCCGCCAGCCGCCGGGCGCGCGGCGTGTGGGTGTGGCCGCACACCAGCACGGCGGCGCGGGTGCCGGCGAGCCGCCGGTCGACCTCGCCTTCGGTGGCCGGCCGCACGCCGGGGTCGGCGCCGGGGGCGTAGCCGGGCGTCACCGTCTCCAGTAGGCCGCGAAGGTCGTCGCCCGGGACGCCATGGAAGGCCTGCAGCGCGCCCTCGCAGGCCTGCAGCGCGGCCGGCAGCGCCGCGAGCCAGCCGCGCTCGGCCGGCCCCAGTTCGGCGGCGGTGAAGGCGTCGTCGCTGCCGGCGCCGGGTGCCGCCGCCAGCGCCTGCCGCTCGTGGTTGCCGGCGATCGTCGGCCAGCCGCGCCCGGCCAGCCAGGCCACCGTCTCGCGCGGCCACAGCGGGCCGCTGGCGATGTCGCCCAGGTTGAGCACCAGATCCGCGCGCGCGGCCTCGATCGCGGCGGCCACGGCCTGCAGCGCAGGCAGGTTGCCGTGGATGTCGGAGACGAGCGCGACGCGCATCGCGCGGCGCGGCTCAGGCGTTGACCGTCCGGCCGTCGATGCCGGCCTTCACGTGCGCCGGCAGCCGGTTGAGCAAGGCGCGGATCACCAGCGGAATGAGCACCAGGTCGTCCGCCAGCCCCAGCAGCGGGATGAAGTCGGGCAGCAGGTCCACCGGCGACAGCAGGTACAGCGCCAGGCCCGCCACGGCCCACTTCAGCCAGGCGGGCGAGCCCGGGTGCCGCAGCGCCCGCCACAGGCGCTGCGCGTCTCCGCGCACCAGGGTCCACAGCAGCAGCAGACGCTTGCCCATCACGCACTCCTTCGCACGAGTCGGCCCCCAGATCGGGCCGGGTGCCAAGACTACAGCCCGCGCACCGCCTCGATGGCCTGCTCGATGCGATCGACCGCGTGCACGGTGAGGCCTTCGATGGCCTTCTTCGGCGCATTGGCGCGCGGCACGACGGCCACGCTGAAGCCGAGCTTGGCGGCCTCCTTCAGCCGCTCCTGCCCGCGCGGCGCCGGCCGCACCTCGCCGGCCAGGCCGACCTCGCCGAAGGCGACGAAGCCGCGCGGCAGCGCCCGGCCGCGCAGGCTGCCCTGGATGGCCAGCAGCACCGCCAGGTCGGCCGCCGGCTCGGCGATGCGCACGCCGCCCACGGCGTTGACGAACACGTCCTGGTCCAGGCAGCTCACGCCGGCGTGGCGGTGCAGCACCGCCAGCAGCATGGCCAGGCGGTCGCGGTCCAGCCCTACCGACAGGCGCCTCGGGCTGCCGCCGCCGCCGTCCACCAGCGCCTGGATCTCCACCAGCAGCGGCCGCGTGCCCTCCAGCGTGACGAGCACGCAGCTGCCCGGCACCGGCTCGGTGTGGGTGGACAGGAAGATGGCACTCGGGTTGCTCACGCCCTTCAGGCCGCGGTCCGTCATCGCGAACACGCCGATCTCGTTGACGGCGCCGAAGCGGTTCTTGATGGCGCGCACGAGGCGGAAGCTGCTGTGCGTGTCGCCCTCGAAGTACAGCACCGTGTCGACGATGTGCTCCAGCACGCGCGGGCCGGCCAGCGCGCCCTCTTTCGTGACGTGACCCACGAGCACGATGGTGCAGCCGCGCGTCTTGGCGACGCGCGTGAGTTGCGCCGCGCACTCGCGCACCTGCGCCACGCTGCCGGGGGCGCTGGTGAGCTGCTCGCTGTACAGCGTCTGGATCGAGTCCACCACCACGAAGGCCGGGCCCTCGGCTTCGATGGCCTGCACGATGCGCTCGAGCTGGATCTCGGCGAGCACCCGCACCTGCTGCCCGCCCAGGCCCAGTCGGCGGCTGCGCAGCGCGATCTGCGCGCCGCTCTCCTCGCCCGTCACGTACAGCACCGGCATGCGGCCGGCCAGCGCGTCCACCGCCTGCAGCAGCAGCGTGCTCTTGCCGATGCCCGGGTCGCCGCCGATCAGCACCACGGCGCCTTCGACGATGCCGCCGCCGAGGACGCGGTCGAGCTCGTCCTGCCCGGTGGGCGTGCGCGCGACCTCGGCGGCCTCGATGTCGGCCAGCGTGGCCACGGCCTGGCGCTGCCCCGCCGCGCCGGCCAGGGCCTGGAAGCGGTTCCTGACCGCGCCGGCCGGCTCGGCAGCGGTCTCGTCGAGCGTGTTCCAGGCCTTGCAGTGCGGGCACTGGCCCAGCCACTTGGGGCTGGTGCCGCCGCACTCGCGGCAGGTGTAGAGGGTCTTGGGCGCGGCCATCACCCCGATTGTGGACGGCGCCCCGCGGCAAATGTCACATCCTCGCGCGCCGGCTCGGCCGGGGCTCAAGCCCGGGCGGGTGCGGCCCGAAAACGGCTTGTCCGGGACGATCCCGGGCACCGTCCGGCTTCGATCCAGCATCCGCAGGCACCCCATGTCCAGCACCATCGCCGTCGAGGAACTGCGCGTGGGCATGTTCGTCATGCTCGACGGCGGTTGGCTGTCGCACCCCTTCCCGCTGTCGAACTTCCGCATCGACGGCGTTGACCAGCTGGAGGCCATCCGCGCGCTGGGCCTGCGGCACGTGCGTTGGTCGCCCGAGAAGAGCGAGCTGGACGAGCCTGAGGCACCTGCCGCGAGCGGGCCCGTCGAGGCCGCCGCGGCCGACACCGAGACTGCCACCAGCCAGACCGCCGCACGCCGGCAGGCGCTGACCGAGGCCGAGGCGCAGCGCCAGCGTCGCCGCCGGCTGCAGGCGCAGCTCGAGGCCGGCCAGCGCTGCGAGCGCCAGCACGTCGAGGCGGCCCGGGCCTGGCGCGAGGCCATGGACCGCGTGCTCGCGCAGCCGCGCGAATCGGCGGCGCAGTCCGAGCAGCTCGCGCGCGCGCTGCTGGACAAGATGCTCGTCGACCAGGACATCGGCATCCGCCTCGTGACCGGCGGTGCCGACCGTTCGGCCCTGCACGCGCTCAACGTGGGCGTGATCTCGCTGCTCATCGGGCGCTCGCTGGGCCTGGCCGACGGCGAGCTGATGGACCTCGGCGTTGGCGCGCTCATGCACGACGTGGGCAAGCTCGAGGTGGCCGACCGCTTCCGCCACGCCGAGGACGGCTTCAACCCCAACGAGCTGGCCGCCTACCGCGACCACGTCCCCAGGGGCGTGGCCGTGGGTCAGCGCATGGGCATCTCGGCTGGTGCGCTGCGCGTGCTGGCGCAGCACCACGAGCACATCGACGGCACCGGCTTCCCGCTCAAGCTGGCCGGCGAGCGCATCGCGCTGGCGGCGCGCGTCGTGGCGCTCGTCAATCGCTACGACAACCTCTGCAACCCGCAGTCGCGCACGCCGCCGCTCACGCCGCACGAGGCCGTCTCGGTGCTGTTCGCGCAGGGGCGCAACCGCCTTGACCCCCTGGTCCTGAACAGCTTCATCCGCATGATGGGCGTGTACCCGGCGGGCTCGCTGGTGCAGCTCACCGACGACCGCTTCGCACTCGTGATGGGCGTCAACTCGAGCCGGCCGCTGAAGCCGCGCGTGCTGGTGCACGACCCGGCCGTGCCGCGCCACGAGTCGCTGGTGATCGACCTGGAGACGCAGCCCAGCCTCGGCATCCGGCGCAGCCTGCCTCCGGCCAAGCTGCCGCCGGCGGCCATCGAGTACCTCGACCCCCGGCCGCGCGTCAGCTACTACTTCGAGCCGCTGGAGCGCCCCGCGGCCGAGGGCGGCCAGCCCGTGGAGCTGGCCGCGTGAGCGAAACCGGGCTGCTGCTGCCCTGGCCGGCGGCCAACGCCGGGCGGATGCTGCTGCAGCTGCTCGAGGGCCTGCCGCACGCCGCCTGGCTGGCGCGGCTGGACACCCGCGTCATCGTGGCGGCCAACGCCGAGGCGGCGCACTGGTTCGTGGGCGACGGGGCGCAGCCGCAGGCGCTGGTCGGCCGCGCCGCCGATGTGGTGGCGGCGTCGCCCGAGGACCTGGCCTGGTGGCTGGGTGCCGAGCAGGGCGACCGCTCGCCGCTGTACAGCGACACCCTCGTGGGCACCTTCGACGGCCGCACGCGGCCGGTCAGCCGCAGCATCCGCGTCGTCGAGCTGCCACTGCTGGACGGCGGCCCCGCCGAGCCGCTGGCGCTGGTGACGGTGCAGGACCGCAGCGCCGAGGCGCAGCTGCAGGGCCAGCGCGAGCTGCTGCTGGCCGAGCTGCAGGGTACGCTGGAGGCGACGGCCGACGGCATCGTCGTCACCGACCTGGCCGTGCGCCTGCGCGTGTTCAACCGCCGCTTCGCCGAGCTGTTCGAGTTGCCCGAGGCGCTGCTGCAGTCGCGCGACGACGCCGCGCTGCGCGAGGCGCTGGTCGCCCGTCTGGCCGAGCCGGCCACCGATGCGCGCCGTCTGCTGGCCCCCGGGCCCGACGTCGCGGCCAGCGAGCGTTTCACGCTGCAGGGCGGCCGGGTGCTCGAGCGCGTGACGCGACCGCTGGTGCAGCAGGGGTGCGGCAGCGGCTGCGTCTGGAGCTTCCGCGACCTCACCGAGCGGCTGGCCAGCGCCGAGCGCATCGAGGCCCTGAGCCACACCGACCCGCTCACCGGCCTGGCCAACCGGGGCCGCCTGGCTGAGCACGTGCGCCACCTGCTGGAAAGGGCGCCCGGGAGCGGGCGCGACGCGGCCGACGTGTCGCTGTCGCTGCTGCTGATCGACCTCGACCGCTTCGGCCACATCAACGATTCGCTCGGCCACGTGGTGGGCAACGACGTGCTGCTCGACGTGGCCCGCCGCATCCAGGGCTGCCTGCGCGGGGGCGACCTGCTGGCGCGGGTCGGCGGCGACCAGTTCGCCATCGTCGTCAGCCCGGCTGACGCCGCGTTCGCCGAGCGGCTGGCGGGGCGCGTGCTGGCCGAGGTCAAGAAGCCCTGCAGCGTCGGCGACGCGCAGTTCACGCTCACCTGCAGCATCGGCGTGGCGCTGGCGCCCTCGCACGGGCGCGACGCCGACCACCTGATGCGGCGCGCCGAGCAGGCCATGCGCGCGGTCAAGGGCGCCGGGCGCGGCAACTGGCGCATGCACCAGGTGCGCACCGAGGTCGACTGGCGCTGCCACATGAGGCTGGACCACGCGATGCGCCAGGCCCTGGTCGCCAACCGCTTCCGCCTGAACTTCCAGCCGCAGGTGTGCCTGCTGACCGGCGAAATCACGGGCGCGGAGGCGCTGCTGCGCTGGCGCGACCCCGAGATGGGTGAGATCTCGCGCAGCCGCTTCATCAAGGTGGCCGAGGACAGCGGCTTCATCGTGCAGCTCGGCGAGTGGGTGCTGCGCACGGCCGTGGGCCAGGCCGCGCGCTGGCACGCGCAGGGCCGTGCGCTGCCGGTGGCAGTCAACGTCTCGGCGCTGCAGTTCCAGCAGGCGCACTTCGTCGAGCGCGTGGCCGAGGCGCTGGACATGGCCGGCATCCCGCCGCGGCTGTTGGAGCTTGAGCTCACCGAATCCATCCTGCTGCACGACGAGGGCGGCGAGATGCTGCAGCGCCTGGACGCCCTGGCGCGGCTGGGCGTGCAGATGTCGATCGACGACTTCGGCACCGGCTACTCGAGCCTGGCCTACCTGAAGCGCATCCCGGTCAGCAAGCTCAAGATCGACCGCGCCTTCGTGGCGGGCCTGCCCGGCGACGAGGGCAACGCCGCCATCGTGCGCGCGATCCTGCAGATGGCGCGCGCGCTGGACAAGAGCGTCATCGCCGAGGGCGTGGAGACCGAGGCGCAGCGCCAGTTCCTGCAGGACAGCGGCTGCCACGAGTACCAGGGCTTCCTGTGTGCGCCGGCACTGGACGTGCTGAGCTTCGAGCAGCGGCTGCCCGCGCCCGGGGTGGCCGCCCCGGCGCCGCCGCGCCGCGCGCCGCGCATCAGGCTGGTCAGCGGCTGAGCACGCAGGCACCGCACGGCGGCTCGCCGCACAATCCCGCGATGCTCTACAAGTTCCGAAGCAAGGCTGCCGGCGACGTGATCATGCTTCATGCCCACGGCGACGCCCTGATGCGCCTGCTGGGCCGCGAGCCCGCGGCGCGCGGCATCTTCGAGCCCGGGCACATGCCGGCACTGCTGTCGGCCCTCGAGGACGCGGTCGCCGACGCGGAGGCGGCCGACGCGGCCGAGCCGCGCGAGGACGCCGAGGAGCGCCCGCGCGCCGTGGGCCTGCGCCAGCGCCTGTGGCCCATCATCGAGCTGCTGCGCCGCAGCCACGCCGCCGGCGAACCGGTGGTCTGGGGCGTCTGAGCGGCCCCACCAGCGAACCGAGGCAACACCCGATGAAGCTCTGGAGCGACAGCTGGACCAATGGCGACCGCATCCCCGCGCGCCACGCGGCCGGCCGGCCCGATGGCGCGGGAGGCGCCACGTTCAGCGACAACCTCAGTCCCCACCTGGCGTGGTCCGACCTGCCGGCGGGCACGCAGAGCCTGGTCATGATCTGCCACGACTTCGACGTGCCGACCCGGGCCGACGACGTCAACCAGCCCGGCCGCGAGGTGCCGGCCGACCTGTCGCGCGCCGACTTCTTCCACTGGGTGCTGGTCGACCTGCCGCCCGAGCCGGCCGAGATCGTCGAGGGCGCCTTCAGCCGCGGATTCACGCCGCGCGGCAAGCCCGGGCCGGCGGTGCAGGGCGTGCCGGGCGCCGAGGCCGCTCGCCACGGGCTCAACGACTACACCAACTGGTTCGTCGGTCACGCCACGATGGCCGGGCAGTACTTCGGCTACGACGGCCCGTTCCCGCCCTGGAACGACTCGCTGGTGCACCACTACGTGTTCACGCTGTACGCCGTGGCCGTGCCGCGGCTGCCGCTGGTGGGCGTGTTCGACGGCCACGCCGTCCGGCGCGAGCTGGCCGGGCGCGTGCTGGGCGAGGCCACCTTCTCGGGCACCTACACGCTCAACGCCCGGCTGTTGTCCGAGGCGCCTTGAGTCCTGAGCCCTGAGCCCCGGGGCCCGCCGACGTGTTTGAACCCACCCACGTCGTCGCGCTGCGCCACGGCCAGACGGCGTACAACGCCACGCAGCGCATCCAGGGCCACCTCGACGTCGGGCTCGACGACACCGGCCGCTGGCAGGCCGCCCGTTTGGCGGCCGCGCTGGCCGATGCCGGCCTGGCCGCCGTGCACGCCAGCGACCTGTCGCGCGCCCGCGACACCGCCGCGGCGGTGGCCGCCGCCTGCGGCCTGGGCCTGCAGACGCACGCGGCGCTGCGCGAACGCCACTTCGGCGTGCTCGAGGGCCTGAGCCACGCCGAGATCGAGGAGCGCTTCCCCGACGACGCGCGCCGCTGGCGCCAGCGCGAGCCCGGCTTCGGGCCGGGCGGCGGCGAGTCGCTCGAGACCTTCTCGGCGCGGTGCTTGGCCGCCTTCACCAGGCTGGCCCGGGCGCATCCGGGCCAGACCATCGCCATCGTGGCCCACGGCGGCGTGCTCGACTGCCTGTACCGCGCCGCCAGCGGCATCGGCCTGCAGGCGCCGCGCACCTGGCAACTGGCCAACGCCGCCATCAACCGGCTGCTCTACACCGGCGAGGGCTTCCGCGTCGTCGGCTGGGACGACCGGCGGCACCTGGAAGACGCCGCGGGGTCAGCCGCCGAAGAGGTCTCCGCCTGAGCTGGGCGGCGCCAGGCCCAGGTGCCGCCAGGCCGCCGCCGTGGCCACGCGGCCGCGCGGCGTGCGCTGCAGGTAGCCCTGCTGGATGAGGTAGGGCTCGATCACGTCCTCGATGGTGCCGGCTTCCTCGCCGATGGCCGCGGCCACGTTCTCCAGGCCCACCGGGCCGCCGCCGAAGCGGTGCACCACGGCCTCGAGCAGCTTGCGGTCCATGACGTCGAAGCCCAGCGGGTCGACGTCGAGCATGGCCAGCGCGGCGTCGGCCACCGTGGCCACGATGCGGCCGTCGGCCTTGACCTGCGCGTAGTCGCGCACGCGGCGCAGCAGCCGGTTGGCGATGCGCGGCGTGCCGCGGCTGCGGCGCGCGATCTCGCGCGCGCCGGCGTCGTCGATCGGCGCGTTCAGCAGCCCGGCCGAGCGCGTGACGATGCGCGTGAGCTCCTCGGCCGTGTAGAACTCCAGCCGCGCCACGATGCCGAAGCGGTCGCGCAGCGGGTTGGTCAGCATGCCGGCGCGCGTGGTGGCGCCCACCAGCGTGAAGGGCTGCAGGTCGAGCTTGATCGAGCGCGCCGCCGGGCCCTCGCCGATCATGATGTCGATCTGGTAGTCCTCGAGCGCGGGGTACAGGATCTCCTCGACGACCGGGCTCAGCCGGTGGATCTCGTCGATGAAGAGCACGTCGTTCTTCTCGAGGTTGGTGAGGATGGCCGCCAGGTCCTTGGGCTTCTCGAGCACCGGGCCCGAGGTCTGGCGCAGGTTCACGCCCAGCTCGGCGGCGATGATGTGCGACAGCGTGGTCTTGCCCAGGCCCGGCGGGCCGAACAGCAGCACGTGGTCCAGCGCCTCGGCGCGCTGCCGGGCGGCGCCGATGAAGATTCCGAGCTGCTCGCGCGCCTTGGCCTGGCCGACGTAGTCGCCCAGGCCCTTGGGGCGCAGCGCGCGCTCCAGCGCCTCTTCGTTGGGGCTGGCCGGTGCGGCGCTCAGCACCCGGCGCGGCGGCGGGGCGGCGAAGTCGTCGGTCTGGATGCCCATCCAGTGATTATCGGTTCAAGGCCTTCAGCGCCAGCTTGATGCCTTCGGCCACGCCCACCTCGGAGGGCAGCGCCTTGATGGCCGCCTGGGCCTCGCGCTCGTTGTAGCCCAGGGCCTGCAGGGCCTGGGCGATGTCGGCCTGCGCGTCGCTGGGCGGCGTGGCGCCGGCCGGCAGCGACAGCTCGGCGCCGAGCTTGCCCTTGAGCTCCAGCAGCAGCCGCTCGGCCGTCTTCTTGCCGATGCCGGGCACCTTGACGAGGCGGGCGCTGTCCTGGCGGCTCACCGCGGCCGCCAGCTCGGCGACGCTCAGGCCCGACAGGATGGCCAGCGCCGTGCGCGGGCCCACGCCGCTGATCTTCACCAGCTCGCGGAAGGTGGCGCGCTCCCCCTCGGTGAGGAAGCCGTAGAGCAGGTGGGCGTCCTCGCGCACCACCAGGTGCGTGAGCAGCTGCACCGGCTCGCCGGGCGCCGGCAGGTTGAAGAAGGTGCTCATCGGCACGTCGACCTCGTAGCCGACGCCGCCCACGTCGAGCAGCACCTGCGGCGGGTTCCTGGCCGCCAGGCGGCCCGTCAGGCGGCCGATCACGCCTCGGCCAGCAGCTTCCCGACCAGGCCGTCGAGCTCGGCGAAGTCCGGCTCGCCGACGTAGCGCTTGACGATGCGGCCGCGCTTGTCGAGCAGGAAGGTCGTCGGCGTGATCTTCGTGTCGTCGAACGCGCGGGCGATGGCGCCGGTGTTGTCGATGACCACAGCGAAGGGCAGCTTGCGCGTCTCGGCGAAGTTGGCGACGTAGGCCGGGGGGTCGTAGCTCATGGCCACCGCCAGCGTCTCGTAGCCTCGGGCCTTGAAGCGCTCGTGCGTGGCCACCAGCGCCGGCATCTCCTTCACGCAGGTGACGCAGCTGGTGGCCCAGAAGTTGATGAGAACAACCTTGCCGCGCAGGCGGTCGGTGTGACCCTTGCTCCCGTCGAGCAGCGTGTAGCCGAAGCCCGGGGCCGGGTCGCGCCCGGCGCAGCCGCCCAGGCCGCCCAGCAGCAGCGCACCGGTCGCAAGCAGCGCCCGTCGCGGCAGGAGGCGGGGCGGGGCGTTCATCGGTTCGGCGGTCGGGGATGCTGGTTGCGGGCGGCGGTGGCGAGTCTACGGCAGGGGCTGCAGCCCCCTGGGATGTCCCGGGGGAGGGGCGGGGGCGCCTCCGCCGGCCAACGCCGCAGGCGCTGCCGCGGCGCCCGGCCTCGGTGTTCGCCCGCCCCCCCATCCGAGGGGCTTCGGACGAGTAGGGTCGTGCGGCGGTCCCGCTCATCGGGCATTCTTGGGGATCGTTCACAAAACTTTTCGAGGAACCCGTTCCATGAAGAAGATCAACCTCGCTCTGACGGCGTTGGCCCTGGCCGCTGGGGCTGCGAGCGTCGCCCAGGCCACGCCGTCCACGGCGACCGGCGTCCTCTCCAACGGCATGCAGTGGACCGCCAGCCAGATGCTGACCGGCACCTCGAACACCCTGACGGGCGGCCCCGTCACCAATGGCGGCAATCCGATCTACTGGCCGTCGTATCCCCGCGACAGCGGCGTGGTGCAGCTGCTGATGGACTATGGTCCTGGCGGAGCCTTCATCTGCAGCGGCTCCCTGCTGAGCGACCGCCAGTCGATCCTGACGGCCGCCCACTGCGTTTCCGACGGCTTCGGCACGGCTAACCCGCTCACGACGTACGTCATGTTCCAACCCGTGGGCGGGGTGGCGCCGGGCACGCGGATCTACAACGGCGTGCCACCGGTCGTGGCGCCTGGCGTCACGACCATCACGGTGTCGGGTTACGCGGTGCACCCGGGGTACACCGGGCAGGTGATCGACCAGAACGATGTGGCCGTGCTGCGCCTGAGCCAGGCGGCCCCGAGCTGGGCGTCTGCGTATGATCTCTACACCGGCGGTGACCTCACGGGAGCGCACTTCAACGTGGCTGGTTACGGCGCGCTTGGCGATGGCGCCACCGGCCGCACCAACTTCACCACCCGCCTGCGCAGCGGCGACAACCGCTACGACTTCCGCTTCGGCGACGCCGCCTGGGGCGCCGGCTACTGGGATGGTGCCTTTGACAACCCCGCCCTGCCTGCTGCGCAGATCGCGTTCTCGTACGTCTCGGACTTCGACAACGGCCTGGCTGCCAACGACGCCTCGTGCCTGCTCGCGGCCGACCCCGACTTCACCATCGCGCCCGGCTCTTCGCAGTTCTGCAACACCGGCGTCGGCATTCGCGAGGTGGGCGTGGCCGGTGGCGACTCGGGCGGCCCGAACTTCATCAACGGCCGGATCTCGGGCGTCAACTCCTACGGCCTGAGCTTCGGCACGGGTTACGGTGACTTCCTGTCCGGCCTGAACAGCAGCTTCGGCGAGTTCAGCGGCTACGTTCCGACGTTCATCCACGCCGACTTCATCAACGCGACGCTGGTGCCCGAGCCCGGCACCTACGCGATGATGCTGGCCGGCCTGGCCGGCATGGGCCTGCTGGCCCGCCGCCGTCGTATCTGACGTGATCGGGGCGCCCCTATGGGCGCCTGCTCGAAGCCGGCCTGCGGGCCGGCTTTTTCGTTGCCGGCCGCCGCAGCGGCCGCTCAGGCCTTGCGCGCAGCGGCCTCGTCGGCGCGCGAGAACTCGAAGGTCAGCGCCTCGGGCAGGGCCACCATGATCGCGTCGCGGCCCACGCTGGTGAACTGTCGGCCACCGACGTTGAGCACCTCGAAGGCCTTGCCCTGGTCGGAGATGCGGATGAACACCATCGCCGGCGCCTCGGCCAGGATTTCGCGCCGCAACCGCTCGAAGGGCTCGCCCGCGATCGCGGCCTCGTAGACCACCGCGTGCGGCAAGCCGTCGGCCACCAGTTGGCGGAGTTCCTCCACCGAGGTGACGAAGTCGACCATCAGGCCCATGGGGCGCAGCGAGGTTCGAACCACGTTGCGAACCTCGCGGCGTGCCGCCAGCACGACCACGTGGCGACCGGCCAACGGAGAGACGCCGGGCAGCGGGGCGCTGCGGGCGACCGGCTCGGCCGCGCCGGCGGGCGACACCAGGCTGGGCGCCACCGTCTGCGGAAACTGCAGGTTGAGCTTGGTCCTGCCGGGCGTGTCCTGCCGCTGCAGGTCCAGGCCCAGCACATCGGCCGTCTTCTGCAGCAGCCGCCACGACATCGTGCTCAGCCGGGCCTCGAGCTGCGGCCCTGCCGGCGTCAGGGCGGCATCCACCTCGTCGGGCGGCTGATGCTGGAAGCTGGCGCTGAGGCAGGCGTGCGCCGGCCAGCTCTTGATCTCGACGGTCAGGTCGATGCGGCCGAAGGCGTGCTCGAAGCACCAGTCCAGCAGCGTCTGCAGCAGCGAGTACAGCAGCGTACCGTCGCCCATGACTTCCGCCGGCGACAGCACCTGGCAGACCTCGATGCCCCGGGCGTCGATCTCGCGCCCCCGCTGGCGCAGGGCCTCGCCCAGAAGCGCCGTGAGGTCGATCCGCTCGTTGGCCAGTTGCATACGCCCGGCGGACAGCCGCGCCACCTGCTGGCCCATGATGCCGGCGCGCCGCGCGCGGTCGATCTCGTCGCGCAACGCGCGCAGCCCGGCACGGTCGATCTTGCCCGTGGCCGCCAAGGTCGTCACACGCTCCAGCGCCTTCGAAAGGTGAGCAGCCACTTCGCTGCCAAGCTGCGAAACCAGGGCGTGCGAATCCACGGACTCAGCGGTACGCCGCACCATCGCCGTGGGCGCCATCGGATCCGTCAGCTGCAGGGAGTTCAGCTTCATGTCGAGGCGGGTGGACAGAACCATGAGGGGCAAAGGAGAAGGCACTCCCTAACTCATGGGGGTGCGCAGCCGCTATCTAACCTGCAAATCGGGCCGCTGGCAAGAAGAATCGCCCCCCCGAGTGATTAGTTCCAGCCGATCACGCCATGGGCCCGCCACGTCGCGCGGGTTTCCGCGTCGATGCCCAGTTCGTCCAGGATCTCGTCGGTGTGCTGGCCCAGCAGCGGCGGTGCACGCCGTAGCTGAGGGGGTGTTGCGGACAGCTTGATCGGGCTTGCGACCAGTTCGAGCCGGCGACGCCGGGGATGCTCGATCGCGACGGTCATGCCCCGGGCCCGCACCTGCGGGTCGTCGAACACCTGCGCCAGGTCGTTGATCGGGCCGGCGGGTACCTTGGCCGCCTCCAGCGCCGAAAGCCAGTCGTCACGTGGGCGCGCCCTCAGCACCGGTTCCAGCAGGGACACCAGCGCGTCGCGGTGGCGCACGCGGGCGGCGTTGGTGGCGAAGCGGGGATCCTGCGCCAGCCCGTCCAGGCCCGCCACGCGGCAGAAGCGCTCGAACTGGCCGTCGTTGCCCACGGCCAGGATGAGGTGCCCGTCGGCAACCTCGAACACCTGGTAGGGCACGATGTTCTGGTGGGCATTGCCGGCCCGGCGGGGCGGCTGGCGCGTGACGAGGTAGTTCGCGCCCAGGTTGGCCAGCATGGCCACCTGGCTGTCGAGCAGGGCCATGTCGACCACCTGCCCCCGGCCAGTGGCGTCGCGGTGGCGCAGCGCCGCCAGGATGGCCACCGTGGCGTAAAGGCCCGTGAACAGGTCGGCCACGGCCACGCCCACCTTCTGCGGACCGCCGCCGGGGCGGTCGTCGCGCTCGCCCGTCACGCTCATCAGGCCGCCCAGGCCCTGGATGGCGTAGTCGTAGCCGGCGCGTTCGCGGTAGGGGCCGGTCTGCCCGAAGCCGGTGACGGAGCAGTACACCAGCCGCGGGAACTCGCGCGTCAGCGTGGCCGCGTCCAGCCCGTGGCGGGCCATGTCGCCGACCTTGAAGTTCTCCACCAGCACGTCGCAGCCCGCCAGCAGCCGCCGCACCAGGGCCTGGCCTTCGGGTCGTGCCAGGTCGATGGTGATCGAGCGCTTGTTGCGGTTGGCGCCCAGGAAGTAGGCGGCATCCTCGGTGTCGCGGCCCTCGTCGTCGGGCAGGAAAGGCGGCCCCCAGCCCCGGGTGTCGTCGCCCCCGCGCTGCCCGTCGGAAGGCGGGCGCTCCACCTTGATCACGTCGGCACCAAGGTCGGCCAGGGTCTGCGTGCACCAGGGGCCGGCGAGGACGCGCGACAGGTCGAGCACGCGCACGCCGTCGAGCGCGCCGGGGCTGGGCAGGGGCGATGCATCCATGCGGGTCATTGTGGCGTGGGTGCTGCCGAGGGCTTCCGGATAATGGGCCGGTGCCTGCAACTGCTCCGCCTTCCGCTCCCCGCCGGGTTCCTCATGTCGTGGCAGGCCTGGCATGGGGGCTGGTGCTGGCGGCCTGCAGCCCGGCCCACGACTGGCGCGAGGTGCGCAGCGCCGACGGCGCCGTGCAGGCGCTGTTCCCCTGCCGGCCCCAGCTCCACGAACGGCGGGTGGCGCTGGCCGGGTCGACGGTGAAGCTGTCGCTCCAGGCCTGCGACAGCGGTGGCCAGACCTGGGGCCTGGCCAGCGCCGATCTCGCCGACCCGGCGCGCCTGGCCCCGGCACTCGACGAGCTGGCCGCTGCCGCCGGCGCGAACCTGGAGGCCACCCCGCGCACCGTGCCTCTGCAGGTGCCCGGCGCGACGCCGCACGCCGGCAGCCGCAGCGTGGCACTGGAAGGCCGCCGCCCCGACGGGCAGGGCGCGCAGATGCGGGTGGCCTTGTTCACGCACTGCACGCGCGTCTACCAGGCCACCGCGCTGGGCCCGCGCCTGCCGGAAGAGCTGGTCGATACCTTCCTCGGCTCGCTGCGCGTGGTGCCGTGACAGGCCCGCACCGCCCGTGGGCCCTGCTGCCGGCGGCGGCCTGGATCTTCCTGGCCTTCGCGTTCGCGTACTTTCTCTCGGCCCTGCTGCGGGCCGTCACGGCGACCCTGGCGCCGGTGTTCAGCGCCGAGCTCGGCCTGGGTGCCGCCGACCTGGGGCTGCTCGCCGGGGCGTACTTCCTCGGTTTCGCATGCCTGCAGCTGCCGCTGGGCCAGGCACTCGACCGCTTCGGGCCGCGGCGCACGCTGCTGGCCCTGCTGGCCGTGGCGGTGCTGGGCTGCGGCCTGTTTGCCCTGGCGGGATCGCTGGCCGGGCTGATTGCCGCGCGCGCGCTCATCGGGGCCGGCGTGGCCGCCTGCCTGATGGCGCCGCTGACGCTGTTCAGGAGCCTGTTCTCGCCGGCGGCGCAGCTGCGCGCTCACTCCTGGCTGTTGATGACGGGATCGCTGGGCATGCTGGCCTCGACGCTGCCGGTGCAGTGGCTGCTGCCCGTGCTGGGTTGGCGCGGGCTGTTCTGGACCGTGGCGGCCCTGCTGGCGCTGGGCATGCTGGCGCTCGCGCTGGCCGTGCCCCGGGATGCGCCGCCGTCATCGGCGACCGTCGCCGCCGCGCCCGCGCCGGGCTACGCTGCCATCGTGCGCCACCCGCTGTTCGTGGCGATGGCGCCGCTGGGCTTCTGGCTGTACGGCGGCATGATCGCCGTGCAGGCGCTGTGGGCCGGCCCCTGGCTCACGCGGGTGGCGGGGCAGACAGCCGGCGAGGCGGCGCAGGGCCTGTTCATCGTCAACCTGGCCATGCTCTGCACCTTTGCGGCCTGGGGCGCGGTGATGCCGCGCCTGGTGCGCCGCGGCTGGACGGCACCGCGCATCATGCGCCGGGGCATCCCCCTGGCCCTGGGCCTGCTGGCATTGAACATCGCGCTCGGCCCTCAGGCCGGCGCCCTGCACTGGGCCGCGTGGTGCGTCGCCTGCACGGCGGTGTCGGTCAGCCAGCCGGCGGTGGGTGCCGCCTTCCCGGCGGCGCAGGCCGGGCGGGCGCTGTCGGCGTTCAACCTCGTCATCTTTAGCGGCGTCTTCACGGTGCAGTGGGGCGTGGGCCTGACGGTCGATGCCCTGCGCGCGCTGGGCCTCGGCGAGGTCGACGCTTTCCGCGGCGCGATGGGCGCGCTGCTGCTGCTGTGCGCGGTGTCGTTCGCGTGGTTCCTGCAGCGCATGCGCGCCATCGACGCGGCTGCGGATAATGGTCGCTGACACACCATGGCCCACATCGTCGTCGTCGCCCACGCGCCCCTGGCCACTGCGTTGCAGGCCCTGGCCGTACACGCCTATCCGGAGTGCGCGGGTCGTCTGATCGCCGTCGACGTCGGCCCCGGTGAGGGGCTGGATGCCGTGGAAGCCCGGGTGCGGGCCGCTCTGTCGCCGGTGCTGGCCGGCGGCGAGGAGGCGCTGGTGCTGGTCGATGTGTTCGGTGCCACGCCCTGCAACGGCGCGCTCGCGGCGGTCGACGGCGTGCGGGCGCGGGTCGTGGCCGGCGTGAACGTCCCGATGCTGTGGCGCTCGCTGTGCTACGCCACGCTGCCGCTCGAGGAGCTGGTGCCGCGTGCCGTGGCCGGCGCCAGCCAGGGCGTGATGCACGTGCCGGTATTCAGGCGCCAGAACCAGGGCCCCGCGCCCAAGGCCCATGATCCAGTCCAGCATCACCATCAGCAATAAGCTGGGCCTGCATGCCCGCGCGTCGGCCAAGCTCACCAAGCTGGCGGGCAGCTTCCGCAGCGAAATCCACCTCTCGCGCAACGGCCGTCGCGTCAACGCCAAGAGCATCATGGGCGTGATGATGCTGGCCGCCGGCCTGGGAGCCAGCGTCGAGCTGGAGGCCGACGGCCCCGACGAGGCCGAGGCCATTGCCGCACTCAGGGCGCTGATCGACGGGCGCTTCGGCGAAGAGGAGTGACCCTTGAGCATGGGCGGCCGTCGATGAGCATCCAGATCTTCGGCCTGCCGATCTCGCGCGGGGTGGCCATCGGCCGCGCGGTGCTGGTGGCGTCCAGTCGCGTCGACGTGGCGCACTATTTCGTGCCACAGGAGCAGGTGCCTCACGAGATCGCCCGGCTGCGCAGCGCGCGCGATGCCGTGGCACGCGAAATCGAGGAGCTGAAGTCCGACCTGCCGGCCGAGGCCCCGGCCGAGCTCGCCGCCCTGCTCGACGTGCACCTGATGCTGCTGCACGACGACACGCTCAGCGATGCCACGAAGCTGTGGATCGAGCAGCGCCACTACAACGCCGAGTGGGCGCTGTCAGCGCAGCTCGAGGTGCTGGCCCGACAGTTCGACGAGATGGAGGACGACTACCTGCGCGAGCGCAAGGCCGACATCGAGCAGGTTGTCGAACGGCTGCTGCGACAGATGGCGTCGGCCAGCCGCGGGGGCGTGGCGCCGGTGCACCATTTGTCGGCGCAGTCCGACTTCGGCGGCGCCGAGCCGCTGGTGCTGGTGGCCGGCGACGTCGCCCCTGCCGACATGCTGCACTTCAAGCGCAGCGTGTTCACGGGCTTCGTCACCGACGTCGGCGGGCGCACCTCGCATACGGCCATCGTGGCGCGCAGCATGGACATCCCCGCCGTCGTGGGTGCGCGCGAGGCCAGCCGTCTCATCCGCCAGGACGACTGGGTGGTGATCGACGGCGATGCTGGCGTCGTGGTCGTCGACCCGTCGCCCATCGTGCTCGAGGAGTACCGGTTCCGCCAGCGCCAGAGCGAGCTCGAGCGGGCACGGCTCCACCGTCTGCGCCACACGCCGGGCGTCACGCTCGACGGCCAGCCCATCGAGCTGCTGGCGAACATCGAGCTGCCGGGGGATGCGGTGGCCGCCCTCGAGGCGGGCGCCGTCGGCGTGGGGCTCTTCCGCAGCGAATTCCTGTTTCTCAACCGCGGGGGCGACCTGCCGGGCGAGGACGAGCAGTACGAGGCCTACCGCGACGCCGTGCTGGCGATGCGCGGGCTGCCGGTGACCATCCGGACGGTCGACGTGGGCGCCGACAAGCCGCTGGAGCGCATGAGCGCCCAGGAACTGCGCCACGAGCACGGCCTCAACCCGGCGCTGGGTCTGCGAGCGATCCGGTGGAGCCTGTCGGAGCCCGGGATGTTCCGCCAGCAACTGCGCGCGATCCTGCGAGCCAGCGCGCACGGCAAGGTGCGCATCCTGGTCCCGATGGTCGCCCACCTCGATGAGGTGAGGCAAATCCAGGAGGCGCTGGCCCGGGCGCGCGCGCAGCTCGACGAGGCGGGTCACGCCTACAGCCGTGTCGAGCTCGGCGCGATGATCGAGGTGCCGGCGGCGGCGGTGCTGATCGAGCGCTTCCTGCGGCACTTCGATTTCGTCTCCGTCGGCACCAACGACCTGATCCAGTACACGCTGGCCATCGACCGCGCCGACGAGGCGGTGTCCCATCTCTACGACCCCTGGCACCCGGCGGTCCTGTCGCTTCTGGAGCGCACGATCCGCGCCTCGCGATCCGCCGGCAAGCCCGTGTGCGTGTGTGGCGAGATGGCCGGCGACGTCGCCTTCACCGAGCTGCTGCTGGCCATGGGGCTGCGCAGCTTCTCGATGCACCCGGCGCGCATCGCGGCAGTGAAGCAGCGCGTGCTGAGGGCGGATACCCGGCAGTTGGAGGCGCGCCTGTCCGGGGTCCTCGAGAGCGACGACCCGGCTGCCGCCTGGGTGCCCGCACGGCCACTTGGCGGCTAGCGCGGTCTGGCTTGACCGGCAGCCTGCTGGCCGTGCTACAGTCGAAGGCTCTGCTGGCGCTTCAGCAGTGATCGATTCGGAGCTGCCGCAAGGCAGCGCCCAACGGTCACAAAGAGGCGATCAATACCCGAGTGCTTGACAGGGCATTGAAAAAAAGCAGAGAATCTATGTCTTCGCTGATCACTGACAGCGACGCAGCAAGAAAGACGCGCTGCGCAGTTCTTTAAAAATCAACAGCCGATAAGCGTGGGCGTTTGAAGGCGCGTGCCAAGAGTCGCAAGACTCGTGGTCGAAAGACCTCAAACGCTCATGGAAACTGAAGTGAAGTTCACTTCAATTCCTAAGAGCAAATTCAAGATCGAACTGAAGAGTTTGATCCTGGCTCAGATTGAACGCTGGCGGCATGCCTTACACATGCAAGTCGAACGGTAACGCGGGGCAACCTGGCGACGAGTGGCGAACGGGTGAGTAACGCATCGGAACGTGCCCAGTAGTGGGGGATAGCCCGGCGAAAGCCGGATTAATACCGCATACGACCTACGGGTGAAAGCGGGGGACCGTAAGGCCTCGCGCTATTGGAGCGGCCGATGTCAGATTAGGTAGTTGGTGGGGTAAAGGCCCACCAAGCCGACGATCTGTAGCTGGTCTGAGAGGACGACCAGCCACACTGGGACTGAGACACGGCCCAGACTCCTACGGGAGGCAGCAGTGGGGAATTT
>CAIKLM010000092.1 GCA_903828235.1 uncultured beta proteobacterium | reverse complement strand
GGCGCCGCCCGGCGGCGACACCGTGCCCGACGGGCTGGCGCCGCTGGGCGCCGCCGACGGCGGCCTGCGCGGGCCGGCCCGCCGCGTGCCGCGGCTGGATGCGCTGATCGACGCGCTGGTGCCGCTGGCGCTGGACGCGCCCGTCAGCGCCGAGTTCGTGCTGCAGCACGCGCCGCCCTCGCGCCGCGCCGGCAGCAAGCCCTTCTACCTGGAAGGCCTGGACACCGAGAGCGGCCAGTGGGAGCCCGTCACGCCAGGCCGCCGCTACGGCGAGCTGCAGGCCGGCGTGCAGCTGGCCAGCCGCAGCGGGCCGCTGAACGAGATCGAGTACTCCGAGTTCGTGCAGAAGATCGAGGCCCTGGCCGAGGCCCTGGGCGCGCGCGCCGAGCCGCCCGACATGCTGGAGGTGGTGGCACGGGCGCGCGAGCTCGACGGCCTGACCGCACCGCTGGACGCGCAGCTGGCCGTCACGCTGCGCAGCAACGGCGTGGCCTGGAGCGTGGGCTTCGTGCAGCAGGTCGCGCAGCGCGCGGGCCTGAAGGCCGGTGCCGTGCCCGGCCGCTGGGTGCTGCCGGCCGAGGAGGACGGCGCGCCGCCGGTGCTGGTGCTGGCCGTCGAGGCGCAGGCCGCGCTGGCTGCTGCCGACGACGCGCCCCAGGGCAGCGCGGTGCGCGAGGCCTGGCTGTCGCTGGACGTGCCGCAGACACCCGCCGCGGTGGAGCCCTTCCCGGCCTGGCACCTGATGTCCAAGCAGCTGTGCGACGAGCTCGACGCGAGCGCCTGCGACGACCAGGGCCAGCCCATCACGCTGCACGCCTTCGACGCCATCGGCCGCGAGATCGACGCGCTCTATGGCCGGCTCGAGCAGCTCGGCCTGCCGGCGGGGTCGCCGGTGGCGCGCCGCGTGTTCAGCTGAGGGCCCGTGAAGACATGACCCCCGAGGACGCCGCGCGCCGCGCCGCCGAACTGCGCGAGCAACTGCACCACCACGCCCACCGCTACTACGTGCTCGACGACCCGGAGATCCCGGACGCCGAGTACGACCGCCTGTTTCGCGAGCTGCAGGCGCTGGAAGACGCGCACCCGGCGCTGCGCACGCCCGACTCGCCGACGCAGCGCGTGCTCGGCCGCGTGCTCGAGGGCCTGGCGCCGGTGCGGCACGCCGTGCCCATGCTCAGCATCCAGACCGAGACCGACACCACGGCCGAGGGCGCGCGCGCCTTCGACGCGCGCGTGCGCCGCGAGCTCGAGCTGCCCGACGACGCGCCGCCGGTGGCCTACGCCGCCGAGCTGAAGTTCGACGGCCTGGCCGTCAACCTGCGCTACGAGCACGGCGTGCTGGTGCAGGCGGCCACGCGCGGCGACGGCGAGACCGGCGAGGACGTGACGCAGAACATCCGCACCATCGGGCAGATCCCGCTGCGGCTGCGCGGCGCGGCGCCGCCGCTGCTGGAGGTGCGCGGCGAGGTCTACATGCGCCGCGACGCCTTCGAGCGGCTGAACGCGCGGCAGCGCGAGCGCGGCGAGAAGACCTACGTGAACCCGCGCAACACCGCCGCCGGCGCGGTGCGGCAGCTCGACCCCGCGGTGACGGCCTCGCGCCCCCTGAGCTTCTACGCCTACGGCCTGGGCGACGCGCAGGGCTTGCCGGCCTTCGCGCGGCACAGCGAGCTGGTGGGCTGGCTGCAGGGCCTGGGCCTGCCGGTGAACGAGCGGCGCCGCGTCTGCAGCGGCGCCGACGAGCTGGTGGCCTTCCACCGCGCGGTGGAGGCCGAGCGCGACGCCCTGCCCTTCGACATCGACGGCGTGGTCTACAAGGTCGACCGGCTCGATGGGCAGCGCCAGCTCGGCTTCAAGAGTCGCGAGCCGCGCTGGGCGGTGGCGCACAAGTTCCCGGCGCAGGAGCAGGCCACGCGGCTCAACGGCATCGACATCCAGGTGGGGCGCACCGGCAAGCTCACGCCGGTGGCCAAGCTGGAGCCGGTGTTCGTGGGCGGCACCACGGTGAGCAACGCCACGCTGCACAACCGCTTCGAGCTGCGCCGCAAGGGCGTGCGCGTGGGCGACACCGTCATCGTGCGGCGTGCCGGCGACGTCATCCCCGAGGTGGTGGGCCGCATGCCGGGCGCGCCCGGCGGAAGGCCGGCCTACGTGCCCAACTTCGTGATGCCGCGCGAGTGCCCGGTGTGCGGCAGCCCGGTGCGGCGCGAGAAGGGCTCGCTGGAGCACCGCTGCACCGGCGGCCTGTTCTGCGCCGCGCAGCGCAAGCAGGCGCTGCTGCACTTCGCCGGCCGCCGCGCCATGGACATCGAGGGCCTGGGCGACAAGCTGGTGGACCAGCTGGTCGACGGCGGCCTGGTGCGCACGCTGCCCGAGCTGTACACGCTGGGCCTGGCCAAGCTCAGCGCGCTGGAGCGCATGGCCGACAAGAGCGCCGCCAACCTGGTGGCGGCGCTCGAGCGGAGCAAGCACACGACGCTGGCGCGCTTCCTGTACGCGCTGGGCATCCGCCACGTGGGCGAAAGCACGGCCAAGGACCTGGCGCGCCACTTCGGCACGCTGGACGCGCTGATGGACGCCCCGCGCGAGCAGTTGCTGGAGGTCAACGACGTCGGCCCCATCGTGGCCGACAGCGTGCGGCAGTTCTTCGCCCAGCCGCACCACCGCGAGATCGTCGAGCGGCTGCGCGCGGTGGGCATCACCTGGCCCGAGGCGTCGGCCGCCGAGCAGGGCCCCAAGCTACTGGCCGGGCTGACGCTGGTGCTGACCGGCACGCTGCCCACGCTGGGCCGCGACCAGGCGCAGGCGCTGATCGAGGCCGCCGGCGGCAAGGTCAGCGGCTCGGTCTCGAAGAAGACCCACTACGTGGTGGCCGGCGCCGAGGCGGGCAGCAAGCTGGCCAAGGCCCAGGAACTGGGCGTGCCGGTGATCGACGAGGCCGGCCTGCGGGCGCTGCTGGAGCCCGCCGGTGGCTGAGCCCGCCGTCAGGCGGCTGGCCCTGCTGGGCGGCGAGAGCAGCGGCAAGACGACGCTGGCGCGGGCGCTGGCCGGGGCACTGCACACCAGCTGGGTGCCCGAGTACGGCCGCCAGCGCTGGGAAGAGCTGCGCGAGACGCTATCGCTGGCCGAGCTGGTGGCCGTGGCGCGCACGCAGGTCGACTGGGAGGACGGGCACGCCGCGCGCGCCGCCGCCGCGGGCCGCGGCTGGATCGTCTGCGACACGACGCCGCTGACCACGCTGCAGTACGCGCTGCACGACCACGGCCAGGCCCCGCCCGAGCTGCACGCGCTGGCCGCGCGGCCCTACCACCTGACGGTGCTGTGCGAGCCCGACTTCGACTTCGTGCAGGACGGCTGCCGGCGCGACGACGCCTTCCGCCGCGCGCAGCACGCCTGGACGCTGCAGCGGCTGGCGGCCCAGGGCGTGGTGCCGCTGGCGGTGCGCGGCAGCGTGGCCGAGCGCGTGCGGGCCGTGCGGGCGGCGCTGGACGCGCTGGGCGCGACCTTGCCGCTCAGCGCGGCGCCGGCGGGCTGAGCGGCGCGGGCGCGTCGGCGCGCACCGGCGCCTCGCCGGCCACGGCCGGGGCGGTGCCGGCGATCACGATCAGCGCCAGCGTGGCCACGAGCAGCGTCGACAGCAGGAGGGTGCCGAAGGGGCGGAGCGTCTTCATGGGCGGATCTGCAAGGTCGTGCCGCGCAGTCTGGCCGCCCGTGCGGCGTGCCGCATCACCCACGCGACGGACGGACCCGCCCGCCGGCTGAAACGCCACCGGGCACGACGGACGGCGCGCGGCGTGCTGCAATCGGGGCTGCGCCGGCGCCACCCGGGCCCGGCCGACACCGCCTGGAGGAGCCGCAGACATGGCCATCCGCGAGATCCTGAAGATGGGCGACCCGCGCCTGCTGCGCGTGGCGCAGCCGGTGACGGCCTTCGACACGCCCGAGCTGCACGCGCTGGTGGCCGACCTCTTCGACACCATGCGCGCCGCCAACGGCGCCGGCCTGGCGGCGCCGCAGATCGGCGTGGACCTGCAGCTGGTGATCTTCGGCTTCACGCGGAACCCGCGCTACCCGGGGCGCGAGGCCGTGCCCGAGACGGTGCTGCTCAACCCGGTGATCACGCCGCTGTCGGACGAGATCGTCGAGGGCTGGGAGGGCTGCCTGTCGGTGCCGGGCCTGCGCGGCCTGGTGCCGCGGCACGCGCGCATCCGCTACGCCGGGCAGGACCTGCGGGGCCGCCCCATCGAGCGCGAGGCCGAGGGCTTCCACGCCGTGGTGGTGCAGCACGAGTGCGACCACCTGATCGGGCGCCTGTACCCCACGCGCATGACCGACCTCACGCGGCTGGGCTACACCGAGGTGCTGTTCCCCGAGCTGGCGGGCGCCGACGACGACGATTGAGCGCGCGGGGGCGCGAGCGGCCGGCTGCGGCCGGAAACGAGTCTTTACAGAGGCGCCACCCAGGCGGGTGTCGGCGGCGGGCCCGGGCCGTGCGTTGAGCGGCCATGGACACCTCGACCCTGTTCGCCGCGCTGCGGCGCCTGCTGCTGGGGATGCTCACCTGGGCCGTGGCCGGCGCGCACGCCGCCGACGCCGACCCGCCGGGCCGCGTGGGCCGGCTGGCGCTGATCGACGGCCCGGTCTCGCTGTTCGACGCCGAGCAGCGTGACTGGCGCGGGGCCGACGCCGAGGCCGACCGCAACCGCCCGCTCACCGAGGGCGACCGCCTGGCCACCGGGCCGCGCGGCCGCGCCGAGGCGCGCATCGGCTCCACCGTGCTGCGGCTGGGCGAGCGCAGCGAGATCGAGCTGACGCGACTGGACGACCAGCGCCTGGTGCTGCGCGTGCACCGCGGCAGCGTGGCGCTGCGCGTGGCCGCGGCCGAACTGGCCGAGGAGATCGAGATCGTCACCGGCGAGGCCCGGCTGGCGCCGGCGCGCGCCGGGCTGTACCGCGTGGACCGGCGGCTCGACGGCGAGCGCGACCGCACGCTGGTGCAGGCCTGGCGCGGGCAGTTGCGCGTGGACGGCGGCCCCGCGGTGGAGGCCGGCGAGCGGCTGCTGCTGTGGCGCGACGGCGCGCGCCTGCGCCAGGAGGCGGCCGGCACCGAGCCCGACGAGTTTGCCGACTGGGTGGCGCGCGAGGACCGGCGCGATGCCCGGCTCGATGAGGCCTGGGCGCAGGGCCCGGGCGCGGAGGAGCGGCTGCCGCGCGAGATGACCGGCGCCGAGGAACTGGCGCAGCACGGCCAGTGGGACCGCCACCCCGAGCACGGCTGGGTGTGGCTGCCCGCGCGCGTGCCCGCGGGCTGGGCGCCCTACCGCGACGGCCGTTGGGTGTGGCTGCGGCCCTGGGGCTGGACCTGGGTGGACCGCGCGCCCTGGGGCTTTGCGCCCTTCCACTACGGCCGCTGGGTGCTGTGGCACGGCCGCTGGGTCTGGTGGCCGGGGGCCTACGTGCGGCGGCCGGTGTTCTCGCCCGCGCTGGTGGTGTGGTCGGGCACTCCTTCGGTGAGCGTGTCGGTGCAGATCGGCGGGCCCGGCGTGGGCTGGACGCCGCTGCCGCCGCGGGTGCCCTACCGGCCCTGGTACCGCCACAGCGAGCGCCACGTCGAGCGCGTGGATCCCTGGCACCCGGCCTGGGGCCCCCGGCCGCCGCGGCCGGTGGTGCCCGATGCCGTGTGGCGCCGGCCGGTCGAGGCGGTGCAGGGGCCGCGACTGCCGGAACGGGGCGTGGACCGGCGCGAAGACCGGCGCGACGACCGGCGGGACGACAGGCGCGACGAACGCCGTGACGAACGCCAGGATCTGCGCCGCGAGGTCGGGCCGGTCGCGCCGGGCGCCGATCGCCGGGAGGATCGTCGGGACGACCGTCGCGATGACCGCCCCGCCTTCCGCCCGGCGCCACCGGTGGTGGCGACACCGGCACCGGTGGCGGCACCGCCCGCGACACCACCCGCAGTACCACCTGCCGCACCACCCGCCGCACCACCCCCGACGCCGGCCGCTTCGCCCGCGCCGGCACGGCAGGACCGCCCGGCGGCCATGGAGCGCCTGTTCGAGCGGCAGCGCGAGGCCGCCACGCGCCCCGCCGGGCCCCCGAGCCCCGCCGCGGCGCCGCAGGCCCCGGCCGCGGCGCCAGCCCCTGCCCGCCCGGCGGCCGATCCCGAGGACCGCAAGAAGATCCCGATGCAGCGGGGCGAGGAGCGCCGCCAGCAGCCCTGAGAAGGTGCGAACGGGCGCGCCGCCGAGTCCTCAGCGGAAGTCGCGGCTGCGGGTGGCCAGGCCCTGCAGCAGCGCCGAGTGGTCGACGAGCCTGCGCGCCACGAGGTGACGCACCTCGCCCTGGCACTGCCAGACGCCGTACACCGTGAGCAGCGAGGCCGCCAGCAGCGGCCGGCGCTGCAGTTCCACCTCGCGCGGCCAGACGATGACGTTGACCGAGCCGGTCTCGTCCTCCAGCGTCACGAAGACCACGCCGCGGGCCGTCTCGGGGCGCTGGCGGTGCGTGACCAGCCCGCTGGCGCGCGCCAGCCGGCCGTCGGGGAAGTGCTTCAGCACCGCCGCCGGCAGCACCTTGAAGGCCGCCAGCTGCGGCCGCAGCAGCGCCAGCGGGTGCTGCGTCAGGCTCAGGCCCGTGGCGCGGTAGTCGGCCAGCACCGTCTCGGCGGCGCCGGGCGCGGCCAGCACGGGCGCGGGCTCGGCGGTGCGCGTGCGCGCCAGCATGGGCGTGGCGCGCGTGTCCACGCCGGCCACGGCCCAGGCGGCGGCGTGGCG
>CAIKLM010000091.1 GCA_903828235.1 uncultured beta proteobacterium | reverse complement strand
TCTCGCGTCTCGGAAGAGATGTATCTCGAGGTCATCGAAGACGCCGCCCCGACCGCCCCGACCGCCCGGCCGCAGCCGCCGGCCAAGCCCGCGACGCGCGCGGCGACGAAGCCCGCGCCCAGGCCCTCACCGCCGGCGGCGCCGAAGCAGCGCCCGGCACCCGGGCCCGCGGCCCCGGCGGCCACCGAGGGCACGCGCCTGAACAAGCTGCTCACCGAACGCGGCCTGGCCTCGCGCCGCGAGGCCGACGACTGGATCGCCGCCGGCTGGGTGCGCGTCGACGGCGCCATGGCGCAGCTGGGCCAGCGCGTCGCACCCGATGCCGTGGTCGAGATCGACGAGCGCGCACGCCGCGAGCAGCAGCAGCGGGTGACGGTGCTGCTGCACAAGCCCGTGGGCTGGGTCAGCGGCCAGCCCGAGGACGGCTACGAGGCCGCCGTGGCGCTGGTGACGGCCGCCAACCACTGGGACGGCGACCGCTCCGGCATCCGCTTCCACCCCGGCCACCTGCGCCACCTGGCGCCGGCCGGGCGGCTGGACATCGATTCCACCGGGCTGCTGGTGCTCACGCAGGACGGCCGCATCGCACGCCACCTCATCGGCGACGAGACGCGCGTCGAGAAGGAGTACCTGGTGCGGGTGGAGCGCCTCGATGGCGGGCCCGTGCAGGACACCGACCTCGGGCCGCTGCGCCACGGCCTGGCGCTGGACGGCGTGACGCTGCGCCCGGCGCAGGTGAGCTGGCAGAACGAGCAGCAGCTGCGCATGGTGCTGCGCGAGGGCCGCAAGCGGCAGATCCGCCGCATGTGCGAGCTGGTGGGCCTGCGCGTGCTGGCGCTCAAGCGCGTGCGCATCGGCAGCGTGCCGCTGGGCCCGTTGCCCGAGGGCCGCTGGCGCTACCTGCGCGCCGACGAGCGCTTCTGACCGCCCACGCGGGCAGCCTGCACGGGCTCTCAGCGGCCGCCCAGCTCCGTCAGGCGCTTGCGCGCGTCCTCCAGCGAGGCCTTGTGGCCGCGGCCGGCGTCGACGAAGCGCTGCAGCGAGGCGCGCGCCGCCTCGCGCTGGCCCAGCTGCTGCTGCGCGATGCCCAGCCGGTAGTCGATCGGCCACTGCGACGCGCCGCGCAGCCGGCCGGTGCGCTCCAGCAGCGCCGGCACGGCGGCCCAGTCGCCGAGCTCACCGCGCACGCGGGCCAGGCCGTAGGGGCCGGCCGACTCCTCGGGGTGCTCGCGCGCCAGCCGCTCGAACCAAGCCTGCGCCTGCGCCGCCTTGCCGTCGTTGACCAGGCCCAGCCCGGCCTGCGTTCCCCACTGCAGCACGTCGCCGCGCAGCGCCGGGTCGGCCACGGGCAGCAGCGCCAGCAGGCGGGGCAGCGCCTCGGCCAGCTTGCGCTCGCCCAGCAGCAGCCGCGCCTGCAGCGCCGCCACCTGGTCGGGCCGCGGGGCCGTCGCCGCCAGCTCGGCGGCGCGGGCGGTGCTGCCGCCCATGAAGCCGGGGGCCATCGCGTGGAACTCCAGCAGCGCGCTGCGGCCCGGGTACCACGCCGGGTCGAGCCCGTGGGCCGTGGTCAGCGCCTCGCGCACGGTGCCGGCGCTGCGGGCGGCGGCGAACATGCCTTCGCTCATCGCCTGCACGCCCAGCAGCATGCCGTGGGCGTAGTGGCAGGGCTGGGCCTGCGGCTGGCGCTTGGCGCAGCCGCGGGCGCGCTCGAGCGCGTCGCGGCGCAGCGTGTCGTCGGTGCGCTCCATCGCCGCCAGCGCCAGCGCGAGCACGGCCTGGGCGTCGTCGGGCCGCGCGGCCAGGCGCTCGCGCGCGCCGCGTTCCAGCTCGGCCGTGCGTTCGGCTTCGTACAGCGGCGCCAGCGCCGGGTCGGACAGCATCTGCGCGCCCGCGCCGGCGGCCAAGGCCAGGCCCGCGAGGGCGGCGATGGCGCGGCGCGGCGCCAGGCGGGCGGATCGGTCGGTCATGGGCGAGCCCCGGCAGTGACGGTGCGCGCATGCTGCCCGCCCTGCGCCCCGCCGGCACCCCCCGTGTGACGAAGCGTCGCCCGGGCACGACAGGCCGCAGTGGCCGGCTGATAACCTCGCCGCGATGAGCCCGACCACCGCCGACCGCGCCCCGCCGGCCCGGCCGGCCGTGCCGCTGGCGCTGGCCGCCATCACGCTGGCGCTGCTGATGGGCCTGCAGCCGGTGACCACCGACATGTACCTGCCGGCCTTCCCGCTGCTCACGCGCGAGCTCGGGGCCGGCATGGCGGCGGCGCAGCTGACGATGTCGGCGCTGATCCTGGCCTTCGGCGTCGGCCAGCTGCTGTGGGGCCCCCTGGCCGACCGGCTGGGCCGCCGCCCGGTGCTGCTGGCCGGGCTGGCGCTGTACGCGCTGGCCAGCCTGGGCTGCACGCTGGCCGCCAGCATCGAGGCGCTGGTGCTGTGGCGCACGCTGCAGGGCGCGGCCATGGCCGCGGCGGTGGTGTGCGCGCGCGCCATCGTGCGCGACCTCTACGAGCCCGTGCAGGGCGCGCAGGTGATGTCGCTGGCGCTCACCGGGCTGGGGCTGATCGCGCTGGCCAGCCCGCTGCTGGGCGGCGCCGCGGCGCACGCGGTGGGCTGGCGCGGCGCGCTGGCCCTGGTGGCGGCGGTGGGCCTGGCCACGCTGGCCTGGGTGGCCTGGCGGCTGCCCGAGACCCTGGCCGCGCCCAACCCGCGCGCGCTGCAGCCGGCGGTGCTGCTGCGCACCTGGTGGGGCATCGCCCGGCACCCGGTGTTTCGCGCCTGGGCGCTGCTGGTGGCAGCCACCTACGGCGGGCTGTTCACGCTGCTGGCCGGCTCGTCTTTCGTCTACATCGACGTGCTGGGCCTGAGCCCCGCGGCCTACGGCCTGGCCATGGCCGCGGGCTCGCTGGCCTACATCGCCGGCACCGTGGTGTGCCGGCGCTGGATCACCCGCCACGGGCTGGCCGGCGCGGTGGCGCGCGGCGGCTTCTTCACGCTGGCCGGTGGCACCCTGGGCGTGGCCCTGGTGCTGGCGGGCGTGCAGCACTGGGCTGCGGTGCTGCTGCCGCAGTGCCTGTACCTGTTCGGCCACGGCCTGCACCAGCCCTGCGGCCAGGCCGGCGTGGTGGCGCCGTTCCCGGCGCAGGCCGGCGCGGCCAGCGCGCTGGCCGGCTTCGTGCTGGCGCTGGTGGCCTTCGGCGTGGGGCGCTGGCTGGGCGTGGCGCTGGACGGCCGCGTGGCGCCGCTGATGGGCGGGCTGGGCTTCTGGGCGCTGGCCACCAGCCTCATCGCCTGGACGCTGGTGCGCCGGGCACTGGCGCCGCGATGACCCGCGCCGCCGCCTTGCAGGGCGTGGTGCTGGCCGGCCCCACGGCCAGCGGCAAGAGCGCGCTGGCGCTGGAACTGACGGCGCGGCTGCCGCTGGAGATCGTCAGCGTCGACTCGGCGCTGGTCTACCGCGGCATGGACATCGGCACGGCCAAGCCCACGCCCGCCGAGCGCGCCGCAGTGCCGCACCACCTGATCGACATCCTCGATCCCGCCGAGGCCTACTCGGCCGCCCGCTTCGCGGCCGACGCCACGGCGCTGGCGACGGACATCCGCGCCCGCGGCCGCCTGCCGCTGCTGGTGGGCGGCACGATGCTGTACGTGAAGGCCCTGCGCGAGGGCCTGCACGAACTGCCCGCGGCCGACGCCGCGGTGCGCGCCGCGCTCGACGCCGAGGCCGCCGAGCGCGGCTGGCCGGCACTGCACGCCGAGCTCGCGCGCGTGGACCCGGCCACCGCGGCGCGGCTGCCGCCGCTGGACGCCCAGCGCATCCAGC
>CAIKLM010000090.1 GCA_903828235.1 uncultured beta proteobacterium | reverse complement strand
CCGGCCACCGCGGCGCGGCTGCCGCCGCTGGACGCCCAGCGCATCCAGCGCGCGCTGGAGGTCTGGCGCGTCAGCGGCCGGCCGCTGTCGGACTGGCACGCGCAGGCGCGGCCGGCCGGGGCCGCGGCGGACGACGCCGACGCCGCCTGGCCCGTGGTCTCGCTGGAGCCCCGGCAGCGGGCCTGGCTGCACGAGCGCATCGCGCGGCGGCTGGCGCAGATGTTCGAGGCCGGCTTCGTGGACGAGGTGCGCGCGCTGCGGGCGCGCGGCGACCTGCACCCCGGCCTACCCTCGATGCGCTGCGTGGGCTACCGCCAGGTCTGGCAGGGCCTGGACGAAGGGGTTTTCGAGCCGCCCGGCGCCCCCGCGGCCGCGTCCGTCCGGGATGCCGCGGTGGCCGCCACGCGCCAGCTGGCCAAGCGGCAGCTCACGTGGTTACGCTCGATTTCGTCGCGCCAGGTGTTCGCGTGCGACGACGGTGCGGGCTTGGCCGGTGCATGCGACGCCCTGCGGGTGCACGCCGGGCGCCTGCGGCCCTGAGCGCGGCAAAGGGCCACCGCCCAGGGCCCGCGGCTTGCCCACGAACGGTCGCAGCGCCGGCGGGAATGCGGCCGCGAGGTACGTCGCGGGTACGGTCGGCGGCAGGGTTTCGAGGCCCCTTGCTTAGGGTGATGCCCCGAGGAGAGGCGCGAATCCTTCGCGATATAGTCGCGCCCCGCGGACGGTGAACGTCCCAGTCAGGCCCACGAGGCCTGTGACATGTGGTCATGCCGTGCCGCTCGAAGTCGGGTGCAGGGCCGGCTGGAGGATCGAGTGGATTTCGCCCAACAACAACGCAACCCGGGCCGTCACACCATTGGCATCGGGATCGTGCTGGCCTTGCACCTGTTGCTGGGTTGGGCTGTGGTGAGCGGGCTCGCGCAGCGGGTGGTCGACGTCATCAAGGCGCCGATCGAGACCAAGATCATCGAAGAGACCAAGCCGCCGCCGCCCCCGCCGCCGGAGAACCTGCCGCCGCCGCCGAAGTTCGCGCCGCCGCCGCCGTCGTTCGTGCCGCCGCCCGAGATCCAGGTCAACCCACCGCCCACGCCGGCACCCACGATCACCGTCACGCGCGAGGCGCCGCCGCCGGCGCCCGTGACCATCTCGCCCGCTCCTCCCGCGCCGGCCGCGCCCCCCGCACCGCCGGCAGCACCCCGTATGCCTGCCCGTCCGGCCATTGCCAACGTGCAGGCCTGCGCGCCGAAGAACGAGGACTACCCCGCGGCCGCCGTGCGCACCGAGGCCACCGGCACCACGCGCGTCAGCTTCACGGTCGGCGCAGACGGCAAGCTGGCGTCGGCGCAGGTGGCGCGCTCGGCCGGCCCGACGCGCGAACACAAGATGCTCGACCGCCTCGCGCTCGCCAAGCTCAGCGAGTGCGCGTTCCGACCCGGATCCGACGAGAACGGCCGCCCCGTCGGCGGCACCTTCGAGGTGGAGTACGTCTGGAAGCTGGATTGACACCGCGGGCCGGCTCACCCGCCGGCCGCACGCCCCCCTACCCCCTCATCGTTTTTCCCCTGGTGCCGGCCCGATCCCGCTGCACCACCGTCAATGGAGTGACCATGTTCCTGACCCGTATGCGTGTGGCGCTGAGCGCGCTGTTGATCGTCGCCTCCGCGGCGCTCGTGCCGGCCACGCCGGCCCTGGCCCAGGCCGCTTCCGGGCCGGCCCCGGCCGCCGCTCCGGCACCCGCCGCCGCGCCTGGCGCCGTTTCGCAGGAGGCCGTCGAGAACCCGTTCGGCCTGAAGGGCATGTGGGCGTCCGCCGACCCCGTCAAGCGCGGCACGCTGGTCATCCTGATCGTCATGTCCATGTGGAGCTGGTACGTGATCTTCGTGAAGGTCGCCGAGACGCGCTCGATGCTCAAGAGCGCCAAGAAGTCCAGCGAGGAGTTCTGGAAGGCCAGCTCGGTGAAGGCCGGCGTCGGCGCGCTCGAGGAAGGCAGCGCCTTCCGCTACCTGGCCGAGCAGGGCATCAAGGCCGCCGACCACCACGAGGGCACGATGGTCGAGTCCATCGACAAGCACACCTGGATCGGCATGTCGGTCGAGCGCGCGGTCAACAACATCCGCAGCCGCCTGTCCGACGGCATGGCCGTGCTGGCCACGGTGGGCTCCACCTCCCCCTTCGTGGGCCTGTTCGGCACCACCTGGGGCATCTACGACGCGCTGGTCAAGATCGGCCTGTCGGGCCAGGCCTCCATCGACAAGGTCGCCGGCCCGGTGGGCGCGGCGCTGATCCTCACCGCCGTGGGCCTGGCCGTCGCGGTGCCCGCGGTGATGGGCTACAACTGGCTGGTGCGCCGCAACAAGGCCGTGCTCGACGAGACCCTGGCCTTCGCCGGCGACCTGCAGAACGTGCTGCTGTCGGGCAAGCGCTGAGCCCCCGAGAACCCGCGGCATCGAGGTAACGCCATGGCCATGCAGGTAGGCGCCGCCGGCGGCGACGACGAGGAGCAGCTCAACAACACCATCAACACCACGCCCCTCGTGGACGTGATGCTGGTGCTGCTGATCATCTTCCTGATCACCGTGCCCGTGATCACGCAGACGATCAAGCTGGAGCTGCCCAAGGAAAACAACATCCCGCTGATGACCAAGCCGGAGAACATCACCATCGCGGTCAACCGCGAGGGCGAGATCTTCTGGGGCATCGAGCGGCTGCCCGACATCGAGGCGCTGGTGGCCCGGCTCAAGGTGGAGTCCATCAAGGAGCCTCAGCCCGAGGTGCACATCCGGGGCGACCTCGAGGCGCGCTACGAGTCCGTGGGCCGCGTCATCGTGGCCTGCCAGCGCGCGGGCATCTTCAAGGTCGGGTTCATCACCGAGCCGCAGCTCGGCGGCGGCGGCTGAGTCCGCCCCGGCACCACCCGCAAGGAGCAAGACATGGGCATGAGCGTCGGCAACAGCGACGACAACACGGATGTCATGGTCGACATCAACACCACGCCGCTGATCGACGTGATGCTGGTGCTGCTGATCATGTTCATCATCACGATCCCGATCCAGACGCACGCGGTGAAGATGAACATGCCGGTGCCGAACAACGCGGCACCGCCGCCGAAGCCGCCGGAGATCGTCCGCATCGACCTGGACTTCGACGGCACCATCGGCTGGAACGGCGAGATCATCCAGGCCGGCGACCGCGCCGCCATCGAGCAGCGGCTGCTGGCCATCTCGCAGATGCCCGACCAGCCGGAAGTGCACCTGCGGCCGAACAAGCTCGTCACCTACAAGCACGTGGCCATGATCATGGCCACGGCGCAACGCCTGGGCGTCACCAAGATCGGCATCGTCGGCAACGAGCAGTTCCTGTAGGCCTGGCCCCCGCGCCCCACCTTCAAACCCCGGGACCCTCGGAACCCGACCTCGCCAGCGGGGTCTACCGCGGGTCCCGATCCTTTTTCAGCGATGCCGTCGCCGAGCACCATGAAACCCCTGCGAGTCCTCACCACGCTGGCCACCGCCGCCCTGCTGACGCTGGGTGCGTCGTCCATGTCGCACGCCCAGGGCGTGCGCGCCGAGATCGGCAAGCCGCTGCAGCAGGCCTCCGAGCTGCTGCGCGCGGGCAAGGCCCGCGAGGCGCTGGCCAAGGCCCGCGAGGCCGACGCCGTGGGCGGCAAGACCGCCGCCGAGCAGCTGCTGATCGACCGCATGAAGGCCGCCGCCGCGCAGCGCGCCAACGACTTCCCCACCGCGATCGCGGCGCTGGAGGCCGTGCACCCCAAGGTGTCGGGCGCCGAGGCCGGGCAGATCGCCGAGCAGCTGGCCGTGGCCTACGCGCAGACGCGCAACAACGCCAAGGCCACCGAGTGGGCCAACCGGGCCGCGGCGGCCGGCAACAACAGCGCCACGCTGCGCCAGCTGCAGCAGTTCCTGCTCAGCAACAGCGGCGACTTCAACGCCATCGCGCGCGACTCCGCCTCCGCCGTGCAGGCCGCCGAGCAGGCCGGCCGCCGCCCGGCCGAGGACGACCTGCTGCGCCTGGCCGACGCGCAGAACCGCCTGGGCCAGACCAACGCCTACGTCGCCACGCTCGAGAAGCTGCTGCTGAACTACCCCAAGAAGGACTACTGGAACGCCTACCTCGGCCGCCTGGCGCGCAAGAGCGGCTTCTCGCAGCGCCTGGAGCTCGACGTGCTGCGCCTGCGGCTGGCCAGCGGCACGCTGACCAGGACCGAGGAGTACATGGAGATGGCGCAGCTGTCGCTGCAGGCCGGGTTCCCGGCCGAGGCGCGCCGCATCGTCGAGCAGGGCTACGCCAACAAGCTGCTGGGCACCGGGGCCGAGGCCGGCCGCCACCAGCGCCTGCGCGACCTCGCGGTCAAGCAGGAAGCCGATTCCAAGGCCAGCATCGGCAACCTTGCCACCGAGGCCGAGCAGGCCAAGGACGGCGACGCCCTCGTGAAGTGGGGCTACGCCTACGTGACACTGGGCGAGTTCGACAAGGGCATCGCGCTCATCCAGCGGGGCCTGGCCATGCCGGGCCTGAAGCGCCCCGACGAGGCGCGCCTGCGCCTGGGCATGGCGCAGATCCAGTCGCCCAAGACCCGCGCCGCCGGCCTGCAGACGCTGCGCAGCGTGCGCGGCACCGACGGCACGGCCGACATCGCCCGGCTGTGGACGGCGGTGCAGCCCTGATGACCGCGGCTGCGCTCCCCGCCTGGCTGCACGCCGTGGGCGGCGGCGTGCACGCCATCGACACCGGCTTCCACCGCGACCACTTCGACGCCGCCTGGCTGCTGGTGCACGAAGGCCGCGCGGCCTTCATCGACACCGGCACACACTTCGCGCTGCCGCGCCTGCTGGGCGCGCTCGAGGCCCTGGGCCTGGCGCGCGAGGCCGTGGACTGGGTGATCCCGACCCACGTCCACCTCGACCACGCCGGCGGCGCCGGCTCGCTGATGGCGGCGATGACCAACGCGACGATGCTCGTGCACCCGCGCGGCGAGCGCCACATGGTCGACCCCTCGGCGCTGTGGTCCGGCGCGACGGCGGTGTACGGCGAGGCCGAGATGGCGCGAAGCTACGGCCAGGTCACCCCCGTGCCGGCGCACCGCGTGCGCGCCTCGAGCGACGGCCAGGTGCTCGACTGGGCGGGCCGCGGCCTGGTGCTCATCGACACGCCCGGCCACGCACGCCACCACCACTGCATCTGGGATCCCCTTACACAGGGCTGGTTCACCGGCGACACCTTCGGCCTGAGCTACCGCGAGTTCGACACCGCGGCGGGGGCCTGGATCGTGCCCACCTCGACGCCGGTGCAGTTCGAGCCTGACCTATTGTGCGCCTCGATCGAGCGGCTGCTCGAGCGGGCGCCGCGCTGCATGTACCTCACGCACTACGGCTGCGTCGGCGGCAACGGCGACGTGCCGCGCCTCGGGCGGCTGCTGCTGGGCCTGCTGGCCGAGATGGTGGCGCTCGGCGAGAGCCAGCGCGGCACGCGCGACGCCGGCGCCCGCCACGAGGCGCTCAAGCGCGGCCAGCTCGACATCTTCACGCGCAGTCTGCGCGCGCACGGCGTCGGCATCAGCAAGGCCGGCATCGCCGAGCTTCTGGCCATCGACCTCGAACTCAACGCCCAGGGCATGGCCGTGTGGCTGGACCGCCCGGCGCGCGGCTGAGGAGCCATCGCATGAAGAACCCCGTGCACTTCGGCCTGCAGGGCCGCGTCGTCGTCGTCACCGGCGCCTCGCAGGGCATCGGCGAGGCTTGCGTGCGCCGGCTGGTGGGAGACGGTGCCGCCGTGGCGCTGTGGGACGTGGCCGACGGCCCCGGCCGGGCGCTGGCGGCCGAGCTCGCGGCCGGCGGCGCCGCCGTGGACTACCAGCACTGCAACGTCGCCGACAAGGCCGCCGTCGACGCCGCGCTGGCCGCCACGGTGGCGCGATTCGGTCACGTCGACGGGCTCGTCAACAACGCCGGCATCTTCCGCGCCGCGCCCTTCCTCGACATCACCGAGGCCGACTGGGACGCGGTGATCGCCGTCAACCTCAAGGGCAGCTTCCTCGTCGGCCAGGCGGTGGCGCGGCACATGGTGGGTCGCGGCGGTGAACGGCGCGGCGCCATCGTCAACATGAGCAGCGTCAACGGCACGCTGGCCATCCCCAGCATCGCCAGCTACAACGCCAGCAAGGGCGCCATCAACCAGCTCACGCGCGTGATGGCGCTCGCGCTGGCCGACCAGGGCGTGCGCGTCAACGCCGTGGCGCCGGGCACCATCGCCACCGAGCTGGCCCGCAGCGCCGTGCTCACCAGCGACGAGGCCCGGCTGCGCATCCTCAGCCGCACGCCGATGAAGCGCCTGGGCGAGCCCTCGGAGATCGCCGACGTGTGCGCCTTCCTGCTGTCGGATGCCGCCAGCTACATGACCGGCGAGATCGTCGTCGTCGACGGCGGGCGCATGACGCTGAATTACACGGTGCCGGTCTGAGCCCCTCTTGAGCCTCGAAGCCTTCGCCGTCAGCACCGGCGTCGTCGCCCTCGGCGAGATGGGCGACAAGACGCAGCTGCTGGCGCTGCTGCTGGTGGCGCGCTGGCGCCAGCCCTGGACCATCGCCGCCGGCATCCTGGTGGCCACGCTGGCCAACCACGCCGGGGCCGCGGCGCTGGGCACCCTGGTGACGCGCTGGCTGAGCCCCGAGCTGATGCGCTGGATCCTCGGCATCAGCTTCATCGCCGTGGCGCTGTGGATGCTCAAGCCCGACGACGCGGGCGAAGAGGTCGAGGGCGCGGGCACCGGCCGCTGGGGCGTGTTCGGCCTGACCGTGATCGCCTTCTTCCTGGCCGAGATGGGCGACAAGACGCAGATCGCCACCGTGATGCTGGCAGCGCGCTTCGACGCGCCGGTGGTGGTGACCGCCGGCACCACGCTGGGCATGATGCTGGCCAACGCGCCGGCGCTGTGGCTGGGCGACGCCCTGCTCAAGCGCGTGCCCATCGCCTGGGTGCACCGCGTCGCCGCGGTGGTGTTCATGGGCCTGGGGGTGGCGGTGCTGCTGGGGCTGCCGGGATAATCCGCGGCCATGCGCATCCTTCACACCATGCTGCGGGTCGGCGACCTGCAACGCTCCGTCGACTTCTACACCCAGGTGCTCGGCATGACGCTGCTGCGCACCACGAAGCGGCCCGATCAGCAGTACGACCTGGCCTTCCTCGGCTACGGCACGAACCCCGAGCACGCCGAGATCGAGCTCACCTACAACTACGGCGTCGCGCGCTACGAGCTCGGCACCGCCTACGGCCACATTGCCATCGGCGTGGACGACGCCGCGGCCACCTGCGCCGCCGTGCGCGGCAAGGCGGTGGCGCTGGGCGGCGCCGTCACGCGCGAAGCCGGGCCCGTCAAGGGCGGCAGCACCGTGATCGCCTTCATCACCGATCCCGACGGCTACAAGATCGAGCTGATCGAGCGCCGCGCCGCCGCCTGACCGCCCAAGGAGTCGACAGAGATGTACCTGCCCGCCCACTTCGAGCAGCGCGACACCGGGGCGCTGCACGCGCTGATGGCCGAGCACCCGCTGGCCACGCTGGTGACGCCCGGCCCCGACGGCGTGGTGGCCGACTTGGTGCCGCTGCACCGCCACGCCACGGCCGACGGCGGCACCGAGCTGCGCGGCCACGTGGCGCGCGCCAACCCGCTGTGGCGCCACGCCGACGGGCAGCCGGTGCTGGTGATGTTCCAAGGCCCGCAGGCCTACGTCACGCCAAGCTGGTACGCCAGCAAGCCGCGCCACGGCAAGGTGGTGCCGACCTGGAACTACACCGTGGTGCAGGCCCGCGGCACGCTGCACGCCGTGGACGACGCGCCCTGGCTGCGCGATCTGGTGGGGCTGCTCACCGACACCCACGAGGCCCCGCGCGCGCAGCCCTGGGCCGTGCAGGACGCGCCCGACGACTACGTCCAGCAGATGCTGCGCGCGATCGTGGGCATCCGCATCCCGGTCGATGCGCTGGTCGGCAAGTGGAAGGTCAGCCAGAACCGCGACGAGGCCGACCGCGCCGGCGTGGCCACTGGCCTGGCGGCCGATGCCGGGCAGGACGCGCTGGCGCAGCTGGTGGCCGAGGGCACGGGCCCCAAGGCCTGAGGCGCGCCCCGCGCCTCAGCGTGCGCGCAGGGCCTGCGCCTCGCGGGCCAGCCGCGTGATGCGGGCCCAGTCGCCCTGCTCCACCGCATCGGCCGGCGTCAGCCACGAGCCGCCGCACACCGCCACGTTGGGCAGCGCCAGGAACTGCGGCGCCGTCTCGGGCGTGATGCCGCCCGTGGGGCAGAACGCGATGTCCGGGAAGGGGCCGGCCAGGGCCTTGAGCATCGGGATGCCGCCGGCCTGCACCGCCGGGAAGAACTTCAGGAAGCGCAGGCCGTCGGCCATCGCCGCCATCACCTCGCTGCCGGTGGCCACGCCGGGCAGCAGCGGCAGGCCGGCCTCGCGGCAGGCGGCGCCCAGCGCGGCGGTGTAGCCGGGGCTCACGGCAAAGCGGCTGCCGGCATCGCGAGCGGCCTTCGCGTCGGCTGGCAGGCGCAGCGTGCCGGCGCCCACCACGGCCTCGGGCACGGCCCGCGCGATGGCCTCGATGGCGGCCAGCGCCACCGGGGTGCGCAGCGTCACCTCGAGCACCTTCACGCCGCCGTCGACCAGCGCGCGCGCCAGCGGCACGGCCTGCTCCAGGCGCTGGACGACGATCACGGGAATCACGGGGCCGTGGCTGGCGAGGCTGGTGGTGTCGAGCATGGAGCGGTCTTTCCTGTCGGCCGGGGTCACAGCCAGGTGACGGCGCCCTCTTCGGCCGTCAGCACGTTGCGGCGCATGCCGGCGAAGAGATCGCGGCCGAGGTCGTGCGCGTGCGTCTCCAGCCACTCGGCCGTGGGCTCGGCGGGCGTGCGCGCGGCCCACTCGTCAGCCGGCACCAGGGCCTGCAGCGTGCCGGCCACCGCATCGAGGCGGATGAGGTCTCCGTCGCGCACCAGGCCCAACGGGCCGCCGGCCACCGCCTCGGGGCTGACGTGGATGGCCGCCGGCACCTTGCCACTGGCGCCGCTCATGCGGCCGTCGGTGACCAGCGCGACGCGGAAGCCCTTGCCTTGCAGCACACCGAGCGGTGGCGTCAGCTTGTGCAGCTCGGGCATGCCGTTGGCCCGCGGGCCCTGGAAGCGCACCACCACCACGACGTCGCGCTCCAGCTCGCCGGCGGCGAAGGCCGCGAGCATCGCCTCCTGGCCGTCGAACACGCGCGCCGGGGCCTCGACGACGTGTCGGTCGTCAGGCACGGCCGAGACCTTGATGACGCTGCGGCCGAGGTTGCCCTGCAGCAGCCTGAGCCCGCCGCTGGGCGAGAACGGCTTGGCCGCCGGACGCACGACGCTGCTGTCGCCGCTGTCGGCCGGCACCGGCTGCCAGCGCAGGCCCTGTGGCGCGGCCTCGTGCAGCGATGGCAGCGTGCCGTACGCGGCCATGCCGCCGGCCGCCACCGTGGCGGCGTCGGCGTGCATGCGGCCGCTGGCCAGCAGTTCGCGGATCACGAAGCCCGGCCCGCCCGCGGCCTGGAACTGGTTCACGTCGGCGGTGCCGTTGGGGTAGACGCGCGCCAGCAGCGGCGTGGCCGCCGAGAGCTCGGCGAAGTCGGTCCAGTCGATCAGGATGCCGGCGGCGCGCGCCACCGCCACCCAGTGGATCAGGTGGTTGGTGCTGCCGCCGGTGGCCAGCAGCGCGACCAGGGCGTTGACGATCGCGCGCTCGTCCACCAGGCGGCCGATGGGCGTGTACCGCGAACCGGGCGGCCCGTCGCGCACGATGCCCACCGCGGTGCGCACGGCCTCGCGCGTGAGCGCCTCGCGCAGGCCGTCGTGCGGGTGCACGAAGGCGGCGCCGGGCACGTGCAGGCCCATGGCCTCGAGCAGCATCTGGTTGCTGTTGGCCGTGCCGTAGAAGGTGCAGGTGCCGGGGCCGTGGTAGGCGGCGCTCTCGGCCTCGAGCAGCTTGTCGCGGCCCACCAGGCCCTGCGCGGCCTGCTCGCGCACCTTGGCCTTCTCGGTGTTCGAGAGGCCGCTGCTCATCGGCCCCGCGGGCACGAAGACGCAGGGCAGGTGCCCGAAGTGCAGCGCGCCGATCAGCAGCCCGGGCACGATCTTGTCGCACACGCCCAGCAGCAGCGCGGCGTCGAACACGTCGTGCGTCAGCGCCACGGCGGTGCCCATCGCGATGGTGTCGCGGCTGAACAGGCTCAGCTCCATGCCGGGCAGGCCCTGCGTGACGCCGTCGCACATGGCCGGCACGCCGCCGGCCACCTGCACGGTGGCGCCGAGGCGGCGGGCCTCGTCGCGGATGACGTCGGGGAAGCGCTCGTAGGGCTGGTGGGCCGAGAGCATGTCGTTGTAGGCCGTCACCACCGCCAGGTGCGGGCCCTTGGCGGCCACCACGCGCAGCTTGTCGTTGGTGGGCAGCGCGGCGAAGGCGTGCGCCACGTTGGCGCAGCCCATGCGCGCGCTGCCGGGCCGGCGCGCGGCCAGCCGGTCGATGCGGGCCAGGTAGGCGCGGCGAAGCGGTGCGCTGCGTTCGCGGATGCGCGCGGTGACGTGCTCGACGGCGGGCGACAGCGGGGGCGGGCTTGTAACCATGGCTGCGATTTTGAAGAAACCCGGTTACAGCGTCAATGCCGGACACTGCCGGGCGGTCAACCCCCGGCGCGGCTCTTGCGTTGCCGCACGGACGCCGCCACCAGACCCCGATCTTGTCGCCGACCCCCGAGCTCTCGTCGCTGACCGTCCGCGACCCCGCCCTCGCGCTGGCCGCCCTGCGCCGGCAGTGGCGCGGCCACGCGCAGTGGTGGATCTTCGGCTACGCCTCGCTGATCTGGCGGCCCGAGTTCGACGCCGCCGAGCACCGCCCTGCCCTGGTGCACGGCTGGCACCGCGCGCTGCGCATGCGCTCGCGGGTGAACCGCGGCACGCCGCAGCAGCCGGGGCTGGTGTTCGCGCTGCTGCCGGGCGGGGCCTGCCGAGGCGTGGTGTACCGGCTCAGGCCCGAGCAGGCCGAGGCCGAGCTCGAGCGGCTGTGGGCCCGCGAGATGCCCACCGGCGTGTACGACCCGCGCCTGCTGGCCTGCCGCACGCCGCACGGCGAGGTCACGGCGCTGGCGTTCACGCTCAGCCGCCGCAGCGAGGCCTGCCTGCCGCGTCTGGGCGACGACGCGATGTGCCACATCCTGCGCCACGCGCGGGGACGCTACGGCACGACGCTGGACTACCTGGCCGAGACGGCGGTGGCGCTGCGCGCACAGGGCGTGCGCGATCGCGAGATCGAGCGCCTGATGGCCCTGGCGCGGCGCGAGGGCTTGGTCTAGCCTGGATTTTTCACGAGGCATGAAGTAGGCGACCTGCCTTCGTTGCGCGTTTTCATAGGTATTCGACGTCTATGGAACCGAACCAACGAGGGAGGTCGCCCAATGCCAAAGTGTACGGATCGCAGGATGGAGCTTGG
>CAIKLM010000089.1 GCA_903828235.1 uncultured beta proteobacterium | reverse complement strand
TGCTGCGGCAGGCCGTGGCCGCCGCCAACGCCGCCGCCCTGCCCGACGCCGACCCGGCCGTGCGCGCGCTGGCCGTGGCCGGCAACAACATCGCCGCCGCGCTCGAGGAGCAGCCCGCACTCGACGACGACGCCCGCCTGCTGATGCTGCAGGCGGCCGCGGTGGGCCTGGCCTTCTGGCGCCGCGCCGGCACCTGGCTGCACGAGGAGCGGGCGCTGTACCGGCTGGCGCAGTCGCACCGCCGGGCGGGCGACGCGGCCGCGGCGCGCGGCCATGCCCGGGCCTGCCTGGCGCTCGTCGCCGCCCATGGCGACGAGCCGCTGGAACGCTTCTTCGGCGAGGAGGCGCTGGGCCTGGCCGAGGCCGCGGCCGGCGACGCCGCCGCCCACGGCCGCGCGCTGGCTGCGGCGCGCGATGCCTTCGCGCGGCTGAGCCCCGACGACCAGTCCTGGTGCCGCGCCAGCCTCGACGCCCTGGCGGCCGCGCTGCCCTAGACTGCGCGCCGTCGCGCGGCACCGCCGCCGCGCTGGAGCCTCGCGATGCCCGATCCCATCCTGCTGGCCCGCCACGGCGAGGTCGAGTGCCACCTGCTGCCGGCCCTGGCCAACCGCCACGGCCTCATCACCGGCGCCACCGGAACGGGCAAGACGATCACGCTGCAGACGCTGGCCGAGAGCTTCAGCCGCATCGGCGTGCCGGTGTTCATGGCCGACGTGAAGGGCGACCTCACCGGCATCAGCCAGCGCGGCGCGATGCCGCCCAAGGTGAAGGCCATCCTGGCCGAGCGCGGCCTGCCCGAGCCCGAGCCCTTCCAGTGCCCGACGACCCTGTGGGACGTGTTCGGTGCGCAGGGCCACCCGGTGCGAGCCACCATCTCGGACATGGGCCCGCTGCTGCTTGCGCGCATGCTGGCGCTGAACGAGACGCAGGCCGGCGTGCTGAACCTGGTGTTCAAGATTGCCGACGACGCCGGCATGGCGCTGCTCGACATGAAGGACCTGCGCGCCATGCTGCAGCACGTGGGCGACAACGCCAAGCAGTTCACCACCGAGTACGGCAACATCAGCGCCGCCAGCGTGGGCGCCATCCAGCGCGGCCTGCTGCAGATCGAGGAACAGGGCGGCGACCAGTTCTTCGGCGAGCCCATGCTCGACATCGCCGACTTCATGCAGACGGTGAACGGCCACGGCGTCATCAACGTGCTGACGGCGGACCGGCTGATGAACGCGCCGCGGCTGTACGCCACCTTCTTGCTGTGGATGCTGAGCGAGCTGTTCGAGACGCTGCCCGAGGTGGGCGACCTCGACAAGCCCAAGCTGGTGTTCTTCTTCGACGAGGCGCACCTGCTGTTCAAGGACGCCCCGACGGCGCTGGTCGAGCGCATCGAGCTGGTGGTGCGGCTGGTGCGCAGCAAGGGCGTGGGCGTGTACTTCGTGACGCAGAACCCGCTGGACGTGCCCGACACCGTGCTGGCGCAACTGGGCAACCGGGTGCAGCACGCGCTGCGCGCGTTTACGCCGCGCGACCAGAAGGCCGTCAAGGCCGCCGGCGACACCATGCGCCCCAACCCCCGCATTGGCGACATGAGCGCGGCCATCCAGGAACTGGCCGTGGGCGAGGCGCTGGTGAGCCTGCTCGACGCCAAGGGCCGCCCCGGCGTGACCGAGCGCGTGTACGTGCTGCCGCCGGGCAGCCAGATCGGGCCCATCACGCCGGCGCAGCGCCAGGCGCTGATCGCCGGCAGCCTGGTGGCGGGCACCTACGAGAAGACGGTGGACCGCGAGTCGGCCTACGAGATGCTGCGCGGCCGCGCCGCCACCGACGCCCCGGCAGCCGCCGGGGGCACGTCGGCGGGCACGCCCGCGGGCGCCGGCACCGGCGCGGCGGCCGACGCCGGCATGATGGGCATGGTCAAGGACATGATGCTCGGCACCACCGGCCCGCGCGGCGGCCGCCGGCCGGGGCTGGTGGAAGCCGCGGCCTCGTCGGCCGTGCGCAGCATCGGCTCGGCCGTGGGCCGCGAGCTCATCCGCGGCGTGCTGGGCTCGCTGCTGGGCGGCTCGCGCCGGCGCTGAGCACCCGCGCCTCGCGCAGCGACGGCGCCGGCTCGCGACGCCCAGGCGCCGTCCGTCGCGACGCCGGCACCCCGGGCAAGGCGAGCGCCCACAATCGCGCAGTGACCCCGAGCCCGCCCTCCGACGACACGGGCGCCCTTGCCATCGCAGGGCGCACCCAGCGGCGCCACTTCGGCACCACGCTGCTCCTGATGCTGCTGCTATGCGGCGGCATTTCGCTGTTCGTCGCCCGCTTCCAGCCGGACGCGCTGCTCCGCGCCGCGGCGTACTCCTTCCCCATCGGCTTTGCCTGCTGGGGCATCAACGTGCTGGCGCGGCTGGCGATGGCGGCAGGACAGGACGCGCTGGACCGCGCACGCGGGCGCCCTCTTCGCCCCGAGGGTTGGGGGTGCGGCTGGCGCGCCGCGATCCCCTCGGCGGTGCTGGGGCTGCTGATCGGGCCTTCGCTGGGCATGCCCGCAGGCGATGCGCTGACGGGCTCGACCAGCCCCAGCCTGCTGGATCTGGGCTCCGCTTCGACTCAGCTCACGCTGGGGGTCTCGGTCGTGGCCACGCTGCTGGCCAGCTGGGCCATCGCGAGCATCGAGCGACTGTCGGGCGCGCGCGAGGCTGCGTTGGCCGCCCAGCGCGCGGCTGCCGAGAACCAGCTGCAGCTTCTGCAGAGCCAGCTCGAGCCCCACATGCTGTTCAACACGCTGGCCAACCTGCGCGTGCTGATTGGCCTGGACGCGACCGCGGCCCAGCAGATGCTGGACCGGCTGATCGCCTTCCTGCGCGCCACGCTGCAGGCGTCGCGCGCGCCCTCGCACGCGCTGGCCACCGAGTTCGCGCGCCTCGCCGACTACCTGGCGCTGATCGGCATCCGCATGGGTCCGCGGCTGCAGGTGGCGCTGGACTTGCCGCCCGAGCTGGCGGGGCATCCGGTGCCGCCGCTGCTGTTGCAGCCGCTGGTGGAGAACGCCATCCGCCACGGCCTGGAGCCGCAGGTGGCCGGCGGCCGGCTCGAGGTGGCTGCCCGGGCGCAGGGCCCGCATCTGGTGCTGACCGTGCGCGACACGGGCGTCGGCCTGGCGGTGCCGGGCACCGCCGTCACGGCCGGCACGCGATTCGGGCTCGTGCTGGTGCGCGAGCGGCTGGCCGCTCTGCACGGCACGCAAGCCAGCCTGGAGGTCGCGTCCACGCCCGACGGCGTCGGCACGCTGGCCACCGTGCGGCTGCCGCTGCAACCCGGGCCGGGCGACCTGGCCCGGGCACCCTCTCCGACCGCCGCACAGGCACGATGAAGCCCACCGCGCTCATTGCCGAAGACGAGCCGCTGCTGGCTGCCGACCTGCGCCAGACGCTGCAGCGCATGTGGCCGGGCCTGGACATCGTGGCCACCGTCGGCGACGGCCTGCAGGCCGTGACGCAGGCGCTGGCGCTGCAGCCGACGCTGGTCTTCCTGGACATCCGCATGCCCGGCTGCAGCGGCCTGGAGGCGGCCTCGGCGCTGGCCGAAGACTGGCCCCAGGGACCGGGCGCTGCGCCGTTCCCGCTGCTGGTGTTCGTCACCGCCTACGCCGACCATGCGCTGGCCGCCTTCGAGGCACAGGCCGCTGACTACCTCGTCAAGCCACTCGACCCGGCGCGCCTGGCCGCCAGCGTGCACCGGCTGCAGACGCGGCTGGCCGAGCGCGAGACCGCGGCCCCGGCACCCGCGCAAGTGCTGGATGCCGCCGTGGCGCAGCTGCGCGCGCTGATCGCCACACAGACCGCCACGCAGCCGGCCGGCGCCGGCGCGCCGCCCGCGCCGCGGCTGGAGGTGATCCAGGCCCAGACGGGCAGCGTGGTGCACTTCGTGCCGGTCGACGAGGTCATCTACTTCGAAGCCGCCGACAAGTACGTGCGCGTCGTCACCGCGGCGCGCGAGCACCTGATCCGCCAGTCGCTGCGCGAGCTGCTGCCGCAGCTCGACCCCGCCCGGTTCTGGCAGGTGCACCGCGGCACCGTGGTGCAGGCGCGCTGCATCGTGCAGGCGCGGCGCGAGGAGTCGGGCAAGGTCACGCTGACGCTGCGCGGACGGCCGGAGACGGTGACGGCCAGCCGGCTCCACGCCCACCTGTTCAAGGGTCTGTGAACGTGCCGGGCGTCACGGGCCGGGCTGGGGAGCCGGCACGGCGCGCACGACAGGGCCGTGCCTACAATTCGCGTCCATTGAGGAGGTCGTCTTCGTGTCCCAGTCCCCCACCGGCATCGCCCAGGATCTGCCCGCGCTCGAGCGCGAGCTGGCCGCGCTGTTCGTCGACGCGCTGAACCTGGAGACACCCGCCGACCAGATCGATCCCGAGGCCTCACTGTTCGGCGACGGCCTGGGCCTCGACTCCATCGACATCCTCGAGGTGGCGCTGGAGGTGTCGCGCCGCTATGGCTTCCAGCTGCGCTCCGACGACGAGAACAACCAGCAGATCTTCCGCTCCCTGCGCACGCTGGCCGCGCATGTCGCGCAGCACCGCACCCAGTGACGCCCCCGGCCCCGGCTGGCGCGGCGTGGCCCTGGCCGCGGGCCTGTCGGCCTACGCGCTGCTGTCGTACCTGCTGATGACGCGCTGGCCCGACCAGCCTTGGACCATCGCCGCGCTGTTCGGCCCGCTGCTGGCGGGCATGGCGGCAGCCGGGCTGACCCGCCGCCACGGGCCCACGCTGCTGGCCACGGCCGCGCTGGCCGCGCTGGTGGTGGCCATCGGCTGGCGCGGCGGCGTCGACGTGCAGCGCCTGTACGTGCTGCAGCACGCGGCGCTGCACGCGCTCATGGCCTTCGGCTTCGGCATCACGATGCGCCCGGGCGCCACGCCGCTGATCACGCAGCTGGCCGAGCGGCTGCACCACGAGTTCACGCCCGCGATGCGGCTGTACACGCGCCAGCTCACCGCGGCCTGGGCGCTGTACTTCGTGGGCATGATCGTGGTCTCGGCGCTGCTGTACCTGCTGGCGCCGTGGAGCTGGTGGTCGTTCTTCTGCAACATCCTCACGCCGCTCGCCGCGGTGCTGTTCTTCGTGGGCGAGTACGCCTGGCGCTACCGCCGCCACCCCGACTTCGAGCGCGTGTCCATGGCCCAGGCGGTGCAGGCCTGGCGGCGCTACCGCGCCTGAACTTCCGATGACCGACCGGCTGCCGCTGCTCGCCGCGCGCGACCTCGACGCCCCGCTGCTGTGGTGCGGCGGCCAGCCGGTCTCGGCGGCGCGCTTCCTCGGGCAGGCCGAGGCGCTGGCCGGGCGGCTGCCGGCGGCGGGCCGCGCCGTCAACCTGTGCCGCGACCGCCACCGCTTCGCGCTCGGCCTGGCGGCGGCGCTGCGCCGCGGCCACACCAGCCTGATGCCCCCCGACGCGCTGCCCGCGACGCTGGCCGCGCTGCACGAGCCCGGGGCCCCGGCGCCCTACGCACTGGTGGACGACGCCGCGCTCGACACCGGCGGCCTGGCCGCGGTGTTCGTGGCCCCCGACGAGGCCGCCGCCCCCAGCCGGCAGGTGCCCGGCGTGGCCTCCGACTTCGAGGCCGTGCGGCTGCTGACCAGCGGCTCCACCGGCACGCCGCGCCCGCACGCCAAGCGCTGGGGGCCGCTGGTGGCCAACATCGCCGCCGAGGCCGCCCGGCTGGCCGAGTTCTCGGACCGCGCCAGCCTCGCCGGCCTGGGCGTCGTGGCCACCGTGCCCGCGCAGCACAGCTACGGCTTCGAGAGCAGCGTGCTGCTGGCCCTGCTGGGCGGCGCCAGCTGCGACGCCGGCCGTCCCTTCTACCCGGCCGACATCGTGGCCGCGCTCGAGCGCGTGCCCGCGCCGCGCGCCCTGGTGACGACGCCGTTCCACCTGAAGACGCTGCTGCGCGCCGGACTGCCGCTGCCGCGGCTGGAGCTGCTGCTGTCGGCCACGGCGCCGCTGTCGCCCCAGCTGGCGGCCGAGGCCGAGGCTGCCACTGGCGCGCGGCTGGTCGAGATCTACGGCTGCACCGAGGCCGGCCAGGTCGCGTCGCGCCGCACCACGGCCGGCGAGGTGTGGACGGCCCTGGGCGAGTTGCGCCTGTGGAGCGAGGCTGGGGCCGGGGCCGGCGAGGGCGAACGCTTCCTCGTGCAGGGCGGCCACGTCACCGAGCCCACGCCGCTGGCCGACCAGCTCGAGCTGCTCGACGCGCGCCGCTTCCGGCTGCTGGGCCGCGCCAACGACCTGATCCACGTGGCCGGCAAGCGCAGCTCGCTGGCGCAGCTCGACTTCCAGCTCAACCGCATTCCGGGCGTGGCCGACGGTGCCTTCTGGATGCCCGACGAGCCCGAGGACGGCGTCGCCCGGCCGGTGGCGCTGGTGGTGAGCGACACGCTCGACGCCGAGGCCGTGCGCCGCGCGCTGCGCCAGGTGCTGGAACCCGCCTTCGTGCCGCGCCGCGTGCTGATGGTGCCCTCGCTGCCGCGCGAGGGCACGGGCAAGCTCACGGCGCAGGGCCTGGCGCGCTTCGCGCGCGACGCGCTGGCCGAGGGCCCGCGCTTCACGGTGGCGGCCGACCACCCGGCCTTCGCCGGGCACTTTCCCGGCCACCCGCTGCTGCCCGGCGTGGCGCTGCTGGCCTACGTGATGCGCGCGCTGGCCGCCCAGGCGCCGCTGGCCGCCCGCCTGGGGGCCACGCCGCAGGTCGCGCAGGCCAAGTTCCTGGCCCCCGTGGGCCCCGGCGCGCAGCTCGAGGTGCGGCTGCAGGCCACGGGCGAGCACGGCGTGGCCTTCGAGGTGTGGCAGCTCGACGCCGAACCGCCCCGCGCGGCGGCCAGCGGCCGGCTGGTGGCGGGCGCGCCGTGAGCACCGCCGCCCCCGCCGGCTGGGCCGAATCGCGCGAGCGCAGCAACCGCCTCGCGCTGCGCGTCATCGCCTGGATCGCCACGCGCCTGGGCCGGCCCGTGGCCCGCCTGGTGCTGCTGCCAGTGACGCTGTACTTCCTGCTGTTCGCGCCGGGGCCGCGCCGCCACGCCCGCCGCTACCTGGCGCGCGCGCTGGGCCGCGAGCCCGGCTGGCGCGACCTCTGGCGCCACTTCCACGCCTTCGCCTCGGTGGCGCTGGACCGCATCTGGTTCGCGCGCGGCGACATGCGGCCGTTCGAGCTGCGGCTCACCGGCGGCCCGGTGGTCGACGCCGCGCTGGCCGACGGCCGCGGCGCGCTGATGCTGGGCGCGCACCTGGGCAGCTTCGAGGTGCTGCACACGGTGGGCGCCGAGCGCCCCGGCATGCGCGTGGCCATGGTCATGTACCCCGACAACGCGCGCATGGTGCAGTCGGTGCTGCAGGCGCTGGCGCCCGAGGCCTCGCTCGACGTGATCCCGCTGGGCCAGCCGGGCTCGGCGCTGCGCATCCGCGACTGGCTCGACGGCGGCGGCCTCGTCGGCCTGCTTGGCGACCGCTTCCGCCCCGGCGCCGGGCTCGAGGGCAGCGTGGCCTGCCCCTTCCTGGGCCCGGCGGCGCGCTTCGGCGACGGACCGCTGCGGCTGGCACTGACGCTGCGGCGCGAGGTGGTGTTCATGGTCGGCCTGTACCACGGCGGTGCGCGCTACGAGGTGCGCTTCGAGCCGCTGGCCGACTTCCGCACGCCGCCGGCGGGCGCCGCCGAGCGCGAGCAGGCCGTGCAGCAGGCGCTGGCGGCCTACGTGCAGCGGCTGGAGCAGTTGTGCCGCGAGGCGCCCTACAACTGGTTCAACTTCTATGACTTCTGGCATGAGGACGCGCCCGCGCCCGCCGCGCGCTGAGGCGCGCCGCCGCCTGCTGGGCGCGCTCGGGGCCGGTGCGCTGGCCCTTGCGGCGCGCGGCGCGGGCGCCAGCGGCTTCGACATGCCGGCGCTGATGGCGCTGCTGGCGCGGCGGCGCAGCGGCGAGGCCCGCTTCACCGAGGAGCGCACCGTGGCCGCGCTGGACGCGCCGCTGCGCGCCAGCGGCCGGCTCAGCTTCCAGGCGCCCGACCGCTTCGCGCGGCACACCGAGCAGCCGCGGCCCGAGTCGATGGAGGTGCTGGGCAACACGGTCGTGCTGCGGCGCGGCACGCGCACGCGGCAGCTCACGCTGGACACCGTGCCCGAGCTCGCTGCGCTGGCCGACGCGCTGCGCGGCACGCTCACCGGCAACGCCGAGGTGCTGCAGCGCCACTTCGACGTCAAGGTCGCCGGCAGCGCCGAGCGCTGGACGCTCACGCTCACGCCGAAGAGCGCGCAGCTGCAGGGCAGCATCGTCGGCATCGAGATCCTCGGCCTGCGCGCCGATGTGCGCAGCATCGACATGGCGCTGGCCGGCGGCGACCGCTCGCTGATGCTGATCGAGCCGCTGAAGGCCGCCGCGCCGTGAACCCCCGCCGCCCCGGCCCGCGCGCCGCCGTGCTCGCGCTGTGGCTGGCGGCGCTGGCGCTGTGCGCCTGGCAGATCGTGCGCACGCCCTTCGTGGCCGACCTGGGGGCCTTCCTGCCCTCGCGCGCCGACGCCGGTCAGCAGGTGCTGATCGAGCAGATCCGCGCCGGCGCGCCTGCGCGCACGCTGTTCATCGGCATCGACGGCGGCGACGCGGCGGCGCGCGCCGCGGCCTCGCGCGCGCTGGCCGCGGCGATGCGCGCCGACCCGCGCTTCGAGCAGGTGGCCAACGGCGAGCAGGACGCCTGGGGCGCGATCGGCCGCTGGCTGTTCGACGAGCGCTACCGCCTGAGCCCGGCCATCGCGCCCGAGCGCTTCACGCCCGAGGGCCTGGCCGCGGCCATCGACGAGGCCCTGTCGCTGCTGGGCACGCCCGCCGGCGCCGGCCTGGGCCGCGTCATCGAGCAGGACCCCACCGGCGAGGTGCCGCGCATCGCCGAGGACCTGCTGCCGCCGCGCGCGCCGCGCAGCGAGGGCGGCGTGTGGGTGGCGCGCGAGGGCGGCCCCGGTGGCGGGCGCGCGCTGCTGCTGGCCACGCTGACCGCCGACGGCGCCGACATCGACGCGCAGGCCGCGGCGCTGCAGCGCGTGCAGCAGGCCTTCGCGCCCTTCGCCGCGCAGGGGCTGGTGCTGCGGCTGGGCGGCGCGCCGGTGTTCGCCGTCGACAGCCGCGCGCGCATCGAAAGCGAGATCGACCGCCTGGCCCTGTGGGGCACGGGCCTGATGTGCGCGGTGCTGCTGCTGGCCTTCGCGTCGCTGCGCGCGCTGGCCTTCGCGGCGCTGCCGGTGGCCACCGGCGTGGTGGCCGGCATCGCCGCCGTGGGCCTGGGCTTCGGCAGCGTGCACGGCATGACGCTGGGCTTCGGCATCACGCTCATCGGCGAGGCCGTGGACTACGCCATCTACTACCTCATCCAGGCCCGCGGCCGCAGCGCCGACGGCACCGGCTGGCGGCGCTGGCTGGCCAGCGGCTGGCCGACCATGCGGCTGGGCCTGCTGACCTCGGTATGCGGCTTCTCGGCGCTGCTGCTGTCGGGCTTTCCGGGGCTGCGCCAGCTGGGCCTGTTCTCGGTGGCGGGGCTGGTGGCGGCGCTGCTGACCACCCGCTACGTGCTGCCCGTGCTGATGCCCGACGGCGCCCAGGGCCAGGGCGCGCGCGCCGCGCTGGGCACCGCCGGCCGCGCCGCGATGCGCACGCTGCCGCGCACCCGGCCGCTGTGGTGGCTGCTAGGCGCCGCGGCGCTGCTGGTGCTGCTGCAGCGCGAGCGGCTGTGGGAGACCGAGCTGTCGTCGCTGAGCCCGGTCACGCCCGAGGCCATCGCGCTGGACGCCGCGCTGCGGGCCGAGCTCTCGGCCGGCGCCGACGGCACCACGCTGGTGGTGGTGCAGGCCGCCGACGCCGAGGCCGCGCTGCAGGGTGCCGAGGCGGTGGCGCGCCGGCTGGAGCCGCTGGTGGCCGAGGGCGTGATCGCCGGCTTCGACAGCCCGGCGCGCTTCCTGCCCAGCCAGCGCACGCAACGCGAGCGGCAGGCCGCGCTGCCGGCGCCCGAGGCGCTGCGGGCGGCCCTGGCCCAGGCCACGGCGGGCGGGCCGCTGCCGGCGGCGCGGCTGGAGCCCTTCGTGGCCGCCGTGGCGCAGGCGCGGGCGCGGCCGCCGCTCACGCCCGAGGCCGTCGCCGGCACGCCCGTGGCGCCGCTGGTGCGCGCGCTGCTGATGCCGCGGCCCGACGGCGGCACCACGGCGCTGCTGCCGCTGCAGCCGGCCGGCGGCACGCTCGACGCCGAGCGCGTGCGCGCGGCGCTGCAGGGCCTGCCCTCGGCGCAGCTGCTCGACATCGGCCGCGAGCTCGCCGGCATCTACGGCCGCTACCTGGCCGAGGCGCGCGAGCAGGCGCTGCTGGGCGCCGCCGGCGTGCTGGCGCTGCTCGCCCTGGCCCTGCGCCGGCCGCGGCGGCTTCTGGCCGTGGTGCAGCCGCTGCTGGTGGCCGTGCTGCTGTGCATGGGCGCGCTGGCGCTGGCCGGCGTGCCGCTGGGCATCCTGCACCTGGTGGGCCTGCTGCTGGTGGTGGCCGTGGGCTCGAACTACGTGCTGTTCTTCGACCTGCTGGCGCACGGCGGCGGGCAGGCCGACGACGACACGCTGGCCTCGCTGCTGCTGGCCAACCTGACCACGGTGCTGGGCTTCGGGCTCATCGCAAGCTCGTCGATCCCGGCGCTGTCGGCCATCGGCTGGGTGGTGGGGCCGGGGGCGCTGCTGGCGCTGGTGCTGGCGGCGGCGTTCGCGCCGCGCCCCGCCGCGGGCGCTGCGACGCCGCATCGCCCCTGAGGCCGCACTCGGCGGCGTGACAGAATTTTCGGCTCCGCACCGGTTTCCGATGCCCGCCTCGTCCCTCCCCTCCGCCACCCCGCCGGCGCGCTGGCCCTGGCCGCCCGCGCTGCAGGCCAGCGTCGGCCTGCACGCCGTGGCCGGCGGCGCGGCGCTGTGGCTGCCCGGTGCCGAGCCCTGGGCGCTGGGCGCGGTGCTGCTCAACCACGCCGGGCTCACGGCCGCCGGGCTGTGGCCGCGCAGCCGCTGGCTGGGGCCCAACGTCACGCGGCTGCCGGCCGCCGCGGGGCCGGCCGTCACGCTCACCTTCGACGACGGGCCAGACCCCGCCGTCACCCCCGCGCTGCTCGACCTGCTCGACGCCCACGGCGTGCGCGCCACCTTCTTCTGCATCGCCACGCGGGCCGAGCGCCACGCGGCGCTGGCGCGCGAGATCGTGGCCCGCGGCCACGACGTGCAGAACCACTCCGACCGCCACCGCCACGACTTCAGCCTACGCGGCCCGCGCGCGCTGGCCGCCGAGATCGGCCGCGCGCAGCAACGGCTGGCCGACGTCACCGGCACGCAGCCGCACTGCTTCCGCGCGCCGGCGGGCCTGCGCAACCCGCTGCTCGACCCCGTGCTGCACCGCCTGGGCCTGCACCTGGTGAGCTGGACGCGACGCGGCCTCGACACCCGCGACGCCGACGCCGAGCGCGTGCGGGCGCGGCTGGCGCGAGGGCTGGCGGCGGGCGACATCCTGCTGCTGCACGACGGCCACGCCCGCCGCACGGCGCAGGGCCGGCCGGTGCCGCTGGAGGTGCTGCCGCCGCTGCTGGCGCAGCTGCGCGTGGCCGGCCTGCGCACGCTGACGCTGCGCGAGGCGCTGCCGCCACGGGGCGCCGCCGCATGAGGGCCGCTGCCAGCACCGGCCTGCACGCCGAGCCGTCCGCCGATCAGGCCTGGCGCGAGCTGCACGCCCGCAGCTGCGCGCCCTACCGCGCCGCCGGCCGCTTCGCCTGGCACTTCGCGCGGGGCAAGCTCGGGCGCGACCCCGTGTTCCGCGGCCTCGTCGAGCGCGGCGAGCTGCGCGGCGGCGACGGTCCGCCGCGGGTCGTCGACATCGGCTGCGGCCAGGGCCTGCTGGCCAGCCTGCTGCAGCAGATGGCCGACGCGCAGGCCCAGGGCCGCTGGCCGGCGGCCTGGCCGGCCGTGCTGCCGGCGCGCGCCTACACCGGCATCGAGCTGATGCGCAGCGACGTCGCCCGGGCCGAGGCCGCCGTCGGCTCGCTGCCGCTGGCGCCGCGATTCGTGTGCGGCGACATGCGCGAGGTGGCGCTGCCGGCGTGCGACCTCGTCGTCATCCTCGACGTGCTGCACTACGTGGACCACGACGCGCAGCGCGCGCTGCTCGAGCGCGTGCACGCCGCGCTGGCGCCGCACGGCCGGCTGCTGCTGCGCATCGGCGACATGGCGCAGGCCGGCGGCTTCCGCGCCAGCCAGTGGGTCGACCGCATCGTCACCTGGACACGCGGCCACCGCGTGCCCCCCACCTGGGGTCGTCCGCTGGCCGACTGGCAGGCGCTGCTTCGGGCGCTGGGCTTTGCGGTGCAGCCGCTGCCCATGAGCGCCGGCACGCCGTTCGCCAACGTGCTGCTGGTTGCCGACCGTCCCTGAGCCCCGGCCACCCACCCCCATGCGCCCACTCGCCATCACCCACCACACGCTCGTCAGCGCGCTCGGCCACGGCCGCGCCGCGCACGCCGCGGCGCTGCGCGAAGGCCGCAGCGGCCTGGCCCGCCGCGGCTTCGAGACGGCCGATATCGGCTGCTGGCTCGGCGTCGTCGACGGCGTCGACGAACTCGACTGGGGCACGCTCGGCCCCGCGGATTCGCCGCTGGCCGGCTACGACTGCCGCAACAACCGGCTGGCCGAGCTGGCACTGCGCAGCGACGGCTTCGGCGACGCCGTGCAGGCCGCCGCCCGGCGCTGGGGCGCGGGCCGTGTGGGCGTGTTCCTGGGCACCAGCACCTCGGGCATCCTGGCCACCGAGGTGGCCTACCGCCACCGCGACGCCGCCAGCGGCGCGCTGCCCGCGGCGCTGGACTACGGCCGCACGCACAACACCTACTCCGCGGCGCGCTTCCTGCGCGAGCGGCTGGGCCTGGCGGGGCCGGCGCACGTGGTGTCCACGGCCTGCTCGTCGGCGGCCAAGGTGTACGCCACGGCCGAGCGCATGATCCGCCTCGGCCTCGTCGACGCGGCGGTGGTGGGCGGCGTCGACAGCCTGTGCATGACCACGCTGTACGGCTTCCGCTCGCTGGAGCTGACCGCCTCCGACATCTGCCGCCCCTGGGACGCCGGCCGCGCGGGCCTGTCGCTGGGCGAGGCGGCGGCCTTCGCGCTGCTCGAGCGCGACGGCGGCGCGGCCGCGATGGGCTGGCTGCTGGGCACCGGCGAAAGCAGCGACGGCCACCACATGAGCAGCCCCCACCCCGAGGGCGCCGGGGCGGTGCTGGCGCTGCAGGCGGCGCTGGCCGACGCCGGCGTGGCGCCCGACCGGGTGGACTACCTCAACCTGCACGGCACCGGCACCCCCGGCAACGACGCCGCCGAGGACCGCGCCGTGATGCAGGTGTTCGGCGCGCGGCTGCCCTGCAGCAGCACCAAGGGGCAGACCGGCCACACGCTGGGCGCCGCCGGCGGGGTGGAAGCCTCGCTGGCGCTGCTGGCGCTGGAGCAGGGCTGCATGCCGGCCTCGCTGAACCTGCGCGAGCAGGACCCGGCCCTGCACGCCACGCTGCTGCGCGAGCCCGTGCCGGCGCCGCTGCGCGTGGTGGTGAGCAATTCCTTCGGCTTCGGCGGCAGCAACGCCTGCCTGGTGTTCGGGGGTGGGCGATGAGCGCCGCGGCCTCGGGCGAGTTGGCCGTCGACGTGTGCGGCATCGGCCTCGTCGGCCCCGGCCTCGAGAGCTGGGCGGCCGGGGCGGCGCGGCTGCGCGATCCGGCCACCTGGCAGGCTGCGCCCACCGCGGTGCCGGCGCCGATGCGTCTGCCGGCCACCGAGCGGCGGCGTGCCGGCGCGGTGGTGAAGCTGTCCATCGTGGTGGCCGACGAGGCCTGCGCCATGGCCGGGCTCGAGCCGGCGACGCTGGCCAGCGTGTTCACCTCGTCCACCGGCGAGCCGGCCAACTGCCACGTGCTGTGCGAGGCCCTGGCCGCGCCCGAGCGGCTGGTGTCGCCGACGCGCTTCACGAACTCGGTGCACAACGCCGCCGGCGGCTACTGGCACATCGCGGTGCAGGGCCGGCGGCCCAGCACCAGCATCGCGGCCTTCGACGCCAGCTTCGCGGCCGGCCTGCTGGAGGCCGCCGCGCAGGCCGTGGCGCTGGGCGAGCCGGTGCTGCTGGTGGCCGCCGACGTGCCCTACCCCGAGCCGCTGCACGCCAAGCGGCCTCTGGCCGATGCCTTCGGCGTGGCGCTGGTGCTGCGCCCGGGCACGGCGCTGCGGCTGCGCCTGGCCGACGGCGGCACGCCCGCTGCCTGCGGCCACGCCGGGCTCGACGCCGTACACGACGCCATCCCCGCGGCGCGCGCGCTGCCGCTGCTGATGGCGCTGGCGCGCGGCGGCCCCGCCCGCTGCGTGCTCGAGGCCTGGGGCGCGGGCGCGCAGCTCGAGGTGCGCCTGTGAGCGGCGCCCCCCCGCACGCCCACCCCGCCACGCTGGACCGCGACGGCATCGCGCAGCGCATCCCACACGCCGGCAGCATGTGCCTGCTCGACGCGCTCGAGGCCTGGGACGCCGAGGGCCTGCGCTGCCGCGCCACGAGCCACCGCGACCCCGCGAACCCGCTGCGCTCGCCACAGGGCCTGCTGGCGCCGGTGGCCATCGAGTACGCGGCGCAGGCCATGGCGCTGCACGGCGCACTCACCGCGGCGCCGGGCACGCCGCCGCGCCCGGGCTACCTGGCCGCGGTGCGCGGCGTGGCGCTGCACCAGCCACGGCTGGACACCGTGGCCGGCGCGCTGGTGGTGCAGGCGCGGCGCCAGGCCGCCGCAGAGCAGCAGGCCATCTACACGTTCACCGTGGCCGACGAGGCCGGCCGCCCGCTCGTCGAGGGCCGCGCCACCGTCGTGCTCAACACACCCCTGGAGGCGCCGACATGACCCCACCCCTGCAGGGCAAGCGCGCCCTCGTCACCGGCGCCAGCGGCGCCCTGGGCGCCGCCATCGCGCGCCGGCTGGCCGCCGACGGCGCCGAACTCATCCTGCACGCCAACGGCAACGCCGCCGCGGTGCAGGCGCTGGCCGCCGAGATCGAGGCCGCGGGCGGCCGCGCCGGCTGGGCCGTGTTCGACCTCACCGACGACGCCGCCTGCGCCGCGGCCACCGCGAAGATGCTGGAGGCCGGGCCGGTGCAGGTCATCGTCAACAACGCCGGCGTGCACGACGACGCCGTGTTCCCGGGCATGCGGCCCGAGCAGTGGCACCGCGTCATCGACGTCTCGCTCAACGGCTTCTTCCGCGTCACGCAGCCGCTGGTGCTGCCGATGCTGCGCACGCGCTGGGGGCGCATCGTCAACGTGTCGTCGGTGGCGGCGCTCACGGGCAACCGCGGCCAGGTGAACTACGCCGCGGCCAAGGGCGCGCTCAACAGCGCCACCAAGGCGCTGAGCCTGGAGCTGGCCAGCCGCGGCGTCACGGTCAACGCGGTGGCGCCGGGCATCATCGAGTCGCCGATGGCCGCCGGCGCCTTCGACGCCAAGACCATCGAGCAGATCGTGCCGGCGCGCCGCGCCGGACGGCCCGAGGAGGTGGCGGCGCTGGTGGGCTTCCTGGCCGGGCCCGACGCCGGCTACATCACCGGGCAGGTCATCTCGGTCAACGGCGGCCTGGCGTGAGCGCGGGCGGGAACGGCAGCCGCAACCGCTACGATCCCGCCGGGTGGCCCCGGCGCCGGCTGCTGGGCGGGCTGGCGCTGCTGCCGGTGGCCGGACTGGCCGGCTGCCTGCGCCCGCCGAAACGCCCCGTGGAACCCGTGATCCGTCATCTTCGCCTCGAGGGCCGCGCCGGCCAGCCCGGCCGCGGCACGCTGGTGCTGATGCTGCCCGGCATCGCCAGCCCGCCCGAGGAGTTCGTCGAAGCCGGCTTCCCCGCGGCGCTGGCCGCGCGCGCGCCCGGCGCCGAGGTGCGGCTGCTCGACAGCCACTACGCCTACTACGAGGACCGCTCCATCCTCGCGCGGCTGCTCGCCGAGCAGGTGCTGCCGGCGCGCAGCCAGGGCTTCGAGCGCATCTGGCTGGTCGGCATCTCGCTGGGCGGGCTGGGCTCGCTGGGCCTGCTGGCCGACACCGAAGCCGGCCCGGCCGGCGAGGGCCGCCTGGCCGGCGTGGTGGCGCTGGCCCCCTACCTGGGCACCGCGGGGCTGGCGCGCGAGATCACCACCGCGGGCGGGCCGGTGGCCTGGGCCGCCTCGCCCGCCAGCACGCAGCCCGAGCCCGGCCAAGCCCGGCCGCCGCTGGAGCGCCGCATCTGGCGCCATCTCGCCACGCGCCCGGGCGGCGCGCCCGTGCACCTGGGTTTCGGTGCCGGCGACCGCTTCGCCCACAGCCACCGCCTGCTGGCGCCACTGCTGCCGGCCGACCACGTGGCCACGCGGCCCGGCGGCCACGACTGGCCGGTGTGGCGCGCGCTCTGGGACGACTGGCTGGCGCGCCACGGCCAGGTGCTGCTGGGCCCGGCATGAGGGCGCCGGTGCGCATCGGCGCCTACACCGCCAGCTGCGCGGCGGGCGTCGGCCACCGCGCGCTGGCCGAAGCGCTGGCCGCCAACCGCAGCGGCCTGCAGCCCGACGCCGACCCGCGCCTGCCCTGCTGGCTGGGCCGCGTCGACGCGCTCGCCGCCGAGCCGGTGGCCGATGCGGCCTGGGACAGCCGCGCCACGCGGCTGGCCGCCGGCGCGCTGGAGCAGGACGGCTTCCGCGCCGCCGTGGCCGCGGCCTGCCGCCGCCACGGGCCGGCCCGCGTGGGCCTGGTGCTGGGCAGCTCGGCCTCGACCATCGCCGTCACCGAGCAGGCCTACCGCGCCCCCGCGGCCGGCGGCGGCTTCCCCGAGGCGCTGCGCCACCCGGCGCTGAACACGCCGCACGCGGTGACGCACTTCGTGCAGCGCACGCTGGGGCTGCGCGGCCCGGCGCTCACGGTGTCCACGGCCTGCTCGTCCAGTGCCAAGGCGCTGGCCAGCGCCGAGCGCTGGCTGCACGCCGGCGTCGCCGACGCCGTGGTGGTGGCCGGCGTGGAGGCGCTGTCCGACAGCCTGCGCTTCGGCTTCCGCGCGCTGGGCCTGGTCGACCCCGGGCCCTGCCGCCCCTTCGCCGCCGCGCGGCGCGGCATCAGCCTCGGCGAGGCAGCGGTGTTCGCGCTGGTGGAGCGCGACGGCGACTCGCCGCTGCGCCTGCTGGGCAGCGGCGAGGCCAACGACGCCCACCACATGTCGGCTCCGCACCCGCAAGGCCGCGGCGCCGAGGCCGCGCTCGACGCCGCGCTGGCACGCGCCGGGCTGACGGCCGCGGCGGTGGACTTCGTCAACCTGCACGGCACCGGCACGCCGGCCAACGACGAGGTCGAGGCCGCGCTCGTGGCGCGCCGCTACGCGCCCGGCGTGCACGCCTCGGCCACCAAGTCGATCACCGGCCACACCATGGGCGCCGCCGGCCTGCTGGAGGCCGTGGTCTGCTGGCTGGCGCTGGAGGGCCGGGTGCAGGCCGGCAGCGGCCAGGGCGCGGCACCCGACCCGGCCTTCGGGCCGGTGTTCGCCGCGCAGTTGCGCGCCGCGCCGGCCCCGGGCCGCGCGCGCGTGGCCGCCAGCCACTCGTTCGGCTTTGGTGGCAGCAACGCCGTGCTGCTGTTCGGGGCCGGGGCATGAGGCCGCAGGCGGTGTTCGTCGACGGCGTGGCGCTGTGGGCGCCGCTGCTGCCGGGCTGGGACATCGCCGCGCCGGCGCTGCGCGGCGAACCGGTGGCGCCGCGCGAGCCCGCG
>CAIKLM010000088.1 GCA_903828235.1 uncultured beta proteobacterium | reverse complement strand
CGCGCCCTGGGCCCCGGCGCTGCGCGCGCTGGCGCAGCCCTTGCCGGCCGCCCCCGAGGCCCCGCCGGCCGCCGAGCAGCCCCTGGGCCGCGCCGTGGCGCAGATCGGGGGCGCCTACGTGCTGGCCGAGAACGCGAGCGGCCTGGTGGTGGTGGACATGCACGCGGCCCACGAGCGCATCGTCTACGAGCGCCTGAAGCGCGCCGCCGATGCCGCGGTCGGTGCGGGCGCCGAGTTGCCGGCGCAGCCCTTGCTCATTCCCCACACGCTGGCGGCCACGCCGGCCGAACTGGCCGCCGCCGAGGCGCACGCCGATGCGCTGCGGGCCCTGGGCCTGGACGTGGGCGTGCTCGGCGTGGCCACGCTGGTGGTGCGCAGCCGGCCGGCCGCGCTGCCCGATGCCGACCTGACCGAACTCGTGCGTGCGGTGCTGGCCGAGCTGGCCGAGGTCGGCGGCAGCCGCGTCGTGCAGCGCGCCCGCGACGAACTGCTCGCCACCATGGCCTGCCATGCCGCCGTGCGCGCCAACCGCCGGCTCACGCTGCCCGAGATGGACGCGCTGCTGCGCGAGATGGAGGCCACCGAGCGCAGCGACACCTGCAACCACGGCCGCCCGACCTGGCGGCAGGTCACGCTGAAGGAACTGGACGGTCTGTTCCTGCGCGGCCGCTGAAGACGCGCCGCCTCTCACACTCTCAGCGCCCGAAGCGCAGCCGCCGGCGCCGCTTGGCGCGCACGCGCCAGTGCCACACGCCGTTGACCAGCCCGTAGGCCAGCAGCGAGAAGCCCACCGCGAAGATCACCGTGCCCACCAGCAGCGGGCGGCCCACCTCGCTGAGCGTCTGCCCCCAGCGTTGCCACCAGGGGCGCGGGTCGGGCGCGGGCGCGTTGGCCTGCGCGGCCTGGGCCGAAGGCAGCGGCGTGGCGGCGCTCAGCAGCGCCGGCCGGTTGGCGTCGTCGGTGTCGGTGCCGAGCACCCAGCCGCCCAGCTTCCAGGCGCCGTAGTACACCGGCGCGAAGGTCGGCGGCGTGTTCACCAGCGTGGCCACCACCGAGACCGGCACGTTGCAGCGCAGCAGCACGCTTACCGCAGCCGACAGCGGGATCTGCGCGATCGGCGTGATGAACGCGAAGAACACCCCCACCGCGGCCCCCAGTGCCACGCCGCGCCGCGACATGTGCCACAGCCGCGGGTGCAGCAGCCGGGGTCCCAGCCAGCGCAGCCAGCGGTTGGACGCCATGGCTTCGGGCGTGGGCATCAGGCGGCGCAAGCGATCCAGCATAAGCCTTCGATTGTGGGGGCTGCCCGGCGGCCCCGCGGCAGGGCGGGTCGTCCTTCGGTGACCCAGGCCGATCAGAACGCGAGAAGTTGCCGCAGCACGTAGGGCAGGATGCCGCCGTGGCGCAGGTAGCTCACCTCGATGGCGGTGTCCACGCGCAGGGTCACGCTGCGCTCCTGCACCGAGCCGTCGGGCCGCCTGATCACCAGGGTGGCGTCGCCCTGCGGCTGCAGATCGTCGGCCAAGCGCACGTCGATGGTCTCCTCGCCGGTCAGGCCCAGGCCCTGCCAGCTGTCGCCGGGCTTGAACTGCAGCGGCAGCACGCCCATGCCCACCAGGTTGCTGCGGTGGATGCGCTCGAAGCTCTGCGCCAGCACGGCGCGGATGCCCAGCAGCGCCGTGCCCTTGGCCGCCCAGTCGCGGCTGGAGCCGGTGCCGTACTCCTCGCCCGCGAACACGACCGTGGGCGTGCCTTCGGCCTGCCAGGCCATGGCGGCGTCGTAGATCGGCATCGGCTGCCCGCCCTTCAGCGTGAAGCCGCCCTCCACGCGCGAGCCGTCCGGGCCCGGCGGCAGCATCAGGTTCTTCACGCGCACGTTGGCGAAGGTGCCGCGCATCATCACCTCGTGGTGGCCGCGGCGCGCGCCGTAGCTGTTGAAGTCGGCGGGTGCCACGCCCTGCGCCTGCAGCCACTGCCCGGCCGGCGTGCCGGGTTTGAAGCTGCCGGCGGGGCTGATGTGGTCGGTGGTGATGGAGTCGCCGAACAGGGCCATGATGCGCGCCCCGCGCACGCCGGCCCCAGCCTCGGCCGGCGGCGGGGGCTCCAGCGTGAAGCCGGCGAAGAACGGCGGCTCGGCGATGTAGGTGCTGGCCGGCCAGGTGTAGACGTCGCCCTGCACGCCCTGGATCTTCTGCCACAGCTTGCCGGGCTCCTGGCGCACCTTGTCGTAGTTGCGCCGGAAGGCCTTGCCGTCCATGGCGTGCTTCATCAGCGCGTGCACCTCGTCGCTGCTGGGCCAGATGTCGCCCAGGTAGACCGGCCGCCCCTTCTTGTCGTGACCCACCGGCTCGGTCATCAGGTCCTTCAGCACCGTACCGGCCAGCGCGTAGGCCACCACCAGCGGCGGGCTGGCCAGGAAGTTGGCCTTCAGGTTGGGGTGGATGCGGGCCTCGAAGTTGCGGTTGCCGCTGAGCACCGCGGCGCAGACCAGGTCGTTGGCGGTGATGGCCTCGTTGAGGGCCGGCGTCAGGTCGCCGGCGTTGCCGATGCAGGTTGTGCAGCCGTAGGCCGCCACCGCGAAGCCCAGCTTCTCGAGGTAGGGCAGCAGGCCGGCCTTCTCGAGGTACTCGGTGACGATGCGCGAGCCCGGGGCCAGGCTGGTCTTGATGTGCGGCGCCACCTTCAGGCCGGCCTTCACGGCTTTCTTGGCCAGCAGGCCGGCGGCCAGCAGCACGCCGGGGTTGCTGGTGTTGGTGCAGCTGGTGATGGCGGCGATCAGCACGTCGCCGTTCCGCAGCGCCAGGCCGTCGGCGGTGGTCACCGGCTCGGCCAGCTTCTGCGCCGGCTGGTTGAAGCCGTTGGCGGCTGCCGGGGCGCTGAACAGCTCTGTGAAGCGGCTCTTCACCGCGCCGATCTCGATGCGGTCCTGCGGTCGCTTCGGGCCGGCCAGCGAGGGCGCGACGGTGCCCAGGTCGAGCCGGATGACGCGGCTGTAGTCGATGTCGGCGGCGCGCGGCACGCCGAACAGCTGCTGGGCCTTGAAGTAGGCCTCGAAGGCCTCGATCTCGCCGCGCCGGCGGCCGGTGCCCCGGAAGTACTCGATGGTCTTGTCGTCGACCGGGAAGAAGCCCATCGTCGCGCCGTACTCGGGCGCCATGTTGGCGATGGTGGCGCGGTCGGGCAGGCTCAGCGTGCGCGTGCCCTCGCCGCAGAACTCGACGAACTGGCCCACCACCTTCTCGCGGCGCAGGATCTCGGTGACGGTCAGCACCAGGTCGGTGGCGGTCACGCCCTCGCGCAACGCGCCGGTGAGCTCGAAGCCCACCACGTCGGGCGTCAGGAAGTAAACCGGCTGGCCCAGTATGCCGGCCTCGGCCTCGATGCCGCCGACGCCCCAGCCGACCACGCCGATGCCGTTGATCATGGTGGTGTGGCTGTCGGTGCCGACCAGGCTGTCGGGGTAGTGGACGGCCTCGGGCCCCTTGCCGGCCTTGTGCACGCCACGCGCCAGGTGCTCCAGGTTCACCTGGTGCACGATGCCGAAGCCCGGCGGCACGACGCCGAAGGTCTCGAAGGCCTGCATGCCCCACTTCAGGAACTCGTAGCGCTCGCGGTTGCGCGCGAACTCGAGCTTCATGTTGAGGTCCAGCGCCTTGGGGCTGCCGAAGTGGTCGATCATCACCGAGTGGTCCACGACCAGGTCGACCGGCACCAGCGGCTCGACCCGCCGGGGATCCTTGCCCAGGCGCTGGGCCACGTTGCGCATGGCAGCCAGGTCGGCCAGCAGCGGCACGCCGGTGAAGTCCTGCAGCACCACGCGCGACACGACGAAGGGGATCTCCTCGGTGCGCGCCGCCCGAGGCTGCCAGCGCGCCAGCTGCTCGACATGCTCCTTCGTCACGCGCTGGCCATCGCAGTTGCGCAGCACGCTTTCCAGCACGATGCGCAGGCTCACCGGCATGCGGCGCACGCCGGGGAAGCGGCGTGCCAGAGCAGGCAGGGACCACAGCTGCCCGGTCTTGCCCGAGGCGGTGGTGAAGGGCTTCAGGGTGCTGGCGAAGGCGTGCGGCATGACGGCTCCCGGGTGTGGACGCCGGGGGATTATGCGAAGCGCCGGCTGCGCGCCACGCCCAAGGCCCCTCGGGCCGCGGCCCTTGCAGCCCCGGCCCCGCGGGGCCGTCAGAACGCCTCCTTCTCGGCCTCCAGGTAGGCGATGCTGATGTACTTGCCGATGTTGCCGTCCCAGCCCTGGATGCGGCCGGCGTGGGGTGCCACGCGCGGATCGGCCAGCACGCGGCGCCGCGCAGCAGCCTCGTCCTCGCCGGTCTTCACGGCCGCCAGGCAAGGCTCGTACAGGCCGGCGAAGAAGGCGCGCTGCTCGGCCGGCAGCGTGCGGCTGGCGCGGCCGTGGCCGGGCACCCACAGGGCGTCGGGCAGGTCGCGCACCAGCGCGTCGATGGTCTTGAGCGTGCCGACGTAGCTGCCGTCGTCCATGTTGGCGATGCGGCCGTTCATCACCACGTCGCCGGCATAGAGCACGCGGTCCTCGACCACTTCCACGCACAGGTCGGCCTCGGTGTGGGCGCGGCCGTGGTGGTGGACGCGCAGCGTGGTGTCGCCGAAGCGCAGCAGGTCGCCTTGGGCCGCGTCGCGGTTGGGCACGACGACGCGCGTGCCCATGGACGCGCCGTTGGTCCAGCGCTCCATGGCGGCGCGCCAGCCGCTGCCGGCGATGCCGGCGATCTGCCGGCGCGCCTCGGGGTGGGCGTGGATCGGCAGGCCGTCGCCGAAGGCCTGCACGAAGGCGTCGTTGCCGAGGAAGTGGTCGCCGTGGGCGTGCGAGTTGACGATGGCCACCACCGGGCGGTCGGTCAGCGTGCGCAGCCGGCGGATGGCCATCTCGCCGATCTGCACCGAGGCCCCGCTGTCGAGCACCACCACGCCGGCCGACGTGATCACGAACACCACGTTGGCCATCATCCCGCGGTTCTCGGGCGTCGGGAACCCGTCTGCGGCGAACACCATGGCCACGCGCGGGCTCAGGCGCAGCAGCGGATGGTCGGGCACGGCCGGACCACGGATGAAGTCCTCGGCCGCCGCTGCCAGGCGCTGCGCCGGCGGCGACAGCAGGGCCGCGCCGAGACCCAGCCCCAGGCCGGCGCGCAGGCACTGGCGCCGCGTGGGCGTCGAACGGGGTGCGGGCGTGGCCATGCGGCGTCTCCGGCCTTTATATCAGCCGTCGATGATATGCAACCGTCGCGACGAATGGCCCGTCCGGCGGCACGCGGGCAAGAAAAAGGGCGACCCGCGGGCCGCCCTTGGCAGGAAGTGGCGCGAAGGCCGCGGCGATCAGCCCTTCTTGGCCCAGGCGCTGCACCAGCCCGGACCGGCAACCTGCTTGGTGCCGAACAGCGGGCAGCCGCCCCAGGGATCGGTGGCCTTGCCCTGGTACAGGGCGCAGTTGTTGCACTTCTGGTCGTTCGTGTGCTTGGGGAACTTCTTCTTGTCGACCTTGGTGGTGTCGTGGACGTAGCTCAGCGCCACGGCCTGGGGGTCCTTCTCGTCGAGGCGCGCGGCCTGCGCCTGTGCGCCAGCGGCGGCCAAGGCAGAGCCGCAGGCGGCGACTTGCATCAGGAACACACGGCGATTGCTCTGGGACATGGGGTCATCACTCCGGTTGAGAAGTTGCGGGGGGGGGGCGGGGGCCGCCGGACAACGAGCGATCAACGCTCAGGACGCTGCCGACGCGGTCACGTTCAGGCAGTTGTTGCAGCGGCCGAGGCCGCGCAGACGGGGATCGGGCTTGCCGTCGCCCGTCTTGAAATTGGCGTGGCACTTGATGCACACGTACATCTTAGAGCTGGACATCATCGGCTTGACGCCGGGCTCGGCGTGCGGCCGCGCCGCGGTGTACTCGGCCTGCGTCTGGCGCAGCTTGGGGCCGGGCACGGCGGCCGGGGCGGTGGAAGAGGTGGCGGGAGTCGGGCGGGTGGCTGCGGGAGCCGGGGCGGTGGTCGTGATGCGGCGGTTGGTCATGGCAGCTGGAGGCCGGGTGGGGCGCCCCGGTCGACGCGAGGCCCATATTGTCGTCGCAAACCGCCACCCGGGCACTCGGGTGTGCCATGGGGGGGCGGGTCAGGCCGGCGTCGTTGCGTGGCGGCGCGGCTCCCGGCCCACAACGGGCCGGTCGGGGCGGCGGTTGACGCGATCGCCCGGCGTCGCCCTCCGGGACGCCGGGCCGCTCAGGCGTCCTCGCCGAAGCGGTCGATCACCAGCGTGCACACGATGCCGCGCTCCCCGTTCTCGCGCCACTCCACGCGCCCGCCGAGCTGCTTCACGCGCTTGCGCACGCCGCCCATGCCCAGGCCGTGGGCCCAGCGGGCGGGGTCGCGACCGATGCCGTCGTCGGCCACGACGAGCGTGAGCGCATTGCCGGCCTGCTCCAGGCTCACGGCGACCCGCTGCGCCCGGCCGTGGTACAGCGAGTTGGTCACCAGCTCGCGCAGCACGCGCGTCAGCGCCGACCACTGCACGACCGTCAGCACCCTCGCCTCGTCGACGTCGCAGCGCCACTCGAGCTCGGCGCGCGCCGCCGCCAGGCGGCGGGAGAGGTCGGACTTCCACTCCACCGCGGCGGGGCCCAGCCGGTGCTCGGCCACGGCGAGGCCGCGGGTCAGCGTTTTCAGGTCCTGCAGGGTGTGGCGGATGTAGTCCTCGAGCTCGGGCGTGGGCGCCTGGTACATGAGGGTCAGCAGCCGCGCGCCGATGTCGTCGTGCAGGTCCTGCGCCAGCCGCCGGCGTTCCTCGTGGCGACCCCGCTCGACGGCGCGGTCGTAGGCCACGGCCCGGCGCAGCTGCTCGACCACCCGGTCGGCCAGGCGGGCGTCCTCGGGCATGAAAAGACGCTGGCCGCGCCCGGCCAGCCGCAGCTGCACGGCCAGGCCCGTGCGGCCCTCGCCCTCGGCGCGCAACGGCACCACCAGGGCGGCGCCGCCGTCGTGCACCTCGGCCTGGGCGGGCACCCGGGCGTTGCGGCTCATCTCGAGCGGTTCGAACAGCTCGCGCAGCAGCTGCGCCAGGCGCTGCAGCCGGCGCTCGGGGCGGCGCTGCACGTCGCGCGCGGCGCGGTAGAGCAGCTCGAAGATGCGGTCGGTGGTGAGAAGCCGCATGCCCAGCAGGTGCTCGAGCAGGCGCTGGCGCGCGTAGGCGTAGACGCCCAGCGCCACGAACACCGCCACGGCCATCGAGGCCTGCGCGTTGACGGCGAACACGGCCACGAACAGCAGGTCCAGCGAGGCCGCCAGGCAGCCGATGCCGGCCAGCAGCGCCAGCTCGCGCAACAGCCGCCGGCTTCGCGCCAGGAACGGCACCAGCAGCAGCAGGGTGGTCACCGACAGCGCCCAGGCCACCGAGGCCCCCGCGGCCGTTGCCGCGGCCAGCGCGGGCCGCCCGGCGCTGAGCATGACCACGGCATTGGCCAGCAGCCAGGTCAGCAGGGCCATGAGCGTCAGGCGGGCGGCGACACGCCGGCGCGGGTCGGGGGCGCCCGCCGGCGGGCGCCACGCGGCGACCAGGGCCAGCACGCCCAGCAGCCCGCACAGGCCCTGGGCCCAGGGCCAGGCCGGTGAGACCGTGCCCAGGGCCACGGCGGCTACTCCGAAGGCGGAGCACAGCCACACCGCCACGGCCCAGGCCGGGTGCCGGCCGACGAGGAAGGCGTGCACGACGGCAGCGGCCGAGGCGGCGTCCAGCGCCAGCCGGGCCGGCATGTCGAACGCCAGCAGCCCCGGCGGCAGGCCGAGCCCTCGCACCGACCCGGCGGCGACCATGCCCAGTCCCAGGGCCTGCGCCGTGCACAGCAGCACCAGCAGGGCGCTCGGCAGCGAAGGCTGAGACAGCAGCACGACGGCCCCGGACAGCGGCAGCAGCAGCGCCGCCGCGAACAGGGGCCAGGCCAGCAGGCCGATCCGCGCCAGCCCGCCGGGCGTGGCAGGAACCTCGGCCACGAGGCCGCCTTCAAGGTGCAGGGCCACGGTGCCGCCGGCCAGGGCCGCGGCCAGTGCGTCCTGCTGCGCCAGCGTGGCGGCCCGACGCTCGTCGCTGGTCTGCCAGCGCGGCACGCGGTGCAGCAGGTCGGCATCCACCGCCACCGGCGGGGCACCGGGCGCGCCCACGGCCCGCAGCACGCGGCCTTGCAGGGCCTGCAACTGCGGCGTGCCGCCGCCGTCGAGCAGCACCCGTCCGTCTGCGGTGGCGGTCGCCGCCACGTCGATCATCGGTGTGGCCGCGAGCAGCCGCAGCATCGCGGCCCCGGCCACGCAGGCCAGCACAGCCAGAACCAGCAGCACCCGTCGGCGCCAGCCGGCCATCGCCAGCGGACGTGCTTCGCGGGCGGCCGCCTCGCCGCCCGTGGCGGCCGGGCCGGTCAGACCAGTCCCTGCTTGCTGGCCAGCACCGCGGCCTCGGCGCGGCTGGACACGTTGAGCTTCCTGTAGATGGACTTGATGTGGTCGTTGACCGTGAACCACTTGATGCCCAGCAGGTTGGCGATCTCCTTGATCGTGAAACCCTTGCTCAGGAAGGTGAGCACCTCGGTCTCCCGCGGCGTGAGGCGCTCGTGCTCGGGTGCCTTCTCGAGGGGCACCGGCTTGCTGGTGCTGAAGGGCAGCGGCGCGAAGCCGCTGTCGACCGGGCCGTCTGCGCCGCCTAGGCCGCCGCCGGGCCTGAAGTGCATGAGCAGCCGCCGCGCGATGGCCGGGCTGAGCGGCGGCTGGCCGCGCACGATCTTCTGCAGTTCCTCGACCAGCACCTCGAAGCGGTCTTCCTTCAGCAGGTAGCCGTCGGCTCCGCACTGCAGGGCCGGGAACAGGTGGTCGTCGTCGGAATACAGCGTGGTGACGATCTTGGTGGCCGGGTACTGCGTCAGCTCGGCGAGCAACTCCAGGCCGTTACCGTCGGGCAACTCAAGGTCGACGAGGATGAGCTTGAACGGGTCGGTGCCGTGCATCCCGGTGGCACCGCCCGTCAGCGCGATGTGCAGGCGGGCGGTCTCGAGGTCGCCGGCCTCGGTGATGACGATAGTGTCGCTGAAGCTCTCGCGCACGACGCGGCGCAGGAAGCTGCGCGCCACCGGGTTGTCTTCGAGGATCAGCACCTTCACAGCCATGGCGGCCCCCCTTTTGCGCCATCCCGAGCGCGGCGGATGCTAGCGCGCCCCGCCGCGGCCGGCCGGCGTGCCGCACCCCCGGCCTCACGGGTTGACGAGGACGATCTTTCCCATCACCTGGCGGCCGGCCATGCGCGCGTAGGCCTCGTGGATGCGCTCCATCGGCAGCGTCGCGTCCAGCACCGGGCGCACCTGGCCCTGCGCGTACCACTGCGCCAGCTGGCCCAGTGCGGCGGCGCTGGCCTGCGGCTCGCGCTTGACGAAGTCGCCCCAGAACACGCCGACGATGCTGGCGCCCTTGAGCAGCGCCAGGTTCCAGGGCAGGGCCGGGATGGCGCCGCCGGCGAAGCCCACCACCAGGTAGCGGCCGCGCCAGGCGATGGAGCGGAACACCGGCTCGGCCAGCTTGTCGCCCACGGGGTCGTAGACGACGTCGGGGCCCTTGCCGCCCGTGAGCGCCTTGAGCGTCTCGCGCACGTCCTGCGTGGTGTAGTTCAGCGTCGCGTCGGCCCCGAGCCGCGTGCACAGGGCGCACTTCTCGTCCGTGGAGGCCGCGGCGATGACGCGGGCGCCCATGGCCTTGGCGATCTGCAGCGCCGCGGTCCCCACGCCGCCGGCGGCCCCCAGCACGAGCACGGTCTCGCCCGCCTTCAGCTGCGCGCGGTCGACCAGCGCGTGGTGCGAGGTGCCGTAGGTGAACGCGAAGGCCGCCGCGTGCTCGAGCGCGAAGCCCGGCGGCAGCGGCAGCACCTGCGCCGCCTTGACCACCGCGTGCGTGCCGAAGCCGCCCGTGCCCGCGATTGCGGCCACGGGCTGACCGGGTTTTGGGTGGGTGACGCCGTCGCCGACGGCGTCGACCAGCCCCGCGTACTCGGCCCCGGGCACGAAGGGCAGCGCCGGCTTGAACTGGTACTTGCCCTGCACGATGAGCAGGTCTGGGAAGTTCAGGCTCGCGGCCTTGACGGCGATGCGCACCTCGCCCGGGCCCGGCTCGGGGGTGGGCGCCTCGCGCCACTTCAGGGCGTCGACGCCGTCGAGCGTGTCGCAGAACCAGGCATGCATGGGCAGTCTCCTTCGCTCGCGCGGTGGCGCCGGATCATACGGAGCAGCCCCGCGGCGTCTGTCGCCGGCGCTACATCTGGCGGAAGCGTGGCGTGTAGCTGCGGCTGACCGGCAGCACCTCGGGCCGGCCGCGCAGGTGCAGCTCGGCGGTCTCGTTGTCGCCGCGCACCACCTGGGCGACGAAGGGCAACGCGACGACCACCGCGCGGTGGATCTGCACGAAGCGTTCGGGGTCGATCTCGCCCTGCAGTTCGCGCAGCGACTTGCGGATCAGTGCCTCGCCGCCCGTCCAGGCCACCAGCGTGTACTTCTCGTCGCTCTTGAAGTAGACCACCTCCTCGATCGGGATCAGCCGGATCGCCGACCCCACCGAGGCCCTGATCCACTGCAGCCGCGGCCGGGCAGGGGCGGCCGGGCCGCGGAGCCGCTCCGCCAGCCGGTCGAGCAGCGAATCCAGCGACGCCGGGTCGGCCGCCGGCACCGGGGTGGCCGCGAGCCGCTCCCGAAGCCGGCGCACCGTGGCGGCGAGGCGGGGCTCGTCGAAGGGCTTGACGAGGTAGTCGACCGCGCCCTGCTCGAAGGCCTGCACGGCGTAGCGCTCGAAGGCCGTGACGAACACGAGGTGGACGGCGCGGCCGGCCGCCGCGGCCTCGGCTGCGATGGCCCTCGCCGCCTCGATGCCGTCCATCCCCGGCATGTGCACGTCGAGGAAGACGATCTCCGGCGCCTCGGCCTGGTACAGCGCCAGCGCCTCGCGGCCGTGACGGGCCATGCCCACGAGGCGCAGCGTCGGCCACAGCCGGGCCAGGTGCCCGGCCAGCCGCTCGCGCAGCAGCGGCTCGTCGTCGACCAGCAGCGCGGCCGGGGCCGTCATCGTGCGGTCTCCGGCAGCGGCCAGCGCAGCGTGGCGCGCAGCCCGCGCGGCGACTGCTCGGCCAGTTCGAGCCGCGCCTGCGCCCCGAAGAACGCCGCCAGGCGCTCGCGCAGGTTGCGCAGCCCGGTGCCGGGCTGGGCGTGCTCGGCCATGCCGGCGCCGTCGTCGGCCACCGTCAGCACGGCGCCCTCGGCCTTGCGCCGGCCGGTGACCTGGATGTGGCCGCCGTCCTCTTGCGGATCGATGCCGTGGCGCACGGCGTTCTCCACCAGCGTCAGCAGCGCCAGCGGCGGGAAGCGCACGCCAGCCAGCCCGTCGTCGACATCCAGCGCGAACGTCAGGCGGTCGGGCATGCGCATCCTCATCAGTTCCAGGTAGGCCTGCACCAGCCGCAGTTCGTCGGCGAGCGCCGGCTCGGCGGCGTCGAGCCTGGGCATCGCGGCGCGCAGGTAGTCGATCAAGCTGCCCAGCAGCGCGGGCGCGCGCGGCGAGCCTGCCTCCACCAGCGCCTGCACGTTGGCCAGCGTGTTGAACAGGAAGTGGGGCTGGATCTGCGCCGTCAGCAGCGCCAGCCGCGCGTCCAGGGCCTGCTTCTCCAGGCGCTGGCGCTCCAGCTCGAAGGCCAGCCTGTCGGCCCGCGCGCGCTGCTCGCGGTCGCGCAGCTGCGCCGGCAGCGCGATCAGCAGGCCGAAGGTGAGGGCGGTCAGGGTAGTGATGAAGAAGCCGCTGATGCGCTCCTCGCTGGTGGCGAAGGCCACCACGTCGCCGCGCACGGCCACCAGGTAGACGACGGCGGTGGCCAGCACCGCGGCCAGCGGGATGGCCACGAGGGCCGTGATCCAGCGGGGCCAGCCGAACGGCAGCCGCTCCTCGGGCCAGCGCTCCACCGCCGTGAACACCGCCAGCAGCACGAAGGCGATGAACAGCGCGCGCATGACCAGCACCCACACGGGCGGCTCGAACACCGGCGAGATGAGCACCCCGACCGTGACGCCAAAGCCCACCGCCAGCCCCAGGCCGGTGGGGTTGACGAGTTCGCGCAGCCGCAGCGGCCACGGCGTGCCGGCCGGCGCGGGGGCGCCGCCAGGGGTGCGGGACGGAGGCGTGGACATGTCGCGAAGCTTGCCGCGACTGCGCCTCCGCCGCCACCCGGAAGCGACGAGCGACGGCGCGGCGGTCGCGAGCGGCCTGCTAGAGCGCCTGGCGCACGATCGTTGCCGACAGCGCCTGGCGCAGCGTGTCGGCGCTGTCGGCCAGGTGGGCCCGGGTCTCGGCGTCCAGCGGCGCCCGCGACGTCAGCGCCGCGTCCAGCCGCGCCATCAGCGCTCGGGCCTGCTCGCGCAGGTGGCCGCGCACGTCGGCACGCCCGGTGCCGGTGGGCCGCACCACGGCCAGCGAGAGGCGGTTGACGTGGTCGCGCTGCAGGTCGCGCCGCGCCGAGGGGATGGGCTGCCGGCGGTCGAGCTCGCGCCAGACGTCGGCGCTCAGCCGGCCGTACATCTCGCCGAGCGAGAAGGCCTGCTTCGGGTCGTCGAACTTGGGCACGCCGTCGAGGATGCGCGTGGCGATCACGTCGGACATCAGGAAGTTGAGCACCGCGCGCTGCAGGTCCAGCAGCCGCTGCTGCACCGAGTAGTCGGTGGGCACCGCGCCCTCGGCGCGGTCGAGGAAGTCCGGCGCCAGCCGGCGCTGCAGCGCCGGGCTGAGGGTCAGGCCGTCTGCCCCGAGCACGGTCTGCAGCATCAGGTCGAGTGCCTCGCGCTGCGCCGCCGCCGGCACCGGCACCAGCGGCTCGCGGCCGCTGCCGGGGAAGTCGCGCAGCGTGCGCAGGGCACCGATCTGGCGCGCCAGCACGCCCATGGCGCGCGTGGTGTCGGCGATGGCGAAGTTGATCGAGCGGCGCAGCACGGCGTAGTCGCGGTCGGGCTGTAGCGCGCGCGACTCCTGCCGCTTGAACAGGTCGCGCGCGATCGCGATGCGGCGCTTGGCGAAGGCGATCGGGTCGGCGCCCAGGTCGAGCTGGATGGTCTCGGGGTCGAGCGCGACGAAGTTGTCCTCGTCGGTGCCGAAAGCGAGCTCGCGCTCGGCGCTGCGCGCGGCGATCTTCTGCAGCTCGGCGCGCTCGGCGGCCGGCTTCGTGCCGGGAGGCATCGGCCTGTAGGCGTACTCCACCGCCCAATAGTCGTAGGGGCCCAGCGTCGCCTGGAAGGGCATGCCCGTAGTGCGGCCGGGCGCGGCCAGGTTGATGGCGTTGTACTCCATCACCGAGCCCGAGATGCCGTGGGCGCGCGTGAACTCCGGGTCGGCCAGCTGCGCCTCGGTGTACGCGCGGCTGGCGCGGAAGTTGTGGCGCAGCCCGAGCGCGTGCCCCACCTCGTGCAGGATGGCGTCCTTGACGTAGTCGAGCACGAACTGCCGCGCCACCGGGCCGTCGGGGTCGAGCTCGCCGCGGGCCTCGAGCACGTCGAGAGCGTAGCCCAGCTGCTCGGCGGCCAGCATGCCGTGCAGGCACAGCCGCGGGTCGTGGGGCGTGCCGTCGGCGTGCAGGGCCTGGCCCTCGCCGGTGGCGGTGTGCGGCAGGGTCGGCGACAGGGCCTGCGGCAGCACGAACGGCGCGGCGAAGCCGCCACCGGCCGCCGCGCGCGGGCCGCCGCCCAGCACCTGGGCGCGCAGGGTGCGCACGCTGCGCGCCGACAGGCCCTCGAAGGCGATGTCGGCGTCGAGGATCTCGCCGCTGCGCGGGTCGACGTGGCTGGGCCCGATGGCGCCGAACACCGGGTCGGCGTTCATCATCCAGCGCACCGAGGGGTAGCCGAAGTCCAGCGTGTCCCAGGCGGCGTCGTCGGGCTGCTGCTCGACACGGATCGCGTCGACGAAGCCGATCTTCTCGAAGGCGCGGTTCCACTCCAGGATCGCGGCGCGCACCGTCTCGCGGTACACCAGCGGCACATTGCGGTCGATCCAGAAGGTGATGGGCTTGAGCGGCTCGCTGCGCTCGGCAGCCGGGTCCTTCTTCTCGAGGCGCCAGCGGTTCACGTAGCGCTGGCGCGGCGACATCTGCAGGTCGTCCGAGAAGTCGAGCACGGTGCTGGTGAACAGGCCCACGCGCGGGTCGGCCGGGCGCGGCGCCATGGGCTCGTCGGGCAAGGGCGCCAGCGAGTAGCTCAGCCCCACCAGCATGCTGCGCGAGTCCGGCAGCAGCCGCGGCAGCATCGGCGTGGCGATGCCCGGCGGCGTGTTCAGGCCCGGCATGGCGATGCCCGGCGTGTAGAAGTGCGACTGCGTCTCGAGCGTGACGGCGTGGTCGTTGCCGCGCACGGCGGTGATCACCGAGTTGGCGCGGTCCAGCCCGTAGCCCTGGCGCAGGCCGCGCTGCAGCATCATGCCGATGCCCAGCATGTCGGACAGGAAGATGCCGTTGGCCTCGATCAGCACGCTCTTGCGGTCGGGGTGGGGCTGGCTGGCCACCGGTGCGGCGCCAAGCAGGCTGTGGGAGTAGCTGGCCTCCACCGCCCGGGCCTCGGGCGTGCCCGCCCGCGCGCTGACGTCGGTGTTGCGGGCCTGCAGGCGGATCTGGTTGTGCACCCGCACGAACTCCACCACCTGCACGCCGCCGGCGCCGTTGACGGGGTAGGCCATCAGCCCGCCGAGCACGAACGCCTCGCCGATGCCGCTCTTGATCTTGGGGCTCAGCAGGAAGGGCTTGCCGAACTGCGCCGGGCGCAACTCGATCCACACCTTGTCGTCCTTCTGCCAGAGCGTGAGCGGCCCGTCGATGCGGCGCGCGTCGCGCACGACCGTGGCGAAGGGCGGCGGGCCGCCCGGTGGCGGGCCGGCGGCCGCGGCGGGCGCCGCTGGCGCATCGGTCCCGGGCGGGCGTGCCGTCGCG
>CAIKLM010000087.1 GCA_903828235.1 uncultured beta proteobacterium | reverse complement strand
GTTCGCGGGCTGGCTCGGGCTGGGCGCGCTGGCGCTGCAGCACGGGCCGGCCGGCTGGGCGCAGTTCGCACCCCAGGCCCTGTGGCTGGCCACGGTGGCGGTGGCGCAGCCGCTGCTGGCGCGCCGCCCGCCGGGCGCGGCGGCGCTGCGCGGGCTTCTGCTGGTGGCCGGCCTGGCCACGGCGGCCGCGATCGGCTCGGCGCACTGGGCCGCCGCGGCGCTGGCCTGGGGCCTGCTGCTGGTGGCGGCCTCCAACGCCGTGCGGCGGCTGCGCGGCGCGGCCCTGGCGTCGGGGGCCGTCGTCGAGTCGCCCCGCGGCGCGGCCCTGGCCGGCGCGCTGTTCGCGGCGCTGCTGGCGGGCGAACCGCGGGCCTGGGTGGCGGCACCGGCCCTGTCGGCGGCGCTGCCGCTGGGGCTGGCCCTGCTGCTGGCCCTGCTGCTGCCGAACACGGCCGCGGGCCGCTCGGGCTGCGGCAGCGCGCTGTTCGACTGCGCCCTGGGCCACGGGGGCCGGCCCGGCGGCCCCGGCCCGGCTTGGCCCCGGCTCGCTGCGCTGGCCATGCTGCCCATGATGGCCGGCCTTCCGGCCATGGCCGAGCTGTGCCGGGCGCAGCCCGTGCCCGGGCTGCCTGGCGCGCAGGCTGTCGTGGCGCTGCACCTGCTGGCCATGCTGGTGCCGGCCTGGTGGCCGTGGCGGGCCGCCCGCGCCGTGCCGCTGCTGCTGCTGGCCGGGGGCCTGGCCGTGCTCGCCGTCCCGGGCAGCACGGGCCTGATGCTGGGCATGGGCCTGCAGGCCATGGCCTGGGGCTTTGCGTGGCGCGACTCGCTCGCGCCGCGGGCCGTCCCGGGCCGCCCCGCCGATGCCCTGTGGGCGCCGGTGCGCGCGGCACGGCTGCTGCCGGCGATCGTCGTGCTGGGCCTGGGCGCCGGCCTGCACGCCGCGCCCTGGGCGCCGGCGGTGGCGTGGTCGCTGCCGCCGCTGCTGCTGGGGCTGGCCGCGCTGCTGGCGCTGTCGGCGACAACCCGCGCACGGCTGCCCGCGACGGGTCGCTGAAGCGCCGCCGCGGCCGCGGGCCGTGCAGTGCGTCACGCCCCGTGGCGCGTGTAGGAATTCGCCTGACAAGCCGACTGGAACAACGGGGACTCAAGCCACCGAATTGGACTCATGGGCGGGCTCAATCCTGCTGCCTACAGTTCATTCCATCGCACAGCCCCTCCCCACGACACCACAGGGAACGAACCATGACCTCCGAACAGATCCTCGCCGAGATCCGCGAAGCCAACCTCAGCTACCTGATGCTGGCCCAGAGCCTGGTCCGCCACGACCGCGACCAGGCCCTGTTCCGCCTGGGCATCAGCGAGGACAACGCCAACCTGATCGCCACGCTGACGCCGGCGCAGATGATGAAGATCGCCGCCGGCAACACGCTGCTGTGCCGCTTCCGCATGGACGACGACATGGTCTGGAACCTCATCACCAGCCACGGCAAGGGCGCCGCCAACGACGGCATGAGCCGCCTGCACGCCAGCATCCTGATGGCGGGCCGCCACCAGGAAGCCGCCTGACCGCGCGCAGAACGACACACCAGGAGCGAGCCGTGGCAAGGACCAAGAGCATCCTCACCGAAGCCAAGCAGATCGAGCGCGCCGTCACGCTGATCAACCTCGGCGCCCGACTGCAGGTGCTGGAGAGCGAGACCGACCTCAGCTACGAGCGGCTGCTGCGGCTGTACAAGGAGGTCGCCGGCCGCAGCCCCAGCAAGGGGCAGCTGCCGTTTTCCACCGACTGGTTCATGACCTGGCAGCCCAACATCCACGCCAGCCTGTTCCTGAACATCCACGAATACCTGAACAAGGTGGCGGCGCTCGACGAGATCGACACCGTCATCAAGGCCTACCAGCTGTACCTGGAGCAGATGCAGTCCGAGGGCCTGGACCCGCTGCTGAGCGTGACGCGCGCCTGGCGCCTGGTGAAGTTCGTCGACAACGGCATGCTCACGATGACCGCCTGCAGCAAGTGCGGCGGACACTTCGTCACCCACCCGCACGAGATCGCGCGCCACTACGTGTGCGGCCTGTGCAACCCGCCGGCACGCGCCGGCAAGGGCAAGGCCGCCGGCGCGCTGCGCATCGGCGCGCAGGCGCAATAAGGCCGCGGCGGCCCGTGGCAGCAGCAGCCGTGGCGCAGGTCACGAACGCCGGCTCAAGTGCCGCGGCCGGGTTGCCGAAAACCAGTTGTCTTTCTCATTGTTCGTCTCCTCCTGGCACAGTTCTCTGTGCTTTGCGCGGGCCCCCAAAGGGCCCGCTTTTTTTTGCTTCAGTCCCGGCCTTGTTCGACCGATAGCACCATCGTGAAGCTCGTTGCCATCACCACCAAGGATCTTCCGCCCCTGGACCGCGCGCTGCCGTTCCCGCTGCGCGACGCCACGGGCCGGCTGCTGGTGGGTGCCGGCATCAAGGTGGCCGACGAGCGCCTGCGGCAGGAACTGCTGCAGACGCCGCTGTTCGCCGAGGAGCACCACTGCGCCGAATGGCAGCGGCGACTCAACGCCGCGATGGACCAGCGCCTGCGCGAGGGCGCCGCGCTGAAGGACGTCGTCGCCGCCCGCCCGGACACCGCCCCGCGCGAGGTGGCTGCGCGCAGCCTGTCGACGGGCGACGCCTGGTTCGAGCTGCGCAGCCGGCTCGACGCCGTGCTGCGCGACGTGGGCCCCGGCACCGACTGGCTCGCCCGGCTCGACGACCTGCACGCCCGCGGCCGCGCGCTGCTGCAGCGCCGCGCGGAAGAGTCGCTCTACCACTTCGTGTACGAGTCGGTCCACTTCAGCGAGCGCTACAGCGCCCACCACGCCTGGATGACGCTGGCGCTGGCCGAGCAGACGGCCGCGCTGCTGGGCTGGCCGCAGCCCCACATCGACAGCCTGGGCCGCGCCGCGCTGACCATGAACGTGGCCATGGCCCGCCTGCAGGACCACCTGGCCATCGCCCGGGTGCCGCCCACCGACGAGCAGCACCGCGAGATCGCCGGCCACGCCGAGCGGGGTGCCACGCTGCTCGCCGCGGCGGGCCTTGAGGACACCGTGGCGGTCGAGGCCGTGCGCCTGCACCACGACGCCAGCGCCGAGGGCCGCCCGCTGCAGGAGCAGCCGCCGGAGCGGCAGGTGGCGCGGCTGCTGCGCCGCGCGGACATCTTCGGCGCCAAGATCAGCCGGCGCGGCTCGCGCCCGGCGATGTCGCCGCTGGCGGCGGCGCGCGGGGCCTGCCTGGGCCCGGACGGCCAGCCCGACGAGATCGGCAGCGCGCTGCTGCGCGCCGTGGGCCTGTACCCGCCGGGCAGCTTCGTGGAGCTGGCCAGCGGCGAGGTCGGCATCGTCGTGGCGCGTGGCCGTCGGGCCAACCTGCCGCTGGTGGCGGCGCTGGTCTCGGCCAGCGGCAGTGTCTACAGCGAGCCCGTGCCGCGGGAAACGCTGGATCGCCGCTACGCCGTGAAGACCGCCGTGCCGCCCCAGCGGGTGAAGGTGCGCTTCCAGCATGACAAGGTGCTGGCGCTGGCCTCGGGTCCCATCGCGACCGCCAGCCTGTCGCCGTTCGGCGGCCGATGAGCGCACGCGGCGCGGCGCTGTTCCGCGCCTGGGACCGCGGCCGCGGCGCCGACACTCCCGCGATGAGCCCCCGCGCCCCGATCATCGGTCCGCGCTGGAACCCCGCGTGCTGGCCCTGGCCGCTGCCGGCCCTGGCTGCCTGGCTGCTGGCGTGGTGCCTGTTCGGTGCTGGCGTGGCTGCGGGCCGGCCCTTGGCGGGCCTGATGCTGGCGCTGCTGTTTGGCGCGCTGGCCGCGTCGGCGGTGGCGGGGTTGGGGCGGCGGCTGTGGGTGGCGGCAGGCTTTCCGGCCTCGGCCGTAGCACTGGGCGCGGCCCCCGACGTGCCGGGCTGGGTGTGGCTGCTGCCGCTGATGCCGCTGCTGCTGCTGTACCCGCTGCGCGCCTGGCGCGACGCGCCCTTCTTCCCAACGCCGGCCGCGGCGCTGGACGGCCTGGCCGACCGCGTGGGCCAGCCGGCCCGGGTGCTCGAGGCCGGCTGCGGCCTGGGCCACGGGCTGGCGGCGCTGCGCCGGCAGTTCCCGCATGCCGATCTGGTCGGCCTGGAGTGGAGCCTGCTGCTGGCCTGGCTGGCCGGCTGGCGGCGTCGCGACGCGCGCGTGCGCCGGGGCGACCTCTGGGCCGAGGGCTGGGGCGGCTACGACCTCGTCTACCTGTTCCAGCGCCCCGAGAGCATGCCGCGCGCCTGGGCCAAGGCCCAGGCCGAGATGGCGCCTGGCCGCTGGCTGGCGAGCCTGGAGTTCGCCGTGCCGGGCGTGGTGCCCAGCGCGCAGCTGCCCGGTGCCGACGGCCGGCCGGTGTGGTTGTACCGCGTGCCGGCGACGGACCGCTCAACCGGCGGGCCCGGCTGCCGATAAACCCGCAACGCAGTGGCGCTCGCGAAGCGGGTGGCTGCCCACGCGGAACAAGCCTCATGTTCGTCATCATCGGTTGGGTCGTCGTGCTCGGTTGCGTGTTCGGGGTGTTCATCGCCCACGGCGGCAACATGGGTCCCATCATCAAGGCGCTGCCCTGGGAGATGGCCATGATCGGCGGCGCGACGCTCGGCGCCTTCTTGGTGAACAACCAGATGACCGTGATCAAGGCCACGGTCAGCGGCGCGCTCAGCTGCTTCAAGGGCGGCAAGTACACGAAGACGCGCTACCTGGAGCTGCTGGCGCTGCTCTACGACATCCTGCAGAAGGCGCGCAAGGAAGGCCTGATGTCGATCGAGAACGACGTCGAGGAGCCGCACAACTCGCCGCTGTTCAAGAAGTACCCCTCGGTGGGCAGCGACCACCACGTCGTGGAGTTCATCACCGACTACCTGCGCATGATGGTGTCGGGCAACCTCAACGCCCACGAGATCGAGTCGCTGATGGACAGCGAGATCGAGACCCACCACCACGAGGCGCACGCGCCCGTGGCGGCCATCCAGCGCGTGGCCGGCGCGCTGCCGGCATTCGGCATCGTGGCCGCGGTGCTGGGGGTGATCAAGACCATGGGCAGCGTCGGCCAGCCGCCGGCGGTGCTGGGCGCCATGATCGGCTCGGCGCTGGTCGGCACCTTCCTGGGCATCCTGCTTGCGTACGCGTTCGCCGAGCCGCTGGCCGGCCTGCTGGAGCAGAAGGTCGAGGAGAGCGGCAAGGAGCTGCAGTGCATCAAGACCACGCTGCTGGCCAGCATGCAGGGCTACGCGCCGCAGGTCGCCATCGAGTTCGGCCGCAAGGTGCTGCTGTCGACCGTCCGGCCGACCTTCAACGAGCTCGAGAGCCACGTCAAGGGCAAGAAGTGATGCCGAGCGCCGCCATCGGGACCCTGGGAGCACGCCATGGCGGGTGATGCGAAGAAGCTGCAGCCCATCATCATCAAGCGCGTCAAGAAGGGCGGTCATGCCGCCCATGGCGGCGCGTGGAAGATCGCCTACGCCGACTTCGTGACGGCCATGATGGCCTTCTTCCTGCTGATGTGGCTGCTGGGCAGCACCACCGAGGACGACAAGAAGGGGATCGCCGACTACTTCGTGAGCCCGCTGAAGCTGGCGCTGATGGCCAGCGGCTCCGGCGCCGGCGACGCGGCGCACGTGATCAAGGGCGGCGGCCAGGACCTCACGCGGTCCACCGGCCAGGTCAAGCGCGGCGACCCCGAGCCCGAGCGCGACACCATGACCCTTCGCCAGCTCAAGGCCGAGCAGGCGCGCGCCGAGGCGGCCCGCCTGGAGGACCTGAAGCGCAAGATCGAGGAGGCGCTGGCCAGCAATCCCGAGCTCAAGGACCTGGCCTCGCAGATCCGGATGGAGATGACGCCCGACGGCCTGCGCATCCAGATCCTCGACGAGGACGGCCGCCCCATGTTCGCCAGCGGCAGCCCCAGCGTGCAGCCCTACATGCGCAACCTGCTGCGGGCCCTGGGCGGGCTGCTGGCCACGGTGCCCAACCGGCTCACGCTCGAGGGCCACACCGACGCGAAGCCCTTCGCCGGCGGCGAACGCGCGGGCCTGTCGTACGGCAACTGGGAGCTCAGCGCCGACCGCGCCAACGCCTCGCGCCGCGAACTGCTGGCCGGCAGCCTGCCCGACGACCAGGTGCTGCGGGTGCAGGGCCTGGCCGCCAGCCACCCCTTCGACCGCCGCGACCCGCTGTCGCCGGCCAACCGCCGCATCAGCATCGTGGTGATGACGCGCGAGGCCGAGGAACGCGTCTTCCGCGGCTCCGAGGCGGCCGGTCCGCGGCCTGCCACCGACCCCGCAACGTCTGCCTCAAGCACGGGCGAAGGCGTCCGATAACCCAGGTTCCTGCCCCGGCCCGATGACATGACCATGAACACCACCGAGCTGAACTTCCTCATCGTCGATGACTTTTCCACCATGCGTCGCATCGTGCGCGGCCTTCTCAAGGAGATGGGCTGCAACAACGCCGACGAAGCCGAGGACGGCGCCGTGGCTCTGAACATGCTCAAGGGCGGCAAGTATGACTTCGTGGTCTCGGACATCAACATGCCCAACATGAACGGATTCGAGCTTCTCAAGGCGGTGAAGGCCGACGAATCGCTGCGTCACCTCCCGGTGCTCATGGTCACGGCTGAGGCCCGCAAGGAAGACATCGTTATGGCGGCCCAAAACGGAGCCGCGGGATACATCGTCAAGCCCTTCACCAAGGCGACCTTGGAAGAGAAGATCCAAAGGATCCTCAGCAAGATGACCACTGCAGCCTGACGGCGCCCGCAGCTGCCCCGAACCGGAGCCAAGAACATGAAGATGGACGCCGCCGACGCACTCAGGCCTTCCGACCAGCTGACCGTCTCGCCCGAGGTCTTCCAGCAGATCGGCAGCATCACCCGCCTGCTGCACGACACGATGCACCAGCTCGGCGTGATGCCCAAGCTGCAGGTGGCCACCGACGGCCTGCCGGATGCCCGCAGTCGCCTGAACTACATCGCCAACAAGACGGCCGCCGCTGCCGACCGCGTCCTGAACTCGGTCGACCAGGCCAAGCTGGAGCACGCGGCCATCGCGGCGGCGACCCGGACCATCGCCCAAGCCATCGTGGCCGACCCCGTCAGGGCCGTGGCCAGCGGGCAGGTGATGAACTTCGTGGGGGACGTCGAGGAGCGCACGGCGGCCATCGACGGGCACCTCACCGACATCATGCTGGCCCAGGACTTTCATGACCTGACCGGCCAGGTGGTGGCCAAGGTCGTGTCGCTGGCCAATGACCTCGAGGACAGCCTCGTGAAGCTGCTGCTGCAGGTGGTGCCCCCCGACCAACGCGAGAAGGTCGATCCCAACGTCCTCAGCGGTCCGGTCGTCGACCCCTCGAGTCGCACGGACGTGGTGAGCAGCCAGGGCGAAGTCGACGACCTGCTGGCCAGTCTCGGGTTCTGACCCGGCACGCCGCATAAGCGGCATGCAAGGGTCCCTTATCCCGCGGCAGGCCCGGTCTCCTGCGGGCACCATGCAAAGGCTCCCGTCCATCCCGGACGCGGGGCCCTTCGCATGGCCGACGACAGTTCCCAGGACCGCAACCTACCCGCGTCGCAGCGCAAGATCGACAAGGCGCGCCGCGACGGCCAGGTCGCGCGCTCGCGCGACCTAGGCCACCTGGCGGCGCTGGGCCTGGGCATCGCGCTGATGGCCGCCGGCGGCGGCCTGGTGCTCGACGCCGGCGGCCGCCTGCTGGAGGCCGGGCTGCGCTTCGACGTGCGCCAGCTGGTGACGCCCGTGGCCATGGTGGACCACCTGGCCGCGCAGAGCCTGAAGATGCTGGTGCTGCTGGCGCCGGTGTTCGCCGTCGCGCTGCTGGCCGCCGTGGCCTCGGGCGTGCTGTCCGGGGGCTGGAACTTCACGATGAAGGCGCTGGAGCCGAGCTTGGAGAAGGTCAGCCCGCTGGCCGGCATCAAGCGCCTGTTCTCGCTGATGCAGCTGACCACCACGCTGAAGTCCTGCCTGCTGGCCCTGGTGCTGGGCGTGGTGGGCGCCGTCTATCTCGGGCAGCACTGGATGGAGCACGCCGCGCTGCTGGGCCTGCCGCTGCCGGCGGCGCTGGCCGAGGGCGGGCGCCTCGTGATGGGCGGCCTGGTGCTGCTGCTCGTGGTGCTGGCCCTGTTCGCCCTCGTCGACGTGCCGCTGCAGCGCCAGCTGCTGCTGCGCCGCCTGCGCATGACCGTCGAGGAGATGAAGAAGGAATACAAGGAAGTCGAGGGCAACGCCGAGGTCAAGGCCAAGCTGAAGGTGAAGATGCGCGAGATGGCCAGCCGCCGCATGCTGGCGGCCGTGCCCAAGGCCGACCTAGTGGTGATGAACCCGACGCACTTCGCGGTGGCCCTGCGGTACGACGAGGCGACGATGGCCGCCCCGCGCGTGGTGGCCAAGGGCGCCGACCTGCTGGCGCTGCGCATCCGCGACATCGCGCGCGACGCCCACGTGCCGGTGCTGCAGGCGCCGCCGCTGGCGCGGGCGCTGTACGCGCACTGCGAGCTTGACGCCGAGGTGCCGGCGCGCCTGTTCACCGCGGTGGCGCAGGTGCTGGCCTGGGTGTACCAGGTGCGCGACGCCATGGCGGCGGGCCGGCCCGCGGTGCAGCCGGCCCCCGAGCCCGAGGTGCCGGCCGACCTGGACCCGCTGAACACCGCCGCTGACCGCGGCCGCCGCACCGAGGATCCGCCGCTGTGAACGCCCTCGCGCAACAGCTCGACGCCTGGTTCGGCGGCGCCCGCGCCGCCGCCGTCAAGCAGCTCGTGCTGCCGGTCTTCGTCATCCTGATGCTGGCGATGATGGTGCTGCCGCTGCCCGGCTTCGTGCTGGACCTGCTGTTCACCTTCAACATCGCGCTGGCGCTGGTGATCATCATGGTCTCGGCACGCATGGTGAAGCCGCTGGACTTCTCGGCGCTGCCCAACGTGCTGATGCTGGCCACGCTGCTGCGGCTGAGCCTGAACGTGGCTTCCACCCGGCTGGTGCTGATGGAGGGCCACACCGGCCCCGGCGCGGCCGGGCAGGTGATCGAGGCCTTCGGCCACTTCATCATCGGCGGCAACTTCGCGGTCGGCCTGATCGTGTTCGCGATCCTGGTGACGATCAACTTCGTCGTCGTCACCAAGGGCGCCGAGCGCATCGCCGAGGTCGGCGCGCGCTTCGCGCTCGACGCCATGCCCGGCAAGCAGATGGCCATCGACGCCGACCTGAACGCCGGCGTCATCGACGAGAAGATGGCGCGCCAGCGCCGCGCCGAGGTGGCCGAGGAGGCTGACTTCTTCGGCAGCATGGACGGTGCCAGCAAGTACGTGCGCGGCGACGCGATGGCGGGGCTGCTGATCCTGTTCATCACCATCGTCGGCGGCTTCATCATCGGCATGGCCAGCCACGGCATGGGCGCCGGCGAGGCCGCGCAGGCCTACGTCACGCTGGCCGTGGGCGACGCGCTGGTGGCGCAGATCCCGGCGCTGCTGATCAGCGTGGCCAGCGCCATGGTGGTCTCTCGCGTGGGCAAGGAAGCCGACATCGGCACGCAGATCCGCGGCCAGGTGTTCGACTCGCCCCAGGCGCTGGGGGTGGCCGCCGGCGTGGTGGGCCTGCTGGGCCTGGTGCCGGGCATGCCGCACTTGGTGTTCCTGCTCGTGGCCGGCGGCCTGGGCCTGCTGGCCTGGCAGCTCGACAAGGCGCGCCGCCGGGCGGCCGAGGCGCCGGCGCAGCCGGCTGGCGGCGACGTGCAGCCGCCCTCGACCGAGGCGACCTGGGACGACCTGACGCCGGTGGACACCCTGGGCCTGGAGGTCGGCTACCGGCTCATCGCGCTGGTCGACAAGGCCCGCGTCACCCCCGGCAACGACCTGCTCGGCCGCATCAAGGGCGTGCGCAAGAAGTTCGCGCAGGACGTCGGCTTCCTGCCGCCGCCGGTGCACATCCGCGACAACCTGGTGGACCTCAAGCCCAGCATGTACCGCGTCACGCTGCGCGGCGCCGTGGTGGGCGAGGGCGAGGCCTTCCCGGGCCAGTGGCTGGCCATCAACCCCGGGGGCGTCAGCGGCCCGCTCCAGCAGCAGCTGCCCGGCCAGCGCACCACCGACCCGGCCTTCGGCCTGCCCGCCGTGTGGATCGAGGAGCGCCACAAGGAGACCGCCCAAATGGCGGGGTTTACGGTGGTTGATTGCGCCACCGTCGTGGCCACCCACCTCTCACACTTGATGCAAGTGAACGCGGCCCGACTGCTGGGCCGCGTCGAGACCCAGAACCTCGTCGAACACGTCACCAAGCTGGCCCCGAAGCTCATCGAAGACGTCGTGCCCAAGATGGTCGGAATCGCCACCCTCCAACGCGTGCTGCAGCTGCTGCTGGAAGAGGGCGTGCACATCCGCGACATGCGCTCCATCGTCGAGTGCCTGGCCGAGCACGCCGCCACCGTGACCGACCCCGCCGAGCTGGCGCGCCGCATCCGCGTGCACCTGGCGCCGGCCATCGTGCAGCAGATCTACGGCGCCACCCGCGAGCTCGACGTGATCGCGCTCGACCCGGAGCTCGAGCGCCTGGTGGCACAGGCCCTGAACAGCCCCCACGGCGCGGCGCTCGACCCCTCGGTGGCCGACACGCTCAGCCGCAGCGCCGCCGACACCGCCAAGCGCCAGGAAGACCTGGGCCTGCCGGCCTGCCTGCTGGTCCCCGACCTCATCCGCGCCCCGCTGGCGCGGCTGCTCAAGCGCGCGGCCCCGCGCCTGAAGGTGCTGGGCCACAGCGAGATCCCTGAAACCCACTCCATCCGCATCGGATCGGTCATCGGCCAACGCCAGGGCCACTTCGGTCAACTCGGATCAGCCACATGAACGTCAAGCGCTTCACCGCCCGCACCTCGCGCGAGGCCCTGGCCCTGGTGCGCCAGGCCTTCGGCGAGGACGCCGTCGTCATGAGCACCCGCCCCTGCGCCGAGGGCGTGGAGGTGCTGGCCATGGCGCCCGAGAGCATCCACCAGCTGGAGCGGGTGCGGGCCGGGGCCGAGTCGGTGCGTGCACAGCCCCCCGCGCCGCCGCCCGCCACGCCGCAGACCGCCGCCACGGCGCGGCCGCGCCCGGGTGCCGCGCATGCGCCGCGCGCCGAGCCCGAGCGCAGCGCGCCCGGCCGCGGCTTCGAGCGCCAGGAGCCGGCCTTCGACCTGGATGCCGCCACGCCCGCCACCGTGCGCCAGGAGGTCGAGCACGACATCGATCAGCTGCAGATGAGCACGCTGAGCTTCCAGGACTACGTGCGCCAGCGCATGCTCAAGCGCCGCCAGGCCGAGCTCGCGGGCGATTCCGAGGCGGCCGAGCCCCCGCCGGCGGAGCCGCCTGTCCCGGCGGCGAACCCGATCGTTGCCGCCCGCTCGCGCCTGGCGGCCACGCGCGCCGGCCGCGAAGCCGGGGCCCAGCCGCTGGCCGGGCGCGAGCTGCCCGTGCTGCACGAGGCCCTGGTCGAGCCCGCACCGGGCCAGCCGGCCCTGCCCAGGCCTCCGGCCGCCGCTGCGCCCATCGTCGCGGCGGGCGTGTCCGCGCCGCTGCCGGCACTGAACACGGCCACGCGCGCCGAGCAGGAGGCCATGATGGGCGAGCTGCGCTCCATGCGCGGCCTCATCGAGCAGCGCTTCGGCGCCCTGGCCTTCATGGAAAAGCTGCAGCGCCACCCGCGCCAGGCCCAGCTGTCGCAGCGGCTGCTGGACGCCGGGTTCTCGCCGGTGCTGATCCGCCAGCTGGTGCACAACCTGCCGGCTGACCTTGACGAGGCCACCTGGGCCGCCGGCGTGCTGGAGCGCAACCTGCTCACCGGCGAGCGCGAACCGGCGCTGGAGGATGCCGGCGGCGTGTTCGCCCTCGTCGGCGCCACCGGCGTGGGCAAGACCACTTCCACCGCCAAGCTGGCGGCCGCGTTCGCGGCGCGCCACGGCGCCGCCGAGCTGGGTCTGGTCACGCTCGACGCCTACCGCGTGGGCGCGCAGGAGCAGCTGCGCACCTACGGCCGCATCCTCGGCGTGCCGGTGCACACCGCGTACGACCGCGCCTCGCTCGACGACCTGCTGGACCTGCTGTCGGCCAAGCGCATGGTGCTCATCGACACCGCAGGCATGGCGCAGCGCGACAGCCGCACGCGGGAACTGCTCGAGATGGTGTCGCACCGCTCCATCCAGAAGCTGCTGGTGGTGAACGCCTCGGCCCAGGGCGAGACCATCGAGGACCAGATCGCCGGCTACGCCGCCACCAACCCCGCCACGCACTGCCGCGGCGTGTTGCTGTCCAAGATCGACGAGGCCGTCAAGCTCGGCCCCGCGCTCGACGCGATGATCCGCCACCGCCTGAAGGTGCTCGCCGTGGCCAACGGGCAGCGCGTGCCCGAGGACTGGCACCGGCTGTCGGCCAACGCGCTGGTGCAGCGCGCGCTCAAGGCCGCGCCGGCCGCGGCCTGGCGGCTGGACGCCCAGGACGTGAACCTCATCTTCGCCGGCCTGCCGGCGGCCGCCACGGCCCCGGCCGGGCTGAACGCCTGACCGCACCCCAGCTTCCCGCCATGCCGGCCATGCCCGACTTCTACCCCTCGTCGCGACCGATGCCGCTGGACCAGGCCGACGGCCTGCGGCGGCTGTTCGGCGGCCGCCGCCGCGCTGTCCTGCCGCTGGTGGCCAACCCGCACGTGGCCTTCGGCGGCGTGGTGCTCGACCAGCTCGCGCAGGCCCTGGCCGCGCAGGGCCGCCACGTGCTCGTGGTGGACGCCGCCACCGGCAGCCCGCCGCCGGCCGAGCTGGCGGCGGTGGACCTGGCGCTGTGCATCGAGACCGTGGCGCCGCGCGTGGCCTACCTCGCCGCAGGCGGACTGGCCACCGCCTACGTCGACACCCGCGGCTGCGCCGACGGCCTGATCGACGCCGTGCAGCGTGCCCACCCCGCCGCCGACGCGGTGATCCTGCACGCCGACGCCTCGGACCTCGTCCGCATCTTCAAGCGCCGCTCCGCCCGCCCGTTGCTGCTGGGGGCCGACCACCCCGAGAGCATCAAGCACGCCTACGCCGGCGCCAAGCTGCTGGCCACGCGCTGCGACCTGCTGACCTTCGACCTGGTGCTGGCCATGTCGCCCCGTTCGCCCCGGGCCTCTGCCATCGTGCAGAGCCTGGCCGGCTGCGCCGAGGCCTTCCTCGGGGCGCTGCTCGTTCACCACGCGCTGGTCGATCCCGCGGCCGGGGCCGCCGGCGGGGCCGTCGACCACGAACTCGCCCGGCTGCTGGCCGCGCAGCTGGCCCTCGAAGAGGGCCACTTCGCGCCGCTGCCGCTGCCGAAACCCGCACTCCCTTCCGCCGTCGGCACGCGCCGAGCCGCCGGCCAACGCTAGAGGCCCCCGACCATGTACACCGCCAAGGGACAACTCGACTCCGGCGCGCTGCTCAAGCAGTACAGCCCGCTCGTGCGCCGCCTCGCGCACCAGATGATCGCCAAGCTGCCGGCCAACGTGGAGCTCGACGACCTGATCCAGGTCGGCATGATCGGCCTCAACGACGCGCTGTCGCGCTTCGATGCCAGCCAGGGCGTTCAATTCGAGACCTTCGCCACCCAGCGCATCCGCGGCGCCATGCTCGACGAGCTGCGCGGCAACGACTGGATGAGCCGCGGCGACCGCCGCCACCAGCGCAGTATCGAGGCCGCCGTGCACAAGCTGGAGCAGCGCTTCGGCCGTGCCCCCAGCGAGAGCGAGATCGCGCGCGAGATGGGCCTGAGCCTGCAGGACTACCAGGAGCTCCTGGGCAAGGTCCGCGGCACGCAGCTGATCTACCTCGAGGACATGGGCGGCGACGACGGCGACGACGACTACCTCGACCGACACGTCATCGACGAGGAGGCGAACCCCATCGCCCGGCTGCAGGACCAGCGCATGCGCCAGGCCCTGGTCGACGCCATCAAGAACCTGCCCGAGCGCGAGCAGTACGTGATGAGCATGTACTACGAGCACGACATGAACCTGAAGGAGATCGCCGCCGTACTGGGCGTGACCGAAAGCCGCGTGTGCCAGCTGCACAGCCAGAGCATCGCCCGGCTGCGCACCAAGCTGCGGGAGTGGTGACCGTGGGGCGTTTGTCCCTGTTCCGGCGGGAGCCCGAGCCCGAGTCCACCGCCCACTCGCCCGCTCTGCCCGGCGACGGCCGCCAGCTCGTGGAGACGCTGGCGCCCAAGGCCTCGTTGCTGGGCCGCGAGGCGGCCGAGGTGCGCGGCGCCATCGAGGACACCCAGAAGACCGCCTCCGCCCAGGCCGGCGCCACCCAGGAGCTGGCCAAGCAGCTGCAGGAGGTGGTGCGTGCGCAGCAGGCCATCGCCGACGAGGTGGCCGCCGGCCTGCGCGCCGTGGCCCAGGTGGGCGACGCGGTGCACGGCGTGGGCGGCGAGGTCGGCGAGGTCGTGCAGACCCTGCACCAGGTCAGCGACGCGGCGCAGCAGATCACGCAGATCGCGCTGCAGACCCGGCTCGTGGCCTTCAACGCCAGCGTCGAGGCCAAGCGCGCCGGCGAGGCCGGGCGCGGCTTCGGCGTCGTCGCCGACGCCGTCAAGGACTTGGCCGCCAAGGTCGAGGTCTCGTCCAAGGCCATCATGGGCACGGTGCAGCAGCTGGACGCGCGCATCGGCGCGCTGGCGCGCGAGGTCAGCCGCGACGGCAACGAGCCCGGCGCCGTGCACCGCGCGCTGCAGCAGGTGGACGCCGGCGTGCGCCGCATCGAGGCCGCCAGCCGCGACAGCCAGGTCGTCTGCACGGGGCTGGAGGGCCAGATGGGCCGCATCGTGTCGGAGATGGACCGCACGAACCAGGTGCTGGGCAGCGCGCTGCACCGTACCGAGGCCTTCCTGGCAATCTCCGAGCAGCTGCTGGAGGCGGTGGCCGAGAGCGGTTTCGAGACCGAGGACACGCCCTGCATCCGTGCCGCGCAGCAGGCGGCCAGCCAGATCGCGCGGCTGCTCGAGGACGCCCTGCGCACCGGCACCATCGACGAGTCCGAGCTGTTCGACGAGCGCTATCAGCCCGTACCCGGCACCAACCCGCCCCAGGTGACGACGCGCTTCGTGGCGCTGGCCGAGCGACTGTTCCCGCAGGTGCAGGAGAAGCTGCTGGAGCTGTCCGACAAGGTGGTGTTCGGCATCGCGGTGGACCGCAATGGCTACATCCCCTGCCACAACGCCCGCTACAACCAGCCGCAGCGCCCGGGCGACGTCGCGTGGAACACGGCCAACAGCCGCAACCGCCGCATCTTCAACGACCGCACCGGTCTGGCCTCGGCGCGCAACCAGCGGCCCTTCCTGCTGCAGACCTACCGCCGCGACATGGGCGGCGGCAACTTCGTCGTCATGAAGGAGGCCGCTGCGCCCATCGTCGTCAACGGCCGCCACTGGGGCGGGTTGAGGCTGGCCTACCGCTTCTGAACGCCAGGGGCGACGGCTGTCGCCCGCCACGGCGGCCGGCCAAGGCCAAAGCCAAGCCGGAAGCCAAGGTCACGGTCACGCCCCAAGGCCCACATCAGCGCAGACCGCGGGACCCTCGATCGGTCGCCCGCATCGCCCTGAGACCCTCAGTTCAGCCGAAACTGCCCGATGCGGTAGGCCAGGCTCTGGCCTTGGGCATGGAGGGCGTTCGAGGCCTCGGCCAGCTGCTGTACGCGCAGCAGTCCCAGCTCGGCGTCGCTCCGGATGAGCTGCAACTGCTCCAGGATGTGGTTCGACTCCGTGCGACCCTGGTGCGACAGGTTGGCCACGTCATCCATGGCAACGTGGATGTTGTCCACGTGCTGGTCGGCTCGGGACAGCGCATCGCCGGTCTCGTCCACCAGCACCCGGCTGAGCTCGATGTCCTCCGCGGAGCGGCCGACGATGTCCCCGATTCGGCGGACGGCATCGGCCCCTCGGGCGGCGAGGCTCCGCACCTCGTGGGCCACCACCGCGAAGCCGCGTCCCGCCTCGCCGGCCTTTCCGGCCTCCACGGACGCGTTCAAGGCCAGCATGTTCGTGCGGAAGGCGATGTTGTCGATCAGGCGGACGATCTCGCCGATCTCGGCGCTGTTGTGGTGCAGCGAGGCCATGCGCTCACGCAAGCGCTGCATCTGCTTTCTGTTGCGGGCGCTCTCCAGTCTGAGAGCCCGGACCAGCGCCACGACGTTCTCAACTTGGTGCCCGCAGGCAGCCAACTGCTGGGCGTTGCTCTGCACACCCTGGAACACGCTGCTCACCGCCCGTGTCGTGGCCAGATTCCGTTCGGCGAGGTCGCGGTTGCCGCCGGCCACCACCTCCGAGGCCTGCTTGACCGCCCCGACGCCCTGCCTGACCGACCCCATCAGGTCGGAGAGTCGCGTCAAGGCTGTGGACATGCTGTTCATGGTGACGGCAACCTCGTCCTGGCCCAACGGGTTCAGCCTCGCACTCAGATCGCCATCCGCCATCCGACGAGCCTGCTGCTGCAGCTGGCGCACCCCGCCTCCCATGACCAGGAAGAAGCAGTACGTCAGGTAGCCCGACAGAAGAATCGCCACCACGAGCGCGACGCACACCTGCGTCCGCATCGCCTCGGCCGCGGACTGCCGCTGCCGCAACTGCTCGGTCACCTGCGCCGCCAGGCTCTGGCGGAGCAGGCTCACTTCGGCACTCGCTTGACGATAGGTCTTGCGCAAGGGCGTGAGGTCGGGGCTTGCGCCCGGCAGCATCACGTCGCGCTGGACCATGGCAGTGAGGTCGCGGACCGACTTCACCTGCTGTGCCAGGTCACCCCGGGTCATGGTGGCGTGTTGCCGGACCTGCTGTTCCAGTCGCAGGACGTCGGCCAGCGCCATGGCCTGGCGCTGCACGAGCGCGTGCCGGTCGGGTTCGGAGCCGCGGCCGTGGCTCACCCCCTCGTGCACCTCGTGGTGAAGCTTCTCGATGGCCCCTTGCAGCGCGGGAAGTACCTCGGCCGCCAGCTCGCTGGCCGCCTGAAGAGGGCCGTCGCCATGCGACAGCAGGCCCGAGCTGTAGATGACGTGGATGCGCAGATCCTGAAGTGCCGTCAGCGCTGCCTGCCGCAGGCGTTGGCTGGCTGCCGAGTGGTCGATCGGCGCCGCGATGGCGCGGTCGACGTCGACCCGCCCGCGCTCCCATGTCTCACGGATGTCGAGGCCGCGATCCAGGGCCTCGTGATACGCGCTGCGCAGTGCAGCATCCGCGCTGGTCCTGGCGTCGGGCGGCCTCGGCTCACCAGAGTCCAGCGCTGCGGCCGTCGCAACCAGTTCGGTCTGCAACCCAAGGCTCGCGAGGGCCAGCTCCATGCCCGCAAGGCGCTGGGTGTTGAGCCTTACCTCCTGACTCTGGCCAAGAACCACGTACCCCGCCAGGGGCAGCATCGGGGCCGCCAGGATGCCCATCACAAGCAGCACCTTCGAGCGGATCGTCATCTGCCGCAGACAACGCACACCCGGCGACCAGACTCCGTGATATGCGAAGTACTCGCGGAGCTTGCCCAAGCCGGCCGCAGCTGGCGTGGAAAGGGCAAGTCGCAGCTTCAGAGCGTTCGGGCGCATCGGGATTCCTTGGGTCGAGTTGAGATCGGCCGACGGGATCTCTTGCCGCGTGTCGACCTGGTCAGTGACGGGCACGGTGTTGCCGGCGGAGACATCGGGCCTTCACAGCCGCAGCACGGCTTCATGAGAGGAGGGGCAGCGGTGCCGTCATCGAGGAAGGCGCCAAGCCCGCGCGCGATGCATCGAGTCCCTCCGGCGCGTTGGCCAACCGGAAGCTGCTCACCGCCGCGCCAAGCTGCTGCGCCTGATGGCGAAGACTCTCGGCAGCGGCGGCGCTCTCTTCGACCAGCGTGGCGTTCTGCTCGATCAGGTCGCGACCGATCTGCCGGGGGTTGTCGCCATGGGCGAGGCACTTGCCGTCCAGGCTGTAGACCGCCAGGTAGAGGCCCCGGTCGATCGAGGGACCGTCGCGGTCGCTGATGGCGGCGTAGCCCCTCTCCGCGCCCTGGGCCTTGATGAAGGCTACGGCCTTCTTGACCATGGCCACGGCGTCTTCCTTGGTGGCGTCGGTGCTGCCAAAGGCGGGCATCGCCAGGACCGTGGCCAGCAGCAACGTGGCTGGGTGGGCAGGCTTGATCATGGAAGGCTCGTTCGCGGCGGTGCCGTCGGAGGTGGTGGGCGGGCTGGTAGAACCCGATCTGTGTCGGCTGTATCGGCCCGCCCGGCCGATGACTTGAGCAGCGCTCTGAGAGCTTGCCGGCGCTGCGCCTGCGGTTGGGCGTCGCGCGCGGTGCTCAGGCCACCGCTTCGGCGGTCGGGTGGTCAGGCTGCGCGGGCTCGCTCGCCGGCGGGGGCAGCGGTTTCACGGCCGCGTCGACCGGTGCGCTCCGGTACACGCCGCACCCCAGCAGCGTTTCCTCGTCGAGCGGCACGATCCAGCTTTCCTTGGGCTTGACCCGCTTTGTCAAGGGATCCACGACGGTGTACTGGACCCAGCCGCCACCGGACTCGGCCGCCGCCCACGCGGCTTGGAAGACGGCAGCGTCCAGCCCCTTCGTCACGTTGTACAGCTGCCCGACGTTGTCTGGCTTGGCGCCGCAGGCCACGTAGCGCCCGTCGCGACCCAAAGCGAACACGTACAGGTCGCGGTCGATGAAGGCGCCCGCGGGATCGTGGAAATCAGCGACCGCGCAGTCCCGCCCCACCGCCTGCACATGGGCCAGGGCGCGCTCGACCATGCTCAGCGCCTCGTCTGCCGACCCCTGCCGCAGGCGAATCGATGACACGGCGTCGCGCAGCCGATCCGCGCGGGCTACCAGCGCATGCGACGCGGTGGCCGACTGCTCCACGAGCATCGCGTTCTCGCGCGTGATCTCGTCCAGATTGCCCACGGCGTGGGTGACCAGCTGCAGGTCCTTGCTGTGCTGCGTGCTGTGGTCGGAGATGCCGCGCAGCGCGCTCGAGATGTCGCGTACCCCCCGCACCACGGCGTCCAGGCTGCTGCTGGCGGCATCCAGCATCTCGGTCGACTGATGCGCCTGCGCGCCCGTCTCGCCAATCAGCCTTCGGATCTCTTCGGCCGAGTCGGCGCAGCGCTGCGCCAGCTGGCGGACTTCGATGGCCACGACGGCGAACCCGCGCCCGCTGTCCCCGGCGCGCGACGCCTCGATGGCCGCGTTCAGCGAGAGCATGCTGGTCTGGAACGCCACCTCGTCGATCACCCGGACCACCTTGGACACGCGTTCGACTGCGTGCTGCAGCTGCTGCATGGATTGCACGGTCTCCCGCATGGACAGGTGGCCCTGCTCGGCCTGGACCGTCAGGCGCTGTGCGAGCTCGTCGAGCTCGTGCGCGGCTTTGGCGTTGCGCGCCATGTCCACCGACAGGCTGCTGATCGCGGCGACCGAACTGCGCAGGCTGCCGGCCTGCTCGTCGGTGCGGGCGGCCAGGCGCGTGCTGCTGACGCTGACCTGCTGCCCGGTCTGGTTGACGAAGCTTGCGCTGGTGCGGATCTCGGCCACCAGGGTCGACAGCCGGGCGCTCATGGACTCGACGATGCCGCCGATCTCGGCCAGTTCGTCGCGGCCGGAAACATGCAAGGTATGCGCCAGATTGCCGGCCGCGATGGCGGCCGTGCCGCGATGCAAGCGGTCCAGCGAACGGTGGAAGCTGACGAAGAAGGCCGAGATCAGGTACATCATCACCGCCAGGCCGGCCAGCATGACCGCCGTCCGCGTGCCCATCTTGAGCCACAGCAGGCGTTCCGTCTGGGTCTGGTGGGCCTGCAGCCGCAGGATCAGGTCGCGCTGCAAGGCATGGACGAGTGCGAGGGCGTGGTCACCATCGGCGCGAAAGCGAGCCGCGTCCCCACCCACGCCGGATGTACCGAAGCGCGCATCCACGTCCCGCATGAACTGCTCCACGGCCGCGCGGGCTGGGGCCGCCGAGCCCGGCGCCTCACCGTCGTGGCGGGCCAGGGCCTCCAGCCGGGCGTGCAGGTTCGCCTGCGTCCGGGCGGCCAGTTGGCCGACGGCCAGCACCTGTGCGAGCTCGGTCATGCTGACCCCCTCCTTGGCCAGCGCAGCGCCACCCAGTGCCACCGTCCTGGACAAAGCCTCGGCGAGCTGCGGGTCGACGTTCACCAGCAAGTCGATCATCTGGTAGGCCACTGCATCGTCGTTCAGGACCAGCCCCGAGACCTCGGCCACCAGCCGCATGTGCAAATTCGTGGCATCCAGGAGTTCGGACTGTGCTGTGAAGCCGCCTCCGGCGCCCCCGGCGCTGGCATTCAGCCGCTGATGCAGGGTCTGCCAGGGCTCGCGGGCCGGGGCCAACGCCTCGGCGGCCATGGCCTGGACCAGCGCGGGCAGCGCCTCGTCCACGACGCGCCGGCTCGCGGCCAGGTGGTGTGCCGGATCCTGCGGCGGCGAGACCGGGTCGGCCATCGCCTGCGCGCGCTGCAGCTGCAGCTCGGGAACGATCCTGACCAGCAGGCCCAGCGCCTGCAGACCCGCGGTCTCTCGCTCGACCATGTCGAGCTGCCGCCACAGGTCGCGGAGGCTGAGCGCTCCCAGCAGCAGCAGGGGAACCGTCATCAGAACCCCCAGCAGCGCCAGCTTGCTGCGCAAGCGCAGGCGGATCATCAGCCGCTCGCCGGGCGCCACGGCCTGATGGAACCGGGCGTAGGCCCAGTGGGTATGGCGGTTCTGGGTGTGGTCGCTCATTTAGGCGGTGACGGTTGGGCGTCGAAGCGCGATGCTGGCTCTTGAGCCATCCCGGCATCGGTGCGAAAAGCGGTGATGCGCACTGGCTGTTCAGGGCCCGGCAGCGGCAGTGACCGCGGTGGTGGCGGCCGCGTGGCCCGCCGCCTGCAGCCAGCCCGGCACCTGGTGCAGCGGCACCACATCGGCGGCGGCACCCAGCCGGATGGCCTCGCGGGGCATGCCGAAGACCACGCAGGTGTCCTCGTCCTGTGCCGCGGTGTGGGCGCCGGCCTGACGCAGCTCGAGAAGACCCCGCGCGCCGTCATCTCCCATGCCGGTGAGCAGAACGGCGGCGGCGTTGGCGCCCGCATGGTGGGCAACGCTGCGGAACAGGACGTCCACGCTGGGCTTGTGGCGGTTGACCAGCGGGCCGTCCCGCACGGTGACCAGATACTGGGCGCCGCTGCGCACCAACTGCATGTGACGGCCCCCTGGAGCGATGAGCACGCGTCCGGGGATCACGCGGTCGCCGTCGCGCGCTTCGCGGACGTCGAGCTCGCACAGGCTGTTCAGCCGGGCGGCGAACGCGGCGGTGAACGACTCCGGCATGTGCTGAACGATGACGATGCCCGGTGTGGTGCGGGGCAGGGCGGTCAGCACGCTCTCGATGGCCTGCACGCCGCCCGTGGAGCTTCCGATGGCCAGTACGCGGTCGGTGGTCTCGGCCATGGCGCGGAGTGCGGCGGGCGGCGGTGCGGCTGGCGGACGCTTCAGGGCGCCGACAGCCGGCGAGCCGGCTGCCGGCGGCGGCGACTTGCGCACGCGGGCCTGGGCCGCTGTGCGCACCGCGGCGACCAGGCCATTGCTGGGATCGCCGAGAAAGTCGCGCAGTCCTAGCTTGGGCTTGGTGACGAAGCTGACCGCGCCCTCGGCCAGCGCCTGCAGCGTGGTCGTGGCTCCCGCCGCGGTGAGCGTGGAGCACATCACCACGGGGGTCGGCCGCTCGCTCATGACCTTGCGCAGGAAGCTGATGCCGTCCATGCGCGGCATCTCCACGTCGAGCACGATCACGTCGGGCCAGCGTGCTTCCATCTTGGGCCAGGCGAACAGGGGGTCGCTCGCGGCGGCGATGACCTCGATGCCTGCCGCGGTGAGCGTGTCGGCCAAGTGCTTGCGCACCACGGCCGAGTCGTCGACCACGATCACGCCGATGCGACGTTCGTTCATGTTCTGCTCCGATGAGGACTGGACTGCAGGTGGGGTTGCGGCGCCGTGCCTTGGCCCCGGCGCATGGTGACCTCGCCGGTCGCCAGCGTCAGCACCACGGTTCTTGGGACGTCTTCGCCCACATCGACGCCGTGGATCTGGAAGCCGTAGCGGTCGACCAGGTTGAAGCCCTGCTCGATGTTGCGCTCGCCCACGTTGAACTTCAGCGAGTTGCCTTCGGGCATGGTGTCGGCACCGCCGTACAGATGCGCCTGGAAGTCGGCTGGCGCGCAGCCGGTGGCGCGCAGCATGTTCACCATGGCCTCCAGCGCCTCGTCGCCGTATCGGCCGTCGAGCGGCTCGTCCTCCTTGCGCTGGCGCGAGGGCAGCAGGAAGTGGCACATGCCGCCCAGCCGCCGTTCGGGGTGCCACAAGGTCACGGCCAGGCACGATCCCAGCAGAGTGCGCAAGGTCGCTGCATGGCCGCCGAAATGCAGCTGACCCGGCATCAGCGTCAGGTGCTCGCCCGGGCGTGCCGGGATCTGCGAGCGTCTTGTGTGCGCGCGGGCTGCGAAGTCCGTGCGCACGCCGCCGCGCGCGACGCGCTCGGCCGCACGTGCCATGCGCAGCGCCAAGGTCGTCCGTTCAGGCGCGGACATGGATCGCGGTGGCCAAGGCCCGTACCGGCAGGTTCAGCGTCGACAGCGACTCGGCATGGCCGGTGTAGAGCACCCCGTCGGGCTTGAGCTGCTGCAGCACGCGCCGCACGATCCGCGACTTGGCCTCGTTGTCGAAGTAGATCAGCACGTTTCGCAGGAAGATCACGTCGAACGTCGGCAGCTGCGGCAAATCGGCCATCAGGTTGCCCGGCAGGAAGTGCACGCGTTGCCTCAGCGCTTTGCTCACCAGAAGATCGCCTCGGTGGTCGCCCTGGCCCTTGAGACAGAAGCGTCGCAGGTAGTCAGGCGGCACCAGGCGGGCGCGCTCCATGGAGTAGACGCCGCGGCGCGCGCTGTCCACCATGGCCGTCGACAGGTCGGTACCCCACACCTGCCAGGGGCCGTCGCCCAGCTGGTCGGCCATCAGCATCGCGACGCTGTAGGCCTCTTCGCCGCTGGAGCTGGCGGCACTCCACACACTGAACTCGCCGCCGCCCGCGGCCTGGTGCGCCTGCAGCCGCTCGGCCAGATCATTGAAATGCTGGGGCTCGCGAAAGAAGTAGGTCTCGTTGGTGGTCAGCCTGTCGATGACGCGGGTCATCTCGGCGGCCGGGGCGTGGCCGCGCACCAAGCGCTCGACATAGACCTCAAGGTCGTCCACGCCGGCCTCCTGGGCCAGGCGCTGCAGCCGGCCGGCGACCAGGGCTTCCTTGTTGTCGCCCAGGCGGATGCCCGACGCCTCGTGGAACAACTGCGTGACGGCCTCGAAGGCCTTGCGCGATAGCGCGGTCATGGGGAGTCCTTCAATGCGTGCGCCAGGCTGCGATGGCGTTGGAGAGGTCATCGGCGGCCAGCACTTGCTGCAGCGCCAGCACGCCGATCAGCTGCCCGCCCGAGCGTGTGATGCCCCGCAGGAAGCCCGGGGCGATGCGCGTGCCGAGCGCGGGCGCGGACTCGACTTCGTGCGCCGCACGGTCGAACACCTCGTAGACCGCGTCGACCAGCAGCCCCACGGTGAACGGTTGGCCGAGGCCGTCGGGGTCGTTGCCATTGGCGTTGGCCGGGACGGCGTCGGTGGCGTCCACGACGACGATGCACGAGCGGCGCCCGGTCACCGTGGCGGGGCCGCCCAGCCTCGCCGACAGGTCGATCACCGGTACCACGGCGCCGCGCAGGTTCATCACGCCACGCACGAAGTCCGGCGTGCGCGGCAGCGGGGTCAGGCGTGCGACCTGCAGGATCTCGCGCACGTCGTCGATCGAGACGGCCAGAGCTTCGTCGCCCACCGACATGCGTAGCAGCGATAGCGGCGTATCGGCGTCATGGCCGGTGCCGCCCGGGAGGGCAGTGGACGGCAGGGAGTTGAGGGATTGGAGCATGGCGTTCAGCGGTGTGCGGGGCGTGTCGACGCCCCGGGGTTGGCTCAGAAACGTCCGAACGCGGCCTCGTCGACGCTGTCGTCCGCCAGGGCGGGCGCGGGTCGCGCGGCAACCTTGGTGGCATGGCCGAAGCGCAGAGCGCTGGCTGCGGGTGGCGCCGCGCGCGTCGCGCGCGGCCGGGCCGCGCCGCCCCGTGACACCGGGCCTGCGGTCTCGGTGCCGTCGTCGGCGAGGCGGAAGAAGCTCATCAACTCCTGGAGCTGTTCAGCCTGGGCCGACAGTTCCTCGGCCGTGGCGCTGAGCTCTTCGCTCGCACTGGCGGTCTGTTGCGTGGCGCTGCTGAGCTGGCTCATGGCGCCCGTGATCTGCGCGACGCCTTCGCTCTGCTCGCCGCTGGCTGCCGCGATTTCCTGCACCAGCTCGCTGGTCTTCTGGATGCCAGGGACCATGCCCGACAGCAGCGTGCCGGCCTTCTCGGCGAGGCCCACGCTGTGCGAGGCCAGACTGCCGATCTCCTGCGCAGCCACCTGGCTGCGCTCGGCGAGCTTGCGCACCTCGGCGGCCACGACCGCAAAGCCCTTGCCGTGCTCGCCGGCGCGCGCGGCCTCGATGGCGGCATTCAGCGCGAGCAGGTTGGTCTGGTAGGCGATGTCGTCGATGATGCTGATCTTGGTGGCGATCGACTTCATGGCTTCCGCCGTCTGGCCGACGGCGGCACCACCGTCGGCGGCTTCCCTGGCGGCCTTGGTAGCGATGCCATCGGTGACGTTGGCGCTTTCGGCGTTGCCCTTGACGCTGGCGCTGATCTCCTGCAGCGAGGCGGTGGTTTCCTCCACGCTGGCCGCCTGCTGGCTGGCACCGTGGCTCAGGCTCTGGCTGGTCTGGGTGACCTGCCCGCTGGCGGCGCTGAGCTGGTTGGCTGCGGCGCGCACCTCGCGGATGGTGCCGCTGACGGTGTCGACGAGCTGGTTGAACTTCCCACAGAGGTCGGCGTGGAAGGCTTCCTTGCCCTCGAGCGCGATGCGGCGCGTGAAGTCGCCCTGGGTGGCGCCGTCCACGGCGGCACCAATCTCCTCGGCGACCTGGCTCGCGGCGCGGGCGGCCGACTCGGTGGCGGCCAGCCGCTCGCTGTCTTCGACCCGGCGCTGGCGCAACTGGCCCTGCATGTCGGCCAGCCGCTGCAGGAGCTTCGCGGCCTCGTCGCGACCGGTCGTGGCGATCGGGAACTCGAGGTTGCCCTCCCCCACTGCGGTGGCCGCCTCCACGGCGTGGCCCAGCGGCTTGGTGACCGAACGCGAGATGGCGAAGCCCAGGCCCACGGCGACGGCGCCCAGCCCAGCCAGCAGCGCCAGCAGGAGATTGCGTGCCTGCTGGGTTGCCTCGATGCGGTCGCGAAGCTTGTTGTCGAGTGCGGTGGCCGTCTCGTCGAGCAGCTTGTACTGGGCGTCCAGGGCCTGCGTGCCGGCGCGGAAGTAGTCCATCGAGGTCAAGGACGACTTGGTGCCGCTCAGCAGTTCCTTCTCGACCAGCTTGAAGAAGCGGTCGGACTCCGCGGCCGCCGTCACCACGTTGGCCAACTGCGCCTTGAGGTCCGGATCGATACCGACCGCCTTGTCGATCTGCGCGGTCGCCCTCGAGCGAAGGTACTGCGCCTGCTCTGCAAACAGCGCCAGCCGAGCCCGCTCGGTGCTGGTGATCTCCTTGGCCGCCAGCATCTGCGCGCCCATGCCTCGGGTCATGGCCAGCACTTCGGCCAGGCGCGGCAGGTGGTCCACCATGGCCGTCATCAGGTAGTAGGTCTCGGACACCGGGTCCAGCGAGAGGCCTGAAGCATCGGCCACCTGATCGATCAGGGTGATGTTGGCCTGCACGAGGGCCCCGTGCCCCGCCCAGCTGTCGGCCGGTGTGATGCTGCGGCTGTCGACCTGCTGATGCAACCGGTCCCAATCGCTCTTCAGCGCCTTGGAGCTGTCGACCGGCAAGGTGTAGGCCAGGTCGACCATCTGCTTGTTCAGGGTCGCAAGGGCCGTTGCGACCTCGGTGGCGCGGACCTTGCGGTCGCCGTCCGAGGCGGCGTTGCCGCCCAGCACCATCCCCGAGTAGCCACGGTGCGCCTGCAGGCCCCGCTGCAGCGCGACGGCGGAGCGAACGGGCCCGATGCCGGCTTCCTCACTCTTGGCCACGGCGATCTCGGCATTGCGCGTCTTGATCACATGATAGGTGGGCACGGCGGTCATGACCGCGCCGATGATGCCCAGCGTGGCGAATTTTTGCCACAGCTGCATGGAACGAAGGATGTGCTTCACGGTGGTCCTCTCTGGGGTACGCGTTGGGTGCGGTAAGGATTTGTTAAGGGGCTGCACCGGCTCAGTCGCTCCGCATGCGGCTGATGGCGGTGGCAGGGGCGGGCGTGGCGGCACGGGCGCGGGCGCCGGTAGAGCCGGGCCGGATGGCCGCGGCCATCAGGCCCCGCATGTCAAGCACGAGCGCCACGTCGCCCGAGCCCAGGATGGTGGAGCCGGCCAGAGCCTCCAGGGGCTTGAAGATGCCCGCCAGCGGCTTGATCACGGTCTGGTGCTCGCCCAGCAGCCGGTCGACGACAAGGCCGACGCGCACGGCGCCCTGGCGCACGACCACCAGGCTCCGACGACCCCGCACAGCGTCAGCCGTTGGTTCGGCGCCATAGAACAGCGCCAGGTCCAGGTAGGGCAGCACTTCGCCGCGAAGGTCGAAGGTGCCGGCAGTGCGGTCGGGGTGCTCTTGGCACTCGTGCGGCAGGTCGATGCACTCGCTCACCACCGACAGCGGCAGGACGTAGTGCACGCCGCCCACCAAGGTGAGGAATCCGTCGATCATGGCCAGCGTCAGCGGCAGCCGGATCTGCGTCGTGGTCCCCCGCCCCTCGGTGCTGGCGAGGCTGATCTGGCCGCGCAGCGCCTCGATGTTGCGCTTGACCACGTCCATGCCCACTCCACGGCCCGAGATGTCGGTCACCTGCTCGGCGGTGGAGAAGCCCGGCGCGAAGATCAATTGCCAGACGTCGGGGTCGGACAGCGCGGAGCCATCCGCCACCAGGCCTCGCTCGACCGCCTTCTTCATGATGCGGTCGCGCGCAAGGCCCCGGCCGTCGTCGCTGACCTCGATGACGATGCTGCCGGCCTCGTGATAGGCGTTCAGACCCAATCGGCCGACGCGTGCCTTGCCGGCGGCGATGCGCTCGTCCGGGCCCTCGATGCCGTGGTCCAGGCTGTTGCGCACCAAGTGCATCAGCGGATCGCCGATGAGCTCGACCATGCTCTTGTCGAGCTCGGTGTCGCCCCCGGTGACGATCAACTCGATCTCCTTGCCCAGCTGCTTGCTGATGTCGCGCACCACGCGCGTGAAGCGGCTGAAGGTCTCTCCCACGGGCACCATGCGCAGGCTCAGGGCCCCGTCGCGCGTGGCCTGTACCAGGTCGCTGACGCGCTGCGAGGCCTCCAGGAAGCTCGCACTGCCCTCGGCGTTGGCTGCCATCTGCGCACCGCTGCCGGCAATGACGAGCTCGCCGATCAGGTCGATGAGATGGTCAAGCTTGTCGGCACGTACCTTGATGAAGCGCGCCTCATCACCGCGGCGGCCTGTGGCCGATCGGCGGTCCGATCCACTGGCACGGCGCTCGGGCGCGGAGGGCGTTGGCGCGGAGAGCGCAGCCGGCGCGGCTGTTGCCACCTCGGCGGTCTCCGGTGCCGCGGCCGCGAGCGGGGCTTCGTCCGCTTGCAGATTGACACCCTGGCGGTGCCAAATGGCCCGCAGTGCAGCGGCCGCCGTGTCGTCGCCGCCGCATCGTTCGGTCAGCAAGGCCTCGTACTCGGCCACTCCGGCGTCCGGCGGCAGGATGGCCAGCGCACAGTCGTCGAGCGCGAACTCGAAAACCTGTTCGATGTCCTGTCGGTTCCGTTCGGTCAGCAGGCGCAGCTCGAAGCCCAGGTTGCAGGACTCGGCGTCCAGTGCGGCCAGCGGGGGTACGGCGTCCGTCAGGGTGTGCACCTGGACCACGCTGCCCAGCTTGCCCAGATAGCGCAGGAAGGCCAGCGGATCGAGGCCGTTGCGCAGTGCGTCGGGACCGAAGCGCAGCGAGATGTGCCACAGGCCTGCTCCGGCGGTCTCGTCCGTGGATGCGGCGGCCGTCGCTGTCGGCTCGGCGGCGCCGTCACCAAGGTCGGTGGCGTCGCCGCAGCGCAGCTGCTGCAAGCGCTGCCCCAACGTGACACTGCGCGCCCGCACCTCCGGGTCGCAGGCCCCAGTGCGCACTTCGTCGATGAGGGCCTCCATCTGGTCGCGGCCTTCGAGAAGCGCCGCCGAGATGGCGTCGCTGACGGCCAGGTCGCCCGAGCGCAGCGCTTCCATCAGCGTCTCGACCTCGTGCGTGAAGGACACCACCGCGTCGCAGCCGAACAGTCCTGCAGTGCCCTTGATGGTGTGTGCCGCCCGGAATGCCGCGTTCAGGTTCTCGGCGTTACCGGGGTCGCTTTCCATCACCAGCAGTGCGGCTTCGAACTGTTGCAGCATGTCGGCGGCTTCGTCCAGGAAGCCGGCCCGTGCGGCGGCAATTACTTCGGCGTCGTCGTCGCTCGTCATGTTGTACTCCTCAGGGCATTGCAGGCTTGAGCAGGTCGCCCAGGCCAAAGATCGCCAGCGCATCCCGCACTGGGGCGCTGGCCGCGTGCAGGTTGAGCGCGTCGCCGCGTGCGGCCAGGCTGCGACGCGCGGCCAGTAGCAGCTGAATGCCACTGCTGTCGAAGTCGGAGATGCCGCCTAGGTCCAGATTCAGTGGTCCGGCGCGGTTCAGCGCTTCGACCAGCTGGCTGCGCACAGCGGCAGCGACTGGCATGGTCATCTCGGGGCCGAGGGCCAGTAGGTGGGTTGTCGACATGGGTGGACCTGGTTCAACGGCACAGCCGCTGCACGGCGGTGACCAGCTGCGTAGGGGTGCAGGGCTTGGCCAGGATGCCCTGGGCGCCCATCTGGCGGGCCGACTCCTTCACCTGCTTGCGGGTCTCGGTGGTCAGAATCAGCAGCGGCGTGAACTTGTAGCGCGGGTGTACGCGTAGCCAGCGCAGGAAGGACAACCCGTCCATCCGTGGCATCGCCAGGTCGCTGACGATCAGGCCGAATGGCTGACCGTCGAGTTTGTCCATCGCCTCCTCGCCGTCGTAGGCGTCGACCACGCTGAATTTCTCGCGTTCCAGCGCGCCGCGCATGAGCGTGCGCACGCTGGGAGAGTCGTCGATGAGCAGGATCGTCCGTGTCATGATGCAGACTCAGACGCAGAGCTTGTTCACGGCGTCGACCAGTTGGCTGGGCTGGAAGGGCTTGGTGATCCATGCGCGGGCGCCTGCAGCCTTGCCCTCGGCCTTCTTGGCTTCCTGGCTCTCGGTGGTGAGCATGATCACTGGGATGAACTTGTACGAACCCGTGGTCTTCAGATGCCGCAGGAAGGACAGCCCATCCATGTTGGGCATGTTCACGTCGCAGACGATGAGGTTCAGCTTGCGCCCGTCCAGCTTGGTGACGGCGTCCTGGCCGTCCACGGCCTCAACGGTCTCATAGCCGGACTTCTGGAGCGCCAGCTTGACGACGGTGCGAAAGCTGCCGGAGTCGTCCACGATCATTACGGTCTTGCTCATACGAAGGTTGCCTTTGGTCTGAATCAGAAGAACTCGACGCTGGCACTGTTGTTCACGTGCACGTTGCCATGATGGGTGGAGCGCTGTTCTTCCATCGTGTAGCTTGCCTCCAGAGCTGCCAGCCACGCGGCTGCATCGGTCTGGGTGCAGCGGGGGTTCTCGGTGACCCAGCGTGCGAAACTCACCATGTCGTTACTCACGATGGTCAGCATCTGCGACACCCGGTCACCGAACTGGAAGTTCACGAACGCCGTCTCGAGCTGGTTCCCCAGCTCGCGGCTGGTATCGCGCAGCGACTGATTGCCCGACAGCGATTTGCCAAGCGAACCGAGCAGCGCGCCCAACGCGGCGCGGGCGCAAAGGTCTATCTCCATCCGGAGCTCCTGCATGCTCGTGTCGGCGGCTTCGAAGCCCCGACGTGGGCCGGAGATGCTGCCCAGCAGTCGCGCCACCACTTGCTCGATTTGCTCGCCCGTCTCGGCCATTCGGCCGGCCAGCGCCCGCAACTCGCTGGCCACCGCCAGGCTGCCGCTGTCCGCGCGGCCGCCTTGCTGGCGATTGGCCTCAATCGAGGCGTTGAACGCCACCAGCCGTGTGCTGCGACCGATCTCGCGAGTCTGCTTCGCCAAGCGCTCCAGCTCCCCGATGGCATCGGCACATCGGCCGAGTTCCGCGAGCATGGTGTCGCGCTCCTTGAAGGCTCGACAGCTGGCCTCGGTGAGCGCGTCCAGCGCACCCGACTCGCGGCGCAGTGCTTGGTCAATCGCACCGGGCTCGGCGCCAATCTGCAGTGAGTCCAACGTCCGGCCCAGATCCTCCAAGCACCCTGACGTCCGGCTGAACGATTCAAGCAGTTCCTGAAGCCCGCCCGAGACGACGTCGCGGGTCGCCTCCATCTGCCGCGCCCACACCGGGACAACCTCGCTGACCATGACCTCGGCGCCGATACGACCCGCGGCCGGAGCGCGAGCATCCGGGGTTGGCGCGTATGCCGGTGGCTCAACCATGATCGACGGGTCCGCAACTGTCCGACGCTGAAGCAGCAACCAACCAGCTGTCGCGCTGGCAAACGCCGGCAGCACGACCCATCCGCCGGGCCAGGCCAACAAGGGCCCAGTTGCCAGCAGAGCCCAGCCCAGCAGGGTTCTGAGAGGCCAGCTGGCCAAGCCTGTGCCGGGTGGATGCGTGGTCTCGTGATTCATGTATCGATAGGAGAGGTGCCGCCCCCGACACGCAGTGGGATGCGCTGGCGCTGCAGCACGAAAGGGACAAGTGGGTTTTCGGTTCGCGCCAGCGCTGCTGTAGGCACGGTCGCGTGCGGCGCGTGCAGTTGTCACGTGTTGCGGATGCCCAGCGCAGAGTGGCCGAACGGAGTAAGCGTGCGTGCAACCCACCCCGCGAGCTTGAGGCGCATCAGCGCGATGCGCCCGGCTGCCAACGACGCGGCAGCAACTCCTCGATCCGTCCCGCCGACTGCGTCGGCAGCCGGGTCAGCACGTCCTTGATGTAGAGGTACGGGTCCAGCCCGTTGAGTCGCGCCGACTGCAGCAGGCTCATCACCGCCGCTGCTCGCTGGCCGGCGCGCAGCGATCCTGCGAACAGCCAGTTCGACCTGCCGATGGCAATCTGACGGATCTGGTTCTCAACCCAGTTGTTGTCAGCCGGCAGATCACCGTCTTCGATGAAGCGAGTCAGCGCCTTCCGCCGCTTCAAGCTGTAGTCGATGGCCTTGACCGTGATCCCTCGGGCACCAGCTTGCGTTGCTGCTCCAGCCATTGATGCAGGGCGTCGGTGATCTTGGCCGAGCGCTGCTGGCGTATTCGCCTTCGCTCGTCTGGTTCGAGCTCTTGCACCTCGCGCTCGATGCCATGGATCTCGCCGAAGAACTTCAGCGCCCGCTCGCCGACCTGGCTGCCGTGGTTGACCCACAGCTCGTGGAACTTCCTGCGGTGTCATCGTGTCCGCGTAAGTCGTACGTGGACACGATCGTTATCGGGGCCAAGTCCCACTTCAAGATGGGATCGCCGCGCGCATACCGAACGGACGCCAACCGGCGGGCTGAGACGTCCGCAGAGCCACATGCCGAGCCAAGGTGCCCAGGCCGTGCCGCCAGGTGACATGGCGTGATCGGGGGCGGGCGCGGCTCATGGCGCTGGGGTGCGCGCCAGGGTGCGTCTCGGACTGCGCCCTGGAGCCCCAGGACCGCATCGAGCCGATGCGCCATCCGGGGCGAGTGGTCTCGGGGATCGCCCGCATCGTCCGCAGCCCGCGCTGGCGACCGCCTGACCATGACCGCCGGTCGCGGTGCCCGGGTCGTGGCCACCCGGTTGGCCGGGAGGCACCAACCGGAGGGCGCCTGGGCCACCGGGGTGGGAGCCAAGAGGGGCCCCGTCGGTGACGAACTCCGGGGGATGGCTCTGCCCTCTCAGGCCATCAGCGCGCCGCCGCCCCCCAAGCGCTCGGAGGCACCTTGCGACGAATACAGCGTTGCCGGCGCGCTGCGCGGGATCAGCACGTCGATCGCGCGGTCCAGCGAGGCGGTGGCGCGCGCCAGCGCTTCGCGCTGCGCCGCCACCTGACCGCCGGCCTGGGCCAGCCGCCGGCGCAGCGGCGCCGGCACGCTGCCCTGGCGGGCCGCCAGCGTGAAGTGGTCGACCGCGGCGGCCAGCGCCACGTGGAGTTCGGCCGCGGCGGCGTCGACCGCGGCGGCGTCCTGGCGGTGCAGGGCCGTGCCCAGCGCCACCAGCTGCTGTTCGACGGCCTCCAGGGGCCGCTCCAGCGCGGCCGCCTGCGCGGCGGCATCGCTGATGGAATCGAATTCCTGCTGGCTGTGCCTCATGGCTGCGCGTGCCTGCTCAGCTGGGCTTGCGGCTCAGCAGTTCCTGGGCGTTGACGATCAGCTTGTCGGCGATGGCCTCGGGGTTCACCTTGAACTGGCCGTCGCGGATGGCCTGCGCGATGCGCTCGACCTTGGCGGTGTCGAAGGTGGGATCGCCCTCGGCCGCCTGCAGGCCCTGCGCCGCGTTGGACAGCTTCACCTGCGCGCTCGGCTCGGCCGAGGCGGGCTGCGGTGCCGCCTTGCGCTCGGCGGTGGCCGGCGCGGCGATGGTCTTGGGTTCGAGAGGACCGATCTTCATGATGGACTCCTGGCCGACGACTCGTCAGGATGACGGGACCGGCAGATTGGCAGGACTATCGGCAGCGCCGGCGGCGGACTTTAGGCGTTTCCGGCGGATTCTCGCCGAACCCCCCGGTTCACGGGGGTGTTGCCGTCGGCCACGGCGGGCGAGGGGGGTCACAGCAGCACCTCGGCCTCGCGTTCGGCCACCGGGGTGGCGCTGAAGACGCGGCCGTTGCCGGCCTTCAGCCGTGCCGGTCGCCCCTCGTAGCCGGGCGTCAGGGCCTGGGCTTCGGCCCGTATGGAGAAACCCGAACCCCGGGCCGTGACCTGCACCGTGTCGCCCGCGCCGAACCACTGGCGGCTGCGCAGGTCGGCCTCGCGCAGCGCTTCGCCGGCGGCCAGCGGCCGGGCCAGCGTCCGGCCGGCGGGGTTGCTGGTCAGCGGCAGGGGCGGCGTGGGCGCCGCGGCCCAGTCGACGACCCCGGGCCTCAGGTGACCCTCGGCCAGCGCGTCCCCGGCGGCGCGCGGAGCCGCGGCCACCCAGGCCGGCGCCCACACCTGAACGTGGACCGGCAGGCTGATGCGCCAGGCCGTGGCGCCGCTTGCGCAGCGCAGCAGCACCCGGGTGCGGCCCCAGGCCGGTGCGCCGGGGCTGGGCAGGGCCTGGACCTCGCGGCAGGGCGCCAGGCGCAGCCGCGCGTCGGGCGCGGCCGGCAGGGCCACCACGCGCGCCTGCGGCGGCAGCGGCGTGCGGGCGTCGCTGCGGGCCAGTTCCGCCGCCACGGCC
>CAIKLM010000086.1 GCA_903828235.1 uncultured beta proteobacterium | reverse complement strand
GGTACCGCACGGCCAGGAACTTCATCGCCATCGCCTACCTGCGACTGTCACGCCTGAAGAACCTGCCCGCTCACCCGTTCAGCGCCGTCGCGGCCGTCAGGTAAGGCTGTCGCGTTCCACACGAAACGGCATAGAGCCCTCGTTGGTGCCGGGCCGGAAGGCGATGCCCTGCGGGTTGCGGAAGCCGTAGGCGAAGATGCGCTTGTCGAAGCCGGCGGGCGGGTTGTTGCCGGCCGCAGCCTTGCCGTCGCGGTCCACGCGCAGCACCTTGCCGATGATCCGCGTCGGGTGCTGCGGGCCTGCGCCGCTGTGGTTGTCGCCCGTCAGCACGTACAGGAAGCCATCACCCGGGTTGAAGCGGATGCGGCCGCCGTTGTGCGCGCCCGGCCCGCCAAAGGGGTGGGCCGACTTCGCCGGCTTGTAGCCGATGTCGTTGATGATCTCGGAGATGTCGGACACGGCGGCCAGCGGCGCGTCCACCTTCATCCGCATCACGATGTTGTTGAAACCGCCATAGGTGCGGTTGGGGCCCTTGGAGCTGGCGAACACGTACACGAAGCGGTTGGTCGCGAAGTTCGGGTCCACCGCCACGCCCTGCACGCCGGCCTGGCCGTCGCAGAACAGGTCGTTGCGCACCGTCGCGTAGCCCTTGCTGTCGCCCACGCCCAGCAGGGCGTTCACCTTGCCCGAGGGCAGGCGCACGGACAGGCCCTTGCACTTCTCGGTGAAGAACATCGTGCCATCGGGCAGGAAGGCCATGTCCCAGGGCGAATCGGCCTTCTGGAACTCTTCGGCCTTGACGGTGACCTGCGCGGTCGCGGCGGTGGCGCCCACCAGCGCCGCCACGGCAATGAGGCTGGCCGGCAGCCAGCGTGCTGGCGCACGACGGCCTTCGCGACCCGGGTCAAGGGCCGCTGGTCTGGTTTCGAGGACGGCTGATCGCATGTTGTCTCCTGGTCTGTCGTTGGTACTGTGGGCACTGCCCGGCTGACGTCGCCGCCAAAGGCCTGAAGTGCCGGGGGCATTCTGCGGGCGTGGGCGCACTGCGGCGCCTCGCCCTGACCAGCGCAGGGTCATTGCGACGGATCGAGCCGCGCGGCCGAGCCCTCGCGCGGCGATTCGGGTCGGTGCCGGACAAGCGGCCACACGGCACCCGCGCCCCTTGTCGAAGTCAGGATGACCGGAGCAGTTCCAGCAGCAGGCGCACGCGCGCCTGGGCGGGCGTGGCGTCGCCGGCCGATGGCAGGGCATCGGCTGCGCGGCCCCCGCCCTCGACCACCCCGCCGGCCATGCAGCGCGACGCGCGCCGCACGCGCACGCCCCGCGCCTGCGCCGCCTCGGCCGCCGCCAGCAGCGCGTGGTGCACGCTGCCGTTGCCCGTGCCGGCGATGACGATGCCGCGCGCACCGGCGGCCACCAGCGCGGCCAGCCCCTCGCCACGCGCACCCGCGTGGCTGGTGACGATGTCCACCACCGGCCAGTCGGCCACCGGCACGGCCAGCGCCGCGACCGCGTCACCGCCCACCATCGGCCAGGCGCGCAACACCCGCAGACGCCCGTCCTGCCTAAGCGCCAGCGGTCCGGCGTCGCCCGCCGTGAAGGCCTCGAGCCGGTAGCCGTGCACCTTGCGCACCTCGGTGCCGGCGTACACGGCGCCGCCGAAGGCCAGCAGCACGCCCTGCACGCCGGGTGTGGCGGCCAGCGTCACGGCGTCGAGCAGGTTCTGCGGGCCGTCGGGCGACGGCGCGGTGGCCGGGCGCATGGCCGCGGTCATCACGACGGGCTTGGTCGCCGCCACGGTGTGGTGCAGGAAGACGGCGGTCTCCTCCAGCGTGTCGGTGCCGTGCGTGACGACCACGCCGGCCACCTCTGGCCGCGCCAGGTGCGCCGCCACGGCGCGCGCCAGGGCCACCCAGGTGGCGTGGTCCATGTCGCTGCTGTCGATCTGGGCGAGCGAGTGCGCCTCGATGGCGCGGCCGGCCAGCGCCGGCACGGCGTCCACCAGGGCCTGCGCAGCCAGCGCGCCGGCCTGGTAGCCCAGGTGGGCGCCGGGGCGCGTGGCGGCGCCGGCGATGGTGCCGCCGGTGCCGATGACCACGACGAGGGAATCCGCACTTGGCATATTCGTCTTTCTGGATGAAACTACAGCCCTGGATGGATTGACAGCCTGCGCGCCGCCGCGGGCACCGCCATGCAAGACAGCCCCAAGCTCACCCCCCGCCAGCAGCAGATCCTCGATCTCGTGCAAAGCGCCATCGAGCGTACCGGCGCCCCGCCCACGCGGGCCGAGATCGCCGCCGAACTCGGCTTCAAGTCGGCCAACGCCGCCGAAGAGCACCTGCAGGCCCTGGCGCGCAAGGGCGTCATCGAACTTGTGGGCGGCACCTCGCGCGGCATCCGGCTGAAGTCTGACACGCTGCGCGCGCTCGCCCAGGCCAGGCTCGACGGCATCGGCAAGCAGTACATGCTGCCGCTGCCGGCCATCGCGCAGCTCACGCTGCCGCTGGTGGGCCGCGTGGCCGCCGGCAGTCCCATCCTGGCCCAGGAACACGTGGACACCAGCTTCCTGATGGAAGCCTCGATGTGGGCGCGCCGGCCCGACTACCTGCTCAAGGTGCGCGGCATGAGCATGCGCGACGCCGGCATCCTCGACGGCGACCTGCTCGCCGTGCAGAAGGCGAAGGACGCCAAGAACGGGCAGATCGTGGTTGCGCGCCTGGGCGACGAGGTCACCGTCAAGCGCCTGCGCCGCACCAGCAAGGGCATCGAGCTGATCCCCGAGAACCCGGACTTCGAGACCATCCACGTGCCGCCCGACACGGCCGACTTCGAGCTTGAGGGCATCGCGGTGGGCCTCATCCGCAACACCATGCTGATGTGAGGCGCGCCGTGCTGGCTCCCCGTCTCCCCTTGCCCGCCCCGCCGGGCGCGAACCGCGGGCCCGGCACGGCCCGCCCGCCCAAGGCCCCGCCGCCGCGCAAGGCGGCCACCGCGGCCGAGTGCCAGCGTCTGGAGCAGCTGCCCAACATCGGCCCGTCCATCGCCGCCGACCTGCGCGCCATCGGCATCGGCCACCCGGCGCAGCTGGCCGAGGCCGACCCGCTGGCGCTGTACCAGGCGCTGGCCCAGGCCACGGGCCGGCGCCAGGACCCCTGCGTGCTCGACACCTTCATGGCCGCCTGCGCCTTCATGCGCGGCGGCCCGGCCCAGCCCTGGTGGGCCTTCACGGCCGAGCGCAAGCAGCGCTACGGCGTGCTGTAGCCGCGCAGGCGCGCGCCAGCCCGGCGCCGCGCCTCAGCGCGCGGGTTGCACCGTCAGCGTCGTGCTCGGCGCGCCTTGCGGCCACAGCGGCAACAGCTCGCCGCGCGTCCAGGGGCCCACCTGGTCGCGGTAGCGCGGCGAGAACACGATGCCGCTCTGCCCGGTGGAGTGCATCACGCCCGATCGGCTGCGGTCGGCCAGGTCGTACACCGCGCGCAGGCTTGCGGAGTGGTCCACGTGGTAGAGGTCGCCGGTCAGCTTGTCGGGCCGCAGCACCACGCGCATGGCCTGGACGGTGTGCGTGTCGCCGCCCACGGGCGCGCGCAGCTCGAACAGCCGGTTCAGCACCGGCACGCGGCTGAAGGGCCGGTGCTCGGAGCGCGCCACGTGCGCCTGGCCCCAGCGCCAAGCCGCGACGTCGGGGCCGTGGCGCGCGGCCAGCTCGTCAAGGGCGCGCGTCAGCGCCAGCCCGGCCTGCTGCGCGCAGGTCTCGGCCGCCGGCGTGCCGCGGTCGTCGCACCAGCTGGCGTCGTCGCGCGCCAGCACGCCTTCGAGCGCGTCCTGGAAGGTGCGGCCGGCCAGGCTCTTGTCCCACAAGGCCTCGCCGGCGTCGTCGGCAAAGATCGCGCGCGCCAGTTGGCGCTGCCAGGCCCAGGCGATCAGCGGCGCGGGCCGGTCGGCGGCCATGTCGGCCTCGAAGCCCTCGAGCTGCGCCTTGGCCGCCGCGGCCAGCGGGTGGGCCGACTCGGCGCGCTTCAGCCACGGCAGCAGCCGGGCCATGGCCAGCGAGCGCTGGTCCATCTGCAGCGCGGCGAGGTCCTGCAGCGAGTGCCTGGGCCGGGACTCCAGCACCTGCTCGATGCGCTGCTGGCGATAGGGCAAGGCCCACTCGTGCGTCAGGTGGTGCGGGTAGCCCGGCTCGGTGATGCGCTGGTTGGCGGTGGCGATCCAGCCGACGGCCGGGTCGCGGCGGCGCGGAGTCTGGTCAGCCGGGATGAACCCCGCCCATTTGTAGCGCGCGTCCCAGCCCGGCGCGGGCACGCGCCCGCCGAGGTCGTTGTCGGGGCCGCGCAGCGGCACCCGGCCGGGTGAGATGACGCCGATGCGGCCGGCGCGGTCGGCCACCACCATGTTCTGCATCGGCGCCACCAGCCCCCGCGTGGCAGCGAAGAAGCCGTCGACGCTGCGCGCCTGCTGCACCGCCAGGCCCACCGCCACGGGATCGCTGTCGGCGTCCAGCGCCGTCCAGCGCAGGGCCAGCAGGTAGCCGGGGCGGCCTGCCGCGACGCCCGCCCCCGCGGGGCCCAGCACGTCGCCCATGCCGCCCGCGTCGCTGACGACCGGGCCGTGGCGCGACCGCCGCACGGTGATGGGCACGTCGGCCCCGCCCTTGACGCCGATGCGGTCCTGCACCACTTCCAGCGGCGCGAAGCCGCCGGGCGTGCGCACGCGGTTCGGGTCGGCCGGGTCGGTCTGCTCGAGGTACAGGTCCTGCACGTCCGGGCCGGTGTTGGTGAAGCCCCAGGCGATGTCCGCGTTCTGCCCCAGCACCACGAAGGGCAGCCCCGGCATCGTGGCGCCGGCCACGTCCAGCCCCGGCGCCTTCAGCCGCGCGAAGTACCACAGCGCCGGCGCGCTGAGCTTGAGGTGGGGGTCGTTGGCCAGCAGCGGTGCCCCCGTGGTGGTGCGCGAGCCCGACAGCACCCAGTTGTTGCTGCCCACGCCCTCCACGCCCGAGGGCGGCGCGGCGTCGAAGCCCTGCGTCAGGGCGGCCACTCGCTCGGGGCCGAGGCCGAGCGAGCGGTACAGCGCCGCGTAGTCGGCCGTGGCCGGCACGGCGTCGCCCGGGTACGGGGGCAGCAGCTGCTCGATGCGGTCCACCGGCAGCTTCAGCGCCAGGCGCAGGCGCAGCAACTCGGTGTTCCAGTTCCCGCCCAGGTCCCAGGCCATCATGATGGCCCAGGCGAAGGTGTCGGCCGGCTCCCATCGGCCGGGCTGCAGCCCCAGCAGCAGGAACTCCGGCGCGCGCGCCTGCCCGCCGCGGGCCACGACGGCGTTGATGCCGGCGGCGTAGGCCTCCACGACCTGCCGCGTCGCGGGGCCGGCCTGCGCCCACTGCGCCTCGGCGGCACGGCGCACGCCCAGCGCACGCAGGAAGCGGTCGGCATCCAGCGCCGCGGGGCCGAAGGCCTCGGCCGTGCGGCCGGCGCCGATGCGGCGGTGCGTCTCCAACTGCCACAGGCGGTCCTGCGCGTGCACCACGCCCAGGCCGTACACGGCGTCCAGCGGATCGGCGGCCACGATGGTGGGGATGCCGTGGGCATCGCGCTCGATGCGGATGTCGCCGCGCGCGCCGGGCAGCACCAGGGTGCCGTCGTGGGCCGGCAACGTCTGCCAGGCGTACAGGCCCAGCGCCAGGGCAGCCAGCAGGGTCAGCAGCGCGATCGCGGCCAGGCCGCGGCGGATCCAGCGCATCGGTGCACGGGGCGGGTTCGGGAGCCGGCAGTGTCGCCGCGCGGCAGCGCAGACCCGCCCCGGGCTTGCCCGCACCCCGGGGCGCGGATCTGGGCAGGCAAGCCCCCGTTGTTCGCCCCATCGGGCCGGGCGCCGGGGCGACAAGATCAGGCTTCAGAACCCGTTTCCGTGTCCGATACCTCCACCATGTCGACGCTGCTGCACTTCCGCACCCCCTCCCCGCGCCCGACGCGGGCGCGCGCCGCGCCGAGCACGGCCACGATGCCGCGCACCGAGTGCATGCCGCCGTCGCTGGTGTACTTCGCGCCGGTGTCGGGCGGCACGCTGGGGCGGTGCTGGCACCGGCTGATGTTCTGGCTGCTGGCCCCGGCACCGCAGGTGCAGGCGCCGCCGCCCAACCGCCTGGGCCAGGTCAAGCGCGAGTTCGGGGCCTCGCTGGCCGACCTCGACGGCGTGGCCGCCGAGCAGCTGCGCTGGCGCGTGCAGCAGGCGCACTCGCTGCGCGAGCTGTGGCACCTGCGCAGCGATGTCTACAACACCGTCGCGCTGGCCCACAGCCAGGGCGAGGCCGAGGCGAGGCTGCTGCTCATCAACCAGCACTTCCCGACGCGCGCCCCGCGCTCGCAGTTCGCACCGCTGTAGGGGACGCCGCCATGCACACCATCGCACCCCGCCAGTTCGGACCGGCACTCGCCGGACTGGGCAAGCCCGACCTCTCCGGCCTCCCGCACGACCGCCAGGCCCGCGCCGCGGCCCGCCGGGCCTTCGTCGACCTCAAGCGGACCTTCATGCACGCGCTCGACGGCCTGGCCGGCGTCGAGTGGCTGCTGACGCAGGTGCGTGCCGCCGAGGAGCCGGTGGACCTGTGGCTGCTGCGCGCACCGGCCTTCGCGGCGCTGGCCGGAGCCGATCCGCAGGTGCGCCACCGGCGCCAGCGCCTGCGGCGCGGCCTGGACTCGGTGTTTCCCGAGCTGGACGAGCCCAGCGGCTTCGTGCTGCTGTAGCGCCGCCGCCTTCAGCCCTCGCGCCGCACGCGCGACGCGAAGGTACGCCGGAACTTCTCGACCTTGGGCGCCACCACAAAGGCGCAGTAGCCCTGGCCCGGGTGCCGGGCAAAGTAGTGCTGGTGGTACTCCTCGGCACGCGAGTAGTTGGCCAGCGGTGCGATCTCGGTCACCACGCGCCCGGCACCACGTGCCGACAGCGCCGCCTGCACCTCGGCGACCACCTCGCGCGCCACGGCCTCCTGGTCGGGGCCCTCGACGTAGATGCCGCTGCGGTACTGGGTGCCGACGTCGTTGCCCTGGCGGTTCAGCGTCGTGGGATCGTGGATGACGAAGAAGATCTCCAGCAACTCGCGCAGGCTGATGCGCGCCGGGTCGTAGCTGAGCTGCACCACCTCGGCATGGCCGGTGTCGCCGCTGCACACCTGCTCGTAGCTGGGGTTGCGGACGTGGCCGTTGCAGTAGCCGCTCTCGACGGCGGTGACGCCATCGACGAGCTCGTAGACCGCCTCGAGGCACCAGAAGCAGCCTCCACCGAGCGTGATGCGGGCCGGCGTGGTGAGCATGTGTGAGTTCATCGAAGCCTGGTGTGCTGGGGGGCGGGGCTCCCCGTGTCGCGTCCTTACACTTCGCGGACTGTAGCCGGCGGCGACGCCCCACCATGAACGAACTCCTCTTCACCCTGGGCATCGAGTCCTGGAAGCCGTGGATCACGGCGCTGCTGCTGCCGCCCGTGCCGCTGCTGCTGCTGGTGCTGGTGGGCGCGCGGCTCATGTTCCAGCGCCGGCTGCTGGCCTGGCTGCTGATCTTGCTGGGCGTGCTGGGGCTGTGGTTCGGTGCCACGGTCGCCCTGGGCACGGTGCTGGTGCGAGAGCTGACGCGGCCACCCCCGGCGCTGATCGAGCGCGAGGTGGCCGAGCTGCGAAAGGCTCCGAAGACGGCCATCGTGGTGCTGGGGGGCGGCCGCCGGGCGCTCGCCCCGGAATACGGCCTTTCCACGCTAAACGAGCGCGGCATCGAGCGCCTGCGCTATGGCATCTGGCTGGCGCGCGGCACGCAGCTGCCGCTGCTGTTTAGCGGCGGCGTCGGTCACGAAGCCGCCCCAGGGCCCGCCGAGGCCGAGATCGCCGCCCGCACGGCCGAGCAGGAGTTCGGCGTCAAGCTGCGCTGGACGGAAGGCCAGTCGCGCGACACCCGCGAGAACGCCCGGGCCAGCGTCGCCATGCTGAGGGCCGCCGGCGTCGAGCAGATCGTGCTCGTCACCCACCACTACCACATGACGCGAGCCCGCGGCCACTTCGAGCGCGAGATGGCGCCGCACGGCATGAAGCTGGTGCCGGCCCCCATGGGCATGCCGGCGCGCGGCCCCTACGTGGCCATGGACTGGGTGCCCACCGACCGCGGCTTCGAACTCGTGCGCATGGCGCTGCGGGAGTGGCTCGGCCGGATGGCGGGCGCGTGATCCGGCCGCGGCCGCGTCAGGCGACCAGCGCAGCCACGAAGATGCCGATCATCACGAAGGACAGCACCACCTTGGCCAGCATGCCGGCCATCATGCCCAGCCAGGTGGCCACGCCCACCTTCACGGCCTGACGGCCCGCGCCCAGGCGGTCGGCCTCCCGGCGGCGCGCCAGCGCCTCGCCGACGGCAGCGCCCACCAAGGGCATGAACAGCACGCCCACCAGCCCCATGAACAGGCCCAGCACGGTGCCCGCGGCCGCGCCCACCAGCGCCAGCCGGCTGGCACCGGCCCGGCGGGCGCCCAGCAGCCCCGCCACATAGTCGAGCAGCCAGGACAGCAGCGCCAGCACGCCCACGGCCACCAGCGGCCACGTGCCCACGCGCTGGAAGTCGTCGATCCAGGCGCCCAGCAGGATGCCACCGAAGATCAAGGCCGTGCCCGGCAGCGCCGGCAACACGGTGCCGGCCAGCCCCACGCCGATCAGCGCCACCGCCAGAACCCACCACGCCACGCTCGCGTCCATCCGATCGACCACCTCCTGTTGCCCGACGGTGCGATGATGGGGCCGGCGCCGCCTAGGCCAAGACCGCCGCGGAGCACCCACCCGCGGCAAGGGCACCCCCAACGGCCTTGGGCCGACGGCCCGGCATGCCTCACACTCGCGCTCGCGACGGCGATTCCGCCGCGCGACTTCACTTTTTCCGAGGAACCTCACGCAATGAAGAACTGGCTCATCGGTGCCGTGGTCGTGGCCCTGGTCGCTACGGCCGTGCCCTCCATTTCCGAAGCCAAGCGGCTGGGCGGCTCCAAGTCCAGCGGCATGCAGCGCGACATGCCCGCGCGCACCGCCCCCGACGCCCCGCCCGCCAAGCCCGCCACGCCCGCGCCGGGCAACACGCCGGCCCAGCCTGGTGCCGCTGCGCCGGCCGCTGCCGGCGCCACGGCCGCCGCCGCAGGCGCCAAGCGCTCGTGGATGGGCCCGATCGCGGGCCTCGCGGCCGGCCTGGGCCTGGTGGCCCTGGCCAGCGCGCTGGGCTTCGGTGAGGAACTCGCCAATTTCCTGATGATGGCGCTGCTGGCCGTGGCCGTGATCGCGCTGATCACCTTCCTGATGCGCCGCTTCGGCCGCAAGCCCGCGCAGCCGGCCCTGGCCGGCGCCGGCAACGGCCTGGCCCGCAGCGGTGCCCAGGTGAGCTGGCCGGCGCAGGACAACGCGCCCGCGCAGCCCGCCCCGGCCGCGCCCGCGCAGTTCAGCGGCAGCGCCCCGGCCTCCGGCGTGACCGACCCCGTGCCCGGCATCGGTGGAGCCCCCGCCGCCGAGCCCGCGCCGCTGGTGGCCGAGCGCAGCGTGCCCAAGGCCTTCGTGCCCGCGGCCTTCGACAGCGAGACCTTCGCCCGCACGGCCAAGATGATCTTCATCCGCCTGCAGGCCGCCAACGACGCTGCCGACCTGGAAGACCTGCGCCGCTTCACCACGCCCGAGCTGTTCGCCAGCCTGCGCATGGACATCCTCGAGCGCGGCGCCAGCGAAAACCACACCGACGTGCAACGCGTCGAGGCCGAGGTGCTGGACGTGACGAACGAGGAAGACCGCCAGGTCGTCAGCGTGCGCTTCCACGGCGACATCGTCGAGGAGCGCGGCGCCCAGCCGCAGGCCTTCAACGAGGTGTGGCACCTGGTCAAGCCGCACGGCGACGGCGGCCAGTGGGCCATCGCGGGCATCGAGCAGATGAACTGAGGGGTTGGTTCAGGCCCCAGGCTGCGGGCGCTTCGCGTCCTCGCCACCCCCCGAGGGGGCTCAGCCCGGACCGGGAGACCCGGATCCGGGCTGGACAGCCCCAGGCTGCGGGCGCTTCGCGCGCTCGCCAGCAGCCCTGAAGCCCGCCCTGCCCCGGCGGGCTTTTTGTTGGCCTCGCGGAGTCTGGCCGCGGCGCCTTCGAGCATCGCGAGCCTCGCCGCCGGCTCGGAGCCCTCCGACTGGCGCGAAGCGATCCCGCTGGCCAGAATGCGGCCCGGGCCCGCCTGCCGACGCGGGCCGCGGAGAGCCGCCACCCATGCCCGCCATCGACTGGGGCAACGCCCCGACCAGCCGCGTGCCCGGCTGGGCCTACACCGACGAGGCCGTGTACCGGCGCGAGCTCGAGCGCTTCTTCTACAAGGGCCACTGGTGCTACGTGGGGCTGGAGTGCGAGGTGCCGAACCCCGGCGACTTCAAGCGCACGGTGGTCGGCGAGCGCAGCGTGATCCTGGTGCGCGACCAAGGCGGCGCGCTGCACGTGGTCGAGAACCGCTGCGCCCACCGCGGCGTGGCCTTCTGCCGCGAGCGCACGGGCACGGTCAAGGAGTTCGTCTGCCCCTACCACCAGTGGAACTACCAGCTCAATGGCGACCTCGTCGGATTGCCCTTCCGCCGCGGCGTGAAGCAGGACGGCCAGGTGCAGGGCGGCATGCCGGCCGACTTCAAGCTCGCGGACCACGGCCTGACCAGGCTGAAGGTGGCGCGCCGCGGCGGTGCGGTGTTCGCGAGCTTCGACACCGAGGTCGAGCCCTTCGAGAGCTTCCTCGGCCCCGAGGTGCTGCCCTGGTACGACCGCGTCTTCAACCCCGACCGGCCGCTGAAGCTGCTGGGCATCAACCGCCAGCGCATTCCGGCGAACTGGAAGCTGATGCAGGAGAACATCAAGGACCCCTACCACCCCGGCCTGCTGCACACCTGGTTCGTGACCTTCGGGCTGTGGCGCGCCGACCAGCGCAGCCAGATGGTCATCGACCGCCACGCCCGCCACGCCTGCATGGTGAGCCGGCGCAACGAGGGCGGCGCCGCCGCGGTGACGCAGGGCGTGGGCAGCTTCAAGGCCGGCATGGAGCTGCACGACCCGCGGCTGCTCGACGTGGTGCCCGAGCCCTGGTGGGGCGGGCCCAGCGTGGTGATGATGACGCTGTTCCCCAGCCTCATCGTGCAGCAGCAGGTGAACTCGCTGTCCACGCGCCACATCCAGCCCGTGGGCGTGGGCGAGTTCGACTTCGTCTGGACGCACTTCGGCTACCAGAGCGACGACGAGGCGATGACGGCGCGGCGGCTGCGCCAGGCCAACCTGTTCGGGCCCGCGGGCTTCGTCAGCGCCGACGACGGCGAGGTGATCGAGTTCGCGCAGCAGGCCTTCGCTGCGCACCCGCAGGCGCGCACCGTCAGCGAGCTCGACGGCCACGGCGTGCAGCCCACCCCGCACATGGTGACCGAGACGCTGATCCGCGGCATGTACCGCTACTGGCGCGAGGTGATGGAGGCGGCACCATGAGGTTTTCCGCCGACGAGTGGCTGGCGCTGCACGAGCTGCACGCCGAATACGCCGCCGCGCTGGACGCGCGCGATCTGGACCGCTGGCCGGCGCTGTTCACCGAGAACTGCTCGTACAAGCTGCAGTCGCGCGAGAACTTCGAGCGTGGGCTGCCGCTGTGCATCCTGCACCTGGACAGCCGCGCGATGCTGGCCGACCGCGTCTACGGCGCGCGCGAGACGATCTACCACGACCCCTACGCGCAGCGGCACGTGGGCGGCCCGCCGCGGCTGCTGGCGCGCGAAGGCGACGCGCTCGTCACCGAGACGCCGGTGCTCGTGGTGCGCACCAAGCGCGACGCCATGCCCGAGGTGCTGCTCGCCGGCCGCTACCTCGACCGCGTGGTGCCCACGGCCGAGGGCCTGCGCTTCGCTCAGCGCTGGCTGGTCTTCGACAACGACCTGCTGGCCAACTCCATCGTGGACCCCGCATGAACGAAACCCGCTGGCACGACGTGGCCGAAGCCGCCGCCATCCCCGACGGCGACATCGTCGCGGCGCTCGTCGACGGCCGCGAGATCGGCCTCGTGCGCCTGGGCGAGGCGCTGCACGCCATCGACGCCACCTGCACGCACGGCAACGCCAGCCTGTGCGGCGGCTTCGTCGAGCCCGACGGCAGCGTCGAGTGCCCGCTGCACCAGGGCCGCTTCGACATCGCCACCGGCCGCGCGCTGTGCGCGCCGCTGACGCAGGACCTCGTGGTGCACGAGGTGCGGGTCGAGGACGGCCGGCTGCTCGTCAGGCTGCGGCGCTGACGGCGGGCGATCCGTCGCCGCCCAGCAGCGCCTCGGCCTCGCGCCACAGCGCCGGCAGCCACTGCGCCGCTGGCGCCGGCCGTGCCAGCGCCACGCCCTGCCCGGCCCAGGCCTGCAGGTGCTGCAGGTCGTCGGCCGCCTCGGCGGCCTTGCGCAGGGCGGCGGTCAGGCCGCGCTGCACCGGGTACGGCGCCGGCTCGGGGGCCTCGGGCGCGGCGGCGGCGTTGACGTAATCGGTGGCGAGCGCACGGCCCCAGCGGCCGCTGAAGGCACGGGTGAGGCGGGTGCCTTCGGGGGCGGCCGTGGCCAGCGCCGCCTGCCAGGCGGGCGCGATGCCGGACTCGGGGGTGCGCAGCAGCGCGCTGCCCACCTGCACCGCGCTGGCACCCAGCAGCAGCGCCGCGGCGGCGGTGCGCGCGTCGGCGATGCCGCCAGCGGCGATCACCGGGGTGCCCGTGGACCGCGCCACGTCGGCCACCGCCGGCAGCAGCGCGAACAGGCCCACGGCCTCGTCGCGCGCCCGCGCCGCGTCGAAGGCGCCGCGGTGGCCGCCGGCCTCGGCGCCCTGCGCCACCAGGGCATCGGCCCCGGCGGCCAGCGCGGCGAGCGCCTCGGCCGCCGTGGTGACGGTGGCCCACCAGGCGATGCCCGCGGCGCGCAGCCGCGCCGCCTGCACCGGCGAGAGCAGGCCCATGATCGTGGACATCGCGGCGGGGCTGGCGGCCATGACGGCATCGAGCTGGGCCTCGAAGTCCGGCGGCATCGCGTCGCCCGCGCCGGCGGGCACCTCGGGGCCATGCTGCGCCAGGAAGGCGGCGAGGCGCGCCTCGTGCGCGGCGTCGCGCCGCGGGGCTGGGTCGGGCACCCACAGGTTCAGCTGCAGCGGGGCGGCCGCGCCCGCCGCGGCGCGGAAGCGTGCCACCCAGTCGGCGATGCCCTCGGACGTCAGCAGCAACGCGCCCATGGCGGCCATGCCGCCGCCGCGCACCACGGCCGCGGCCAGCGCCGGCGAGGGCACGCCGGCCATCGGCGCCTGCAGCAGCGGGTGGGCCAGCCCCTGCGCGGCGGCGAAGCTGCGCGCGCGGGCCAGCGGCCTCATGGCGCGGCGACCGGCGTGGCCAGCCCGGCGTGATCGGCCAGCCAGCGCAGCGCCCGCGAGCCGTCGGCCTGCGCGGGGTGGAAGCCGTCGCGCAGGTAGCCGCGCCACAGCGGCCGCGAGACCGTCCAGAAGCCGTCGCGGCCGAACACGAAGCGCGCCGCGGCCGTCCAGGTCGAGGGCCGCCACCAGCTGCCGTCGTGCCACAGGTTGTTCAGCGTCTGCCGCGCCGCGTCGAGCAGGAACAGGCGCAGCACGACGCGGAAGATGCCGGTGCGCCAGGGCTCGGCGCCGCCGAGCGCGCGGTACAGCTCGAAGGCAGTGCTGCGGTGCTCGATCTCCTCGGCGCTGTGCCACTGCCAAAGCTGCTGCAGCCGCTCGGGCGCCGCCGCCAGCAGCTGCGGGCGCGCCAGCAGGTACTCGGCGAACACGGCCGTCAGGTGCTCGGTGGCGGCGGTCACGGCCACCCAGTTGCGCACGTCGAGCGCCTCCAGTTGCGCGCGGCGGCCCAGGATGCGCCGCTCCCAGGCGTTGCGAAGGCCCTGCGCCGCCAGGTGGGCGTTGAAGCGCGCGTGCAGGTGGCGGTGCGTGGCCTCCTGGCCCACGAAGCCGCGCACCTCGGGCTCGAAGCGGGCGCGCTCGTCGGGCGGCAGCGCGGCCAGGCCCTTCTTCAGCGAGTCGATGAACAGCTGCTCGCCGGCCGGGAAGCTCATCGACAAGGCGTTGAAGAACGCGGTGCGGAACGCGTCGCCGGCCCAGTGGCGCGGCAGCGGGGTGTCCAGGTCGATGCGCAGGCGGCGCACGGGCAGGGTGTCGTTCATCGCCGCCAGTATCGCTCCGCAGGCAAACCGGGCGGCAATGCGGCACCATCGCACCCATGACCGACCTGTCCATCCTCGACCTCGCGCCCATCGCCGAGGGCGCCACCGTCGCCCAGGCGCTGGCCACCACCACCGAGCTCGCCCGCCACGCCGAGGCGCTGGGCTACCGCCGCTTCTGGCTGGCCGAGCACCACAACATGGAGGGCCTGGCCTGCAGCGCCACCGCGGTGCTGCTGGCGCACGTGGCGGCGCACACCCGCCGCATCACGCTGGGCAGCGGCGGCGTGATGCTGCCCAACCACGCGCCGCTGGTGGTGGCCGAGCAGTTCGGCACGCTGGCCGCGCTGCACCCCGGCCGCATCGAGCTGGGCCTGGGCCGCGCGCCCGGCACCGACGGGCCGACGATGCGCGCGCTGCGCCGCAGCCTCGACGGCGCGCACGAGGACCGCTTCCCGCAGGACGTGCTGGAGCTGGTGGCCTACCTGGGCCCGCCGCAGCCGGGCGCGGTGGTGCGCGCCATCCCGGGCATCGGCACGCAGCTGCCGGTGTGGCTGCTGGGCAGCAGCCTGTACAGCGCGCAGCTGGCGGCGCACCTGGGGCTGCCATTTGCCTTCGCCAGCCACTTCGCGCCCGAAATGCTGCTGGATGCGCTGCAGATCTACCGCGGCACCTACCGCCCCAGCGCCCGCCACCCCGAGCCGCGCGCCATGGTGGCCGTCAACGTGGTCTGCGCCGACAGCGACGAGGAGGCCGCCTTCCACTTCACCAGCCTGCAGCAGCGCTTCCTGGGCATGCGGCGCGGCGTGCGCGGCCCGCTGCCGCGGCCGGTGACCAGCATGGACGCCCTGTGGACGCCCACCGAGCGCGAGCAGGTGATGCGCATGCTGTGGGCCAGCGCCGTGGGCAGCCCCGACACCGTGGCGCGGCAGCTCAACCGGTTGCTGGAGCTGACGCGCGCCGACGAGCTGATCGTCGCCGGCGCCACGCACGACCCCGCGGTGCGGCTGCGGAGCCTGACGCTGCTGGCCGAGGTGCGTCAGCAACTGGGTGCGGCCATGGCCGCCTAGCCAGCCGCCCACCGTTGCGGGTGGGTGGTCGCCGCCTCAGCGGCTGCAGTACACGGGCGTGCTGGCGGGCGGCACCGTGGGTCTGGCCGTCGCGAAGGCGCCCACCCGGCGCACGGTGATGTTGCACAGGGCGTCCACGTCCAGCTCGAACAGGTGCCACCAGTTCGTGCTGCTGGTCTCTCCCGTCGAAGGCGGCACGAAGAGCTCCACGGGGCGATCCGTCAGGCTCAGCTCGACGCGGGCCGACGACGCACCGATCTGGCCGCTGCTCTGGCCGCTGTAGTTGTTGACGGCGTACTTGTAGGTGCCCACCATCAGCCGCGCGATCGTCACCACCTCGGGGCCGAAGGACGTGGTGTCGTCGACGTCCAGGTTGGCGAACGGCGCGCTGGTCAGGCTGCCGCGCGAGCCGTAGAACACGGTGGTGCCGCTGGGCGTGATCAGGTAGGAGTCGAGGTCGCTGGGTTGCGCGCCCCAGGTGAGCTTCATGGTCACGCCACCGGTGAGCGCGTCGGCCAGCACCAGGCAGTTCGGCAGCGTGCTGTCGACGGTGCCCGACGTGGCGGTAAGCGTGTTCGACAGGCGCGCACCTGACTGCGCCACCAGCGTGGTCTGGCTGCTGCGGCGCACGGCGATCGTGAAGTTGCCGGCCGCGTCGGTCACGGCCGACGTGGTGCCCGAGTAGCTGACCCCGTCACCCGAGATGCGCGCCCCGCCGATGCGGGTGCCAGTGGCGTCGGCCACGCAGCCCGTCAGCCGCACGGTCTCCATCACCTGGTCGGCGTTCCAGGTGGTGAAGTGGGTGACGGTCCCCTCGTAGTACTGGTTCGGCGCGGTGCCGGCCAGGGTGGCCGTGCCCTCCTGTACCCAGCGGCCCGCCACGGTGTCAAAGTAGAACAGCGGGATCGTTGCCGGAGGGCTGCCGCTGCGCGTGCCCAGCGGGATGCGGAGGGTGGCGCTCTGGCCGCTGCGCAGATTCAGCGGCTGTCCGGCCGAGTCGCGCAGCGTCACGTTCAGCGCGCCGAAGCTCTCGATCGGCTGGCTGGCGCCCGACACCACCGTGGTGAAGTCGCCCGGCATCAGCGCGGTGTCCAGCGCCGGGTTGATGGGGGTGACGCGCACCTGCATGGCGCCCGTGGGCACCGTGCCGTCGCCGCGCTGCACGCCCGCGGCCGGCAGCACCACGCGGGCCGGGCTGCCGCTGAGGGTGACGGTGCCGCCGGTGGCCACGTCGACCGAGGCGGTGGTGCCGACACGCAGCAGCCGCGCCTGCACGTCGGTGCTGCCGCCCGCCCCCAGCGAGGCGATGCGCGCCGTGGTGGCGTGCGTGTCGGACTCGAAGACCACGGTCAGCCGGGAGCCGGCCGTGACACCGGCGATGCTGAAGGCGCCGGTGGCGTCGGTGGTGCCGCTGCGGCCCGCCACGCGCACGGTGACGCCCGACACGCCCAGCGCCGTGGCGGAATCGACGGCGCGACCGCTGACGGTGCCGATCGCCGGCACGGTAAGGCTGGCGGTGGCGGTGGCGCAGTTGCTGGGCGCCACCGTCTGGCAGATGCGGTAGCCGATGTCATAGGTGCCGCTGGTGGCCGAGGCGCCCACCTGCAGCAGGCCGGCCGCGCTGAGGGTGACGCCCGTGGGCAGCGTGGTGGTGGGCGTCACGCCCACGCTGGCCGCGGTGGCCGGGGCACCGCCGAGGGTGTCGTTGGCCAGCACGTCGCCGCTGCTGCCGACGGCCAGCGTGAAGCTGTCGGCCGTCGCCACGATGGGCGGCGCCGGGATCGTGATGGTGGCCGTGGCCGTTGCGCAGTTGGCCGGGCTCGCCAGCTCGCAGATGCGGTAGCTGAGCGAGACCGTGCCAGGGAGGGCCGATGCGCCGATGGCGACACTGCCGTTGTCGACCGTGACGCCGGCAGGCGGCGCGGCCGAGATCAGCGCAAAGCTCACGTTGCCGCCGGTGCCGGCGACCGCCACGGCCGAGCCGAGGCGGTCGTTGGCCAGCAGCTGTCCGGTTGCACCGTTGGCCAGCGTGAGGCTGTCGGCCACGGCGGTGACCGGCGTCACGGCCGGGGCACTGTCACCGCCACCTCCGCCGCAGGCGGCGAGAGCGAGAACCAGGCCTAGGGACGCAAACGCGCCTGCTGTGGACCGCGCCGCGCGGCGCGAGGGGGTGTGCATCGAAAGACTCCTCGGGGGTTGCCAGTGACGGCTCCGGTCCAGTCTAGTCCGCGGCTCCCGCCCGCGGCACCCCTCGGCTTGATGAGACTCGCCAGCCGCGGCACACCGTCAGCCCACCCTGCGCCGCGCGTTGCGGAACATGCGCAGCCACGGACTGGCGGCCGAGGCGTCGCCCCCCGCCGCGAAGCTCATCTGCACGTTGCGGAACACGCGCTCGGGGTGCGGCATCAGCGCGGTGAATCGGCCGTCGGGCGTTGTGACGGCCGTCAGCCCGCCGGGGCTGCCGTTGGGGTTGGCCGGGTAGGCCTCGGTGGGCGCGCCGGCGCCGTCGACGAAGCGCATGGCGCCCAGCACGCGCCGCGCGTCGCCGCGCTGCGAGAAGTCGGCGAAGCCCTCGCCGTGCGCCACCGCGATGGGCACGCGGCTGCCGGCCATGCCGGTGAAGAACAGGCTGGGCGACTCCAGCACCTCCACCATCGACAGGCGCGCCTCGAACTGCTCGCTCTTGTTGCGCGTGAAGCGCGGCCAGGCCTCGGCGCCGGGAATCAGCGCCGCCAGCGCCGCGAACATCTGGCAGCCGTTGCACACGCCCAGGCCGAAGCTCGAGCCGCGGTTGAAGAAGGCCGCGAACTGCTCGGCCAGCGACGCGTTGAACAGGATGCTGCGCGCCCAGCCCTCGCCGGCACCCAGCGTGTCGCCGTAGCTGAAACCGCCGCAGGCCACCAGCCCCTGGAACTGCTCGAGCCGCGTTCTTGCGGATGAAGGCCCGGCCTGCAGGTCAGACATGTGCACGTCGTGCGCGTCGAAGCCGGCTTCGGCAAAGCACCAGGCCATCTCGACGTGCGAGTTGACGCCCTGCTCGCGCAGGATCGCGACCTTGGGCCGCGCACCGGTGCTGATGAACGGGGCCGCCACGTCCTCGGTGTCGTCGAACGTGAGGTGGCGGTGCAGGCCCGGCGCCAGCGCGTCGCTGGACGCGGCGTGCTCGGCATCGGCGCTCGCGGGGTTGTCGCGCTCGCGCGCGATGCGCCACGAGACCTGGTCCCAGTGGTCCAGCAGCGTGGCCAGTTCCACCTGCCACTGGCACTTCGCGTCGCGCCAGACCTCCATCACGCCGCGCTCGTTCGGCTTGCCGATGAAGTGCGCGTGGCGGCTCAGGCCGTGCGCGCGCAGCGTGGCGACGACCTCGTTGCGCACCGCCGTGGGCACCTGGATCACGAAGCCGGGTTCTTCCGCGAACAGCGCCTTCAGCGTGAGCGTGTTGCGGCGCTCGCCCACCTGCGTGGCCCAGTTCTTGGAATCGCCGTACTCGGCGCGGCTGTCGGCGATGCCGTCGCCTTCGGTGACGAGGATGTCGACGTTCAGGCTCACGCCCAGGCGGCCGGCGAAGGCCATCTCGCACACGGTGGCCCACAGGCCGCCGTCGCTGACGTCGTGATAGGCCAGGATGCGGCCCTGGGCGCGCAGCGCGTTCACGGCGGCCACGGCGTTCTTCAGCAGCGCGGGGTCGTCGAGGTCGGGCACGCCGTCGGCCGCCAGGCTGCCGAAGCGGTCCAGCACCTGGGCCAGCATGCTGCCGGCCAGGCGCTTCTTCCCCTGGCCGAGGTCGACGTGGATCAGCGTCGTGTCGCCCGGCTGCAGCTGCGGCGTGAGCGTGCCGCGCACGTCGGCCAGCGAGGCAAAGGCGGTGACGACGAGCGACACCGGCGCCGTCACCTGCTTCGTGGCGCCGCCGTCGCTCCACTTCGTGCGCATCGACAGCGAGTCCTTGCCCACCGGGATGCCGACGCCCAGCGCCGGGCACAGCTCCAGGCCCACGGCCTTGACGGTGTCGAAGAGCGCCGCGTCCTCGCCGGGCTCGCCGCAGGCCGCCATCCAGTTGGCGCTGAGCTTGACGCGCGACAGCTCGATGGGCGCAGCCAGCAGGTTGAGGATGGCCTCGGCCACCGCCATGCGCCCGCTGGCCGGCGCGTGCAGGCTGGCCAGCGGCGTGCGCTCGCCCATGGCCATGGCCTCGCCGGCGAAGCCGCGGAAGTCGGCCAGCGTGACGGCGCAGTCGGCCACCGGCACCTGCCAGGGGCCGACCATCGGGTCGCGATGGCTCAGGCCGCCCACCGTGCGGTCGCCGATGGTCACGAGGAAGCGCTTGCTGGCCACCGTGGGGTGGCGCAGCACGGCCAGGGCCACGTCGTCGAGTTTCACGCCGGTCAGGTCCAGCGGCGCGTCGTCGCGCGCCACGCGCTGCACCACGCGGTGCATCTTGGGCGGCTTGCCCAGCAGCACGTCCATGGGCATGTCGATCACGCGATCACCCCCGGGGCCGTCTTCCAGCACCAACGTGCGCTGCTCGCGCGCCACGCCCACCACCGAGAACGGGCAGCGCTCGCGCGCGCACATCTGCTCGAACAGCGGCATCAGGTCGGGGTTCACCGCCAGGACATAGCGCTCCTGGCTCTCGTTGCACCAGATCTCCTTGGGCGCCAGGCCGCTCTCCTCCAGCGGCACCCGGCGCAGGTCGAAGGTGGCGCCCAGGCCGGCGCCGTCCACCAGCTCGGGGAAGGCGTTGCTGATGCCGCCGGCACCCACGTCGTGGATGGCCAGGATGGGGTTGTTCACACCCAGGGCCCAGCAGTGGTTGATGACCTCCTGCGCGCGGCGCTGGATCTCGGGGTTGCCGCGCTGCACGCTGTCGAAGTCCAGCGCCGCGGTGTTGCTGCCGGCGGCCATCGAGCTGGCCGCGCCGCCGCCCATGCCGATGCGCATGCCCGGCCCGCCGAGCTGCACCAGCAGCGTGCCGGCGCCAAAGCGCTGCTTCTTCACCTGGCCGGCGCTGATGGTGCCCAGGCCGCCGGCGATCATGATGGGCTTGTGGTAGCCGCGGCGGATGCCGGCCACGTCCTGCTCGAAGACGCGGAAGTAGCCGCCCAGGTTGGGCCGGCCGAACTCGTTGTTGAAGGCGGCGCCGCCCAGCGGGCCCTCGGTCATGATCTGCCGCGCGCTGGCGATGTGCCCGGGCTTGCCGATGCTGCCGGCTTCCCAGGGCTCGGCCAGGCCGGGCAGGTGCAGGTGGCTCACGCTGAAGCCGGTGACGCCGGCCTTGGGGCGCGCGCCGCGGCCTACTGAGCCCTCGTCACGGATCTCGCCGCCGGCCCCCGTGCTGGCGCCCGGGAAGGGGCTGATGGCGGTGGGGTGGTTGTGCGTCTCCACCTTCATCAGCACGTGGGCCACGTCGTCGCGCACGCCGTAGACCGGCGCGTTCGTGAAGCCCTGCGGCAGCCAGCGCTGCACGGCGTGGCCTTCCATCACCGCGGCGTTGTCGTCGTAGGCCACCACGGTGTGCTGCGGCGACGTCTTCTCGGTGTGGCGGATCATCTGGAACAGCGAGTGCGGCTGCTCCTGGCCGTCCACCGTGAAGCGGGCGTTGAAGATCTTGTGGCGGCAGTGCTCGGAGTTGGCCTGCGCGAACATCATCAGCTCGACGTCGCTGGGGTTGCGTCCGAGCGCCCGGAACGCGTCGACGAGGTAGTCGATCTCGTCGTCGGACAGCGCCAGGCCGAACTCGGCGTTGGCGTGCTCCAGCGCTGGCCTTCCGCCGTTCGGGCCGGCGCCGAGCACGTCGATGTGCACCAGCGGCTCGGCCGCGCGCGCGTCGAACAGGTGGCGGCCGGCCTCGCGATCGAAGGCCACGCTCTCCGTCATGCGGTCGTGCAGCAGCGCGGCCACGGCGGCGCGCTCGTCGGCGTTCAGCGGCCGTGCGGCGCTCAGCAACCCGGCCTTCAGGGCCAGCGCGTACTCCACGACGCGCTCCACGCGGTGCAGCGGCAGGCCACAGTTGCGCGCGATGTCGGTGGCCTTGCTGGCCCACGGCGACACGGTGCCCAGGCGCGGCATCACCACGATGCGCTCGGCGCCGGCGGCGGGCTCGGCGGCTTCGCCGTAGCTCAGCAGCGCGCCGACGCAGCCGGCCTGATCGGGCGAGGGCGGCTCGTCGAAGGCCACCCAGTGCACGTAGCGGGCCGACACACCGGTGATGCGCGGCACCGCCGCCTGCAGGCGGCCCAGCAGGGCCTGCGTGCGGAACGCCGACAGGGCGCGCCCGCCCTCGAAGTGCATCAGGTGGAGGGCGTGGGTGCTCATCGCGCGGGACCGTCGGGGAAACCCGTCATGTTACCGGCCGGGGTGGATAATCCGCGGATGGCCATCACCATCAAGTCAGCCGCGGACATCGACGGCATGCGCGTCGCCGGCCGGCTGGCCAGCGAGGTGCTGGACCTGCTCACGCCGCACGTGCGCCCCGGCGTCACGACGCTGGAACTCGACCGCATCGCCCACGACCACATCGTGCACGTGCAGAAGGCCGTGCCGGCCACGCTGGGCTACGCGCCGCCGGGCTACCCGCCCTACCCGGCCAGCCTGTGCAGCAGCCTCAACGACGTGGTCTGCCACGGCATCCCCGACAGCCGCCCGCTGAAGGACGGCGACATCATCAACATCGACGTCACCGTCATCAAGGACGGCTGGCACGGCGACAACTCGCGCATGTTCGTCGTCGGCGAAGGCTCCATCGCCACGCGGCGCCTGTGCCAGGTCACCTTCGACGCCATGTGGAAGGGCATCGTCAAGGTCAGGCCCGGCGCGCGCCTGGGCGACATCGGCCACGCCATCCAAACGTTCGCCGAAAACGCCGGCTTCACGGTGGTGCGCGAGTTCTGCGGCCACGGCGTCGGCGCGCGCTTCCACGAGGAGCCCCAGGTGCTGCACTACGGCCGCCCCGGCACGCTGGAGGAACTGGTGCCGGGCATGATCTTCACGATCGAGCCCATGATCAACGCCGGCAAGCGCGACATCAAGGAAGACCGCAAGGGCAACCGCCCCTACGACGGCTGGACCATCGTCACGCGCGACCGCTCGCTGAGTGCGCAGTGGGAGCACACGGTGCTGGTCACCGAGACCGGCTACGAGGTGCTCACCGTCAGCGCCGGCAGCCCGCCGCCGCCGGCCTTTGCCCCCCAGGGCTACGGCCAGACCCACCCGGCCGTGGCGCTGGGCTGAAGGCAGCCCCCATGGACACGCTGGCGTCGCCGCGCGCGCCGCAGGGCGTGGCCGAGTTGCGGGCCGCCTTCCGCGAGGGCAAGGCCGGCCTGCTGCGCCACTTCGCCGAAGGGCGCGCCACTGCGGCGGCGGCGCGGCGGCTGCTGAAGGCCCTGGCCCGCCACGTCGACGGCGTGCTGGCCGCCGCCTGGACGGAAGCCGGGCTGCACCGTGCCGCGCCCCAGGCCGCCCTGGTGGCCGTGGGCGGCTACGGCCGCGAAGAGCTGTTCCCGCACTCCGACGTCGACGTGCTGGTGCTGCTGCCCGACGAGGCCGTGCCGCTCGAGGGCGACGCCGAGCGCCGCGAGGCGCTGGAGCGCTTCGTCACCCTGTGCTGGGACATCGGTCTGGAGATCGGCTCGTCGGTGCGCACGGTGGCGGAGTGCGTGGCCGAGGCCGGGCGCGACGTCACCGTGCAGACGGCGATGCTGGAGTCGCGGCGTGTCACGGGGGGCCGCCCCGTGTTCGGCCAGCTCGTGCGGGCGCTGGGCGCCGCCATGGACCCGGCCGCCTTCCTGCGCGCCAAGACGCTCGAGATGCAGCAGCGGCACGTCAAGTACGAGGGCACGCCCTATGCGCTGGAGCCCAACTGCAAGGAAAGCCCCGGCGGCCTGCGCGACCTGCAGGTGGTCATCTGGGTGGCGCGGGCGGCGGGCTTCGGCCGCACCTGGGCCGAGCTGGCGGCCAGCGGCCTGATCACGCCCTTCGAGGCCTCGCAGCTGGTCAAGCACGAGGGCACGCTCAAGCTCATCCGCGCGCGGCTGCACGCCGTGGCCGGCCGGCGCGAGGACCGGCTGGTGTTCGACCTGCAGACGGCCGTGGCCGACACCTTCGGCCTGAAGCCCAGCCAGGGCCAGCGCAGCAGCGAGGCGCTGATGCACCGCTACTACTGGGCGGCCAAGGCGGTGTCGCAGCTCAACCAGATCCTGATGCTCAACATCGAGGAGCGACTGGCCGGCCACGAGGACGCGCCCAGCCGCCCCGTGACGGCGCGCTTCGCCGAACGCGCCGGCATGCTCGACGTGGCCAGCGACGACCTCTACGCCGACAACCCGCACGCCATCCTCGAGACCTTCCTGGTGTTCGCCCAGACGCCGGGGCTGCAGGGCCTGTCGGCACGCACCCTGCGCGCGCTGTACAACGCGCGCAACGTGATGGACGCCGGCTTCCGCCGCGACCCCCTGAACCGCGAACTGTTCATGGACATCCTGCGCCAGCCGCAGGGCATCACGCACGCGCTGCGGCTGATGAACGCCACCAGCGTGCTCGGGCGCTACCTGTGGGTGTTCCGCCGCATCGTCGGCCGCATGCAGCACGACCTGTTCCACGTCTACACGGTCGACCAGCACATCCTGATGGTGGTGCGCAACGTGCGCCGCTTCTTCATCCCCGAGCACGCGCACGAGTACCCGTTCTGCAGCCACCTCGCCTCGCAGTTCGACCGGCCCTGGGTGCTGATCGTGGCGGCGCTGTTCCACGACATCGCCAAGGGCCGCGGCGGCGACCACTCCGACCTCGGCCGCCGCGAGGCGCGCCGCTTCTGCCGCGACCACGGCATCGACGCCGAGGACGCGGCGCTGATCGAGTTCCTGGTCGAGCACCACCTGACGATGAGCCGCATCGCGCAGAAGGAGGACCTGTCCGACGCCGACGTCATCCGCGCCTTCGCGGCGCGCGTGGGCACCGCGCGGCGGCTGCAGGCGCTGTACCTGCTGACGGTGGCCGACGTCCGTGGCACGGGGCCCAAGGTGTGGAACGCCTGGAAGGGCAAGCTGCTCGAGGACCTGTACCGGCTGACGCTGCGAACCCTGGGCGGCGCGCAGCCCAACCTCGACGCCGAGATCGAGTCGCGCAAGGCCGAGGCGCGGCAGGACCTGGCCCTGCACAGCGCCCTGCCCGGCACCGAGGTGCCGCTGTGGCAGACCCTCGACGTGAGCTACTTCGCGCGCCACGACGCGACCGAGATCGCCTGGCACGCGCGCTGCCTGTGGCGCCACGTGGCCACGCCCTCGCCGGTGGTCAGGGCGCGCACTTCGTCGGTGGGCGACGGGCTGCAGGTGCTGGTGTACGCGCCCGACCGGCCCGACCTGTTCGCGCGCATCTGCGGCTACTTCGAGTCCGTGAGCTTCAGCATCCAGGACGCGCGCATCCACACCACCCGGGCCGGCTACGCGCTCGACACCTTCCAGGTGATCGGCACCAGCAGCCTCGCGCCCGAGTCGCCCGGCGGCTACCGCGACCTGATCTCGCTGGTGGAGACGCAGCTCGCCGCCGCGCTCGATGCCACCACCGCGCTGCCCGAGCCGCGCAACGGGCGCGTCTCGCGCCGCGTGCGCAGCTTCCCGGTGACGCCGCGCGTGTCGCTGTCGCCCGACGAACGTGCGCAGCGCTGGCTGCTGACGGTGAGCGCGTCCGACCGCACCGGGCTGCTGTACGCCATCGCGCGCGTGCTGGCCCGCAACGGCGTGAACCTGCAGCTGGCCAAGATCACCACGCTGGGCGAGCGCGTCGAGGACACCTTCCTCGTCGACGGACCCGAGCTGCAGAAGGCCAAGGCGCAGCTGCGCATCGAGAGCGAGCTGCTCGACGCCGTGGCGTCGCCGGCCTGAGCTTCGGCTGCGCATGGGACTCAGGCGTGTCGCTGCCGAGGAGCTGCTGCACGGGCTGGCCGCCTTTGACGCCGTCGTCGACGCGCGCAGCGAGAGCGAGTTCGCCGAGGACCGCCTGCCCGGCGCGGTGAACTGGCCGGCGCTGAGCGACGCCGAGCGGGCGCTGGTGGGCACCGAGTACAAGCAGGTCTCGGCCTTCGACGCGCGCAAGCGCGGCGCGGCGCTGGCGGCAGCCAACATCGCGCGCCACGTGCAGCAGCACGTGCAGCCCCTGGCACGGGGCTGGCGGCCGCTGGTGTACTGCTGGCGCGGCGGCCAGCGCAGCGGCTCGCTGGCGCTGGTGCTGTCGGAGATCGGCTTCTCGGTGACGGTGCTGGACGGCGGCTACCGGGGCTTCCGCCGCGCCGTGCTGGCCGAGCTCGAGACGCTGCCGCAGCGGCTGCGCTTCCAGGTGCTGGCCGGCCGCACCGGCAGCGCCAAGAGCCGGCTGCTGCAGGCCCTGGCCGCCGAGGGCGCGCAGGTGCTGGACCTGGAGGCCCTGGCCTGCCACCGCGGCAGCGTGCTGGGGCTGGTGCCGGGGCAGCGCCAGCCCTCGCAGAAGGCCTTCGAGACGGCCCTGTGGCAGGCCCTGGCCGCGCTGGACCCGGCCCGCCCCGTGTTCGCCGAGGGCGAGAGCCGCACCATCGGCCGCCTGCGCGTGCCCGAGGCGCTGCTGCAGGCGCTGCGCGCCGCGCGGCTGCACCCCGTGCGCATGCCGCTGGCGGCGCGCGTGGCCTTCCTGCTCGAGGACTACGCGCACTTCGTGGCCGACGCCGAGGCCTTCTGCGAACGGCTGCAGGCGCTGCGCGAACTGCGCGGCGCCGCCACCATCGAGCGCTGGCAGGCCCTGGCGCGGGCCGGCGACTTCGCCACGCCGGTGCGCGAACTGCTCGAGCAGCACTACGACCCGGTGTACCTGAAGTCCATGCGCAAGCACTTCGCCGGGTTCGACGAGGAGCAGGCGCTGGAGCTGGCCGACGCCGCGCCGGCCACGCTGGCGGCGGCCGCGCGCCGCCTCGTGGCGCAGGGCGAGGCCGCCGCGGGCTGAGCGCCGCCGGCGCGGCTGCGCCATGTCAAGGCGGGCTGCGGCCCGCGGGCCTACAGTCGCGGCCACGCCGCCGCGCCGAACCGCAGCCCGCCCGATGCCCCAGCCCCCCGAAGACCCCCGGCGCCTGCCCTACGAACTGGGCCGCGAGATCCGCGCCCACCCCGTGCAGCAGGTCGGCCCCAACGGCCCGATGCGCTGGCTGGCCCGCGGCTGGGCCGACCTGATGCACTGCCCCCTGCCCGGCCTGCTGCACGGCCTGGCGATGGCCGGCTTCGGCGCGCTGCTGGTGCTGCTGGCGCGCGATCGCTTCTGGCTGCTGGCCGGCGCCTTCAGCGGCTTCCTGCTCGTGGCCCCGATCGTGGCCACGGGCCTGTACGCCGTCAGCCGCGAGCTCGAGGCCGGCCGCCGCGCCACGCTGGCCACGGCGCTGGCAGCCTGGCGCCCGCGCGACCGGCGGCTCGTGGTTTTCGGGCTGCTGCTGGCGCTGGCCGGCACCGGCTGGGTGCTCACCTCGGCGGCGCTGATCACGCGCTTCGCATCGGAGCCGGTGAACACGCCGCTGGACTTCGTGCGCATCGTGATGCTGGGCTCCGAGCTCGGCATGTTCGGGCTGTTCGAGGTCTGGCTGATCCTGGGCGCGGCGCTGGCCGCGCCGATCTTCGCCAGCAGCGTCGTGGCCATCCCGCTGCTGATGGACCGCACGCTCGGCGTGCAGCCGGCCGTGCTGGTGAGCGTGCGGGCGGCACTGGTGAACCCGCTGCCGATGGCGCTGTGGGCGACCCTGATCATGGTGTTCACCCTGATCGGCATGGCCACCGCGATGCTGGGGCTGGTGGTGGCCGTGCCCTGGCTGGCCCACGCCAGCTGGCACGCCTACCGCGAGCTGGTGGCCCCCGAGCAGCCGGGCCGGCCCAGCGGCCCGGTGGCACCCTGAACGGCCATGGACGGCTTGACCGAGGAGCAAGTGGCGCAGTTCGGGCTGACCTTCGGGGTCGGCGCGTTCATGCTGTACATGGTGTTCATCATCTTCCAGCTGGCGCGCGAGTCCAAGGCCGGCCGCTTCGGCACCTTCGTGCTGTTCCTGGCCCTGGGCGTGGGCCTGGTGGGCTTCGTGGCCAAGGGCATCATCAAGTGGGTGATGGGCGTCGAGTGACCCCCATCACCCGGGCCGGCGTCAGCGGGTGACGAGCGGCGCGGGCGCGGGCGCCGGCTGCGGCGCGGCGGCCGGTGCGGGGGCCGGCGTGGGCTGCGGCGCGTTGCGCTCCACCACGCGGCGCTCGTAGAGGTAGTCGGTGCCGGTCTCGTGGCCCGCGGCCCGCGCGGCGCCGTACTGCGGCGTCTGCGGGAACTCGCGGCGCACGGCGTCGCGCAGCGTCTCGAACACGTTGGAGCCCGGCCGCCATGCGTCGACCGCGTTCAGCCGCTGCAGCAGGTGCCACGTGAACACCGAGTGGCCGTCGCGGCCCTCGTCGGACACCGGCTCGTCGCCGCCGGAGCTCATCACCACCGCCGCGCGCTTGCCCAGCAGCGTGCCGGCGTCGGCGCCGCTGGCCACCTGCACGCGCTCGCTGCCCACGAGCTGGCCCGAGAAGCAGCTGTCCGAGACGAGCAGCAGCTGCCGCGCCGGGATCAGGCCCACGAGGCGGTTGATGTCGGCGTTGGACATCCAGCTCGCGGGCTTGTCGGCGTCGGCATCGGCAGGCAGCCAGAAGCCCTGCTGCTTGTCGTCGAGCAGCACGCCGTGGCCGGCGTAGTAGATGACCACCGAGTCACCCGGCCGCGCCTCCACCGCCAGGCGGTTGAGCGCGCGCAGCACGTCCTCGCGCGTGGCGTCGGGCAGCACCTCGGTCTCGTAGCCGAAGCGCTGCTCGAGCGAGCGCCCCATCCCCTGGGCGTCGTTCACGGCCGACAGGAGCTCGGGGATGCGGCGGTCGCGGTACTTGTTGATGCCGATGACGAGCGCGAACTTGCGCTCGATCACCGGCAACGCGGCCTCGATCACGCGCACGCGCCCGACCGGCTGCACCTGGCCGACGGCCTGCGCCGAGCTCTGTGCCGCCGCCTGCACCGCGCCCTGCGCCTGGGCGGCGGCCTCGGCCTCGGCGCGCTGACGCGCGGCCTCGCGCAGGGCCTGGATCTCCTTGATCAGGGCCTCGGTGATCAGGCAGGTGCCGGTCTGGATCTCGCGCTCGTCGCGGCAGGCCCGCGCGTCGGCCAGCGTCGGGTCCTGCTCCAGCCGCGACAGGCTGTCGGCAAAGATGCGGCGCTTGTAGCTGGCGCGCGCGGCCAGCACCGCGGCGATCTCGTCGCGCGTCATCTGCGCGGTATTGATGCGCTTGAAGCCGAAGCCGCCGTCGAGGTCGAGCGTCGGCGTCACGTCGAGCACGCGGCCGAAGGTCGGCGTGGAGAACACGCGCGGCAGCGTCACCGCGGCCACCGCGGGGCCGATGACGCTGGTGGTGATGGACGCCGGCGAAGTGGGCAGGAAGGCGGGGGTGAGCGTCAGCGCGTCGGCGTTGCCCGGCGCCTGCACGAACACGTAGTTGCGCGCGCTCAGGCCCGAGCCCTCGATGGCGTAGCGGCCGGCCGGGCTGGCGAGGGTGGCCGGCGTTGCCCAGAGCAGCGAGCCGGTGGTGGCCGTGGCCAGCGTCTGGCCTGCGACAAAGCCCTCGACCGTGCCACCGAGCAGCAGGGGCGAGCCGGCCACGGCCGTCACCCGCGTGGCGGCGTAGGTCAGCGTGGCGGGCAGGATGCGGCCCGTGGTGCTGCCGGCCGCGTTGAGCAGCGCGTAGTTGGCGGCGTCGGCCCCCGAGAGCAGCGCCGTCCAGTCGACGCTGAGGCCCGCGCCCGCATCGGCGCTCGCGAAGCGGCCGGTGAACACGGCGCCGACGCTGTCGCCGGCGAACACGCCGCCCAGCGTGCCGGCGATCGTGGCGGCGGTGAGGCCGTCGTACACCTTGTCGGCCGCCACCACGGCCGACAGGCTCAGCGGCGCCGGGCTCACGGTGGCCGCCAACGTGGTCGGCAGTTGCAGCACGTAGTTGCCGGCGTCGGCGCCCGCCAGCGAGAGCCCGCTCACCGTGACCGGCTTGGACGTGCCGACGTCCCGCGTGGCGAAGCTGCCGGCCGCGGTGCCGGCCAGCGACACCGCGTCGCCGGCCAGCGGCGCCACGCCCGGCGTACCCGACAACGGCGCGACGGTGCTGCCGTCGTACGCCCGCGGGCCGGCGGTCAGGCCCAGAAGCGGCAGCGGACGCGCCGAGATGTCGGCGCTGAGCGTCGTCGGCAGGACGAGGTCGTAGTTCCCGGCGTCGAGGCCCGTGAGCGTCAGCCCCGACAGCGTCACCGGCTTGGCCGTGCCCACGTTCTTGTCGGCGAAGGCACCGGACACCGTGCCGGCCAGGCTGACGGCGTCACCGCCCAGCGGCGAGATGGCGCCGGTGCCCGTGACGGGCGCCACGGTCGTGGCGTCGTAGACGCGGCTGCCGGCCGCCAGGCCCGACACCGGCAGCGCTGCGCGCGTGATGCTGCCCGTCAGGCCGGCCGGGGCCACGGCGGTGTAGTTGCCGGCGTCGGCGCCGTCCAGGGAGAGGCCGGTGACGACGATGGACTTGCCGCTGCCCACGTTCTTGTCGGCGAAGGCACCGCTGGGCACACCCGCCACGGTGACGGTGTCGCCGACGAGGGGCGTGACGCTGGCCGTGCCGCTCACCGGGGCGTTGGTGGTGGCGTCGTAGACCCGCGTGCCGCCCGCGAGCCCGCTGACCGCGAGCGGTGCCGGCGTGATGGTGCCGATGGCGCCGCGGGCGCTGCCGTCGTAGGCCACGCCGAACACCGGGAAGCCGCCGACGGCGTCGCTGATGGCCACCGTCAGGCCCGAGGCGCTCACCAGCTTGCCGCTGCCGGCGTTGCGGGTGTCGAAGCTGCCCACCGTGAGCGACGAGGTCAGCACGGCCTGATCGGAGGCGCCCAGCCCGCTGAAGGCCACGCCGACGCCGGCCAGGCTGGCGGTGGTGGTGCGGTCGTAGACCCTGCTGACCGAGCCGGTGAGGTCCACCGTCAGCGTGGGCGCCAGGGCGTGCAGGAAGCCGCTGCCGGCGCCCAGCACGGGCGTGACGCCCAGGGTGGCGGCGTACTGGCGGAAGGTGGGCAGCAGGCCGCCGGCGTTGTCGGCCGCGGGGTCGGCGGAATACACCAGCCAGCGCCGCGTGCCGCTGGGCGCCAGCTGCAGCGCGCCGCTGCCGGCCAGGTTGGTGAAGGCGGCGCCGGACTCGACCACGATGGCGTCGCCCGAGCTGGCGCCGGCCACGGCCTGGCCGCCGGACTCGATGGCGACGCCCGCGCTGCCGCGCAGAGACAGCGTGTCGGCGCTGAGGACGCCGTCGAGCGTCAACGCGCCGGCGCTGGCGCGCAGGCTGATCGGCCCATCGACCACGCTCCACGCGCCGGGCTTCAGCGGCCCGCTGGCCTGCGTGATGGACAGGCTGTTGAAGCTGCCCGACACGGTGGCCGAGGGGCTGCGGCTGAAGCTGCCGTCGACGACGAGGCTGCCGCCGCCCGACAGCGTGCCGCCGGCCAGCGAGAGCCCGGCCATCGACGAGCTCGGGCCGAGCTGCAGCACGCCCGACCCCGCGACCTCGACCTGCCCGCCGCCGGTCAGCGCGCCACCGAGCAGCACCGACCCGGTGCCACTGACGCGCAGCGAGCCGCCCAGCGTGGTGACGCCGCTGACCCGCAGCGAACCACCGGACACGTCCAGCGCGTTGGCCGCGCTGAGCGTCAGCGTGGTGATGCTGTTGGTGCCGCTGGCGTGCGAGACGGCGAAGCCGGCGCTGATCAGCGCCTCGTCCAGCGCGCCGGGCACCGTGCCGCCCCAGTTGACGCCGTTGTTCCAGTTGAGGTCGCCCGCGGCGTTGGTGAACACCTTGGTCGTGCCGGAACTGGAGAAGATCGCGCGCGCGCTCTCGCCGGCCGCCAGGCGGTAGCCGATGGTGGCTCCCTGCGGGATGTCGAGCCCGGAGAACAGGCCCGTGCTCGTGCCGCCCTGGCGGATGAACGGGATGGCGTCGGCATCGGCCGGAACGTACTGGCCGAAGAGCACGGCCTTGAGCGTGCCGCCGAGCACGACGTTGCCGCTGACCTGGATAAGGTCGGAGTCGACGCCCACGTTGGTGCCGCCGAGCTCGATCTCCAGCGTGCCGCCGGTCAGGTCGAGGTTGCCGGAAATGAACGTGGTGCCCGGGCTCGCGCCGGGCCGCAGCGTGCCGGCGTTGGAGAGCGTGCCGGTACCCCCGGCGCCCAGGCGCAGCGTGCCGGTGCCCTGGATGACGGCGCCCGGCGCGTTGACGAAGCTGCCGCTGGTCTGCAGCACGGCGCCAGTGGCGGTGCCGATGACGCCGCCCTGTGTGAGAGGGCCGGCCAGGGCCAGCGTACCGCCGTCGACTGACAACGTGCCGGTGTTGACCAGCGAGCCCAGGTTGACGGTCTGCGTCGACGAGCCCGACTTCGTGAGCGTGCCCTCGTTGCGCAGCGTGCTGGCGGCGGTCTGCGAAATCGGGGTGGGGTTGCTGCCGCTCAGGGCGATGCTGCCGCCCGGCGCGTTGGTCAGGGTGCCGCCCGTGCCGCCGGTGCCCAGCACGATGCCGTCGTCGCCGGGCAGGCTGAGCGTGCCGGCGTTGACCCAGCTGCGCGCGCCGGCCACGTTGAGCGTGCCCGCGCCCGAGATGTCCAGCGTCGTCGTGCCTTCCGTGCGCAGCGTGCCGCTGCCGCCCAGCGTCGACGCGCCCGAGCCCGACACCGCCAGGCCTCCGGTGACGGTGATGTCGCCCGTGCCGCCCAGCGACGACACCGCCATGTTCAAGGCGCTCACGGTGGCGGACGGTGCGCTAAGGTTCAGCGTGCTCGACACCAGCGTCGCGCCCGCGCTCAGGTTGATGCCCAGGCCGGCGTTCACGTTCAGCGTGGTGCTCGCCAGGCTCAGCACGGGCAGCGTCGCGGTCGCGCCGGCGCTGAGCTGCAGCGAGCCGCCGCCCAGCGTCAGCGCGCTCAAGTTGAGGTTGCCCGCCGTGCCCACCGTGCTGCTGCCGCCCGAGACCACCAGGTCCGGCAGCGTCAGCGCACCCAGGCCGACGACGGCCAGCGTGCCGCCCGTCACCGACAGCGGCAGCAGGATGCTGGCATTGGCCACGTCCGACAAGGTCAGGTCGCCGCCGCTCACCCGCAGCCTGCCCAGCCCAGTGGGCACCGCGCTGCCGACCATGGTGCGCGAGCCGCCGGCCAGGACCAGGGTCGCACCCCCCACGATGCTCGCCGTGCCGGTGTGCGCGCCGCCCCGCAGCTCCAGCGTGCCGCCGTCGACGACGAGGCTGCCGCTGTGGTTGAAGGTCTCGAAGTCCAGACGCTGGGTGGCCGAGCCGGACTTGGTGAGCGTGCCCTGGTTGTTGAAGACCGAGCCCGAGGTGCCGGCCGCCAGGGCCAGGTTCTCGCCGCCGAGCAGCGTGATGCTGCCGGAGGGGGCGTTCGTGAAGCTGCCAGCCGAGCCGCTGCCGATCAGCACGCGGCTGCTGCCGCGCACCTGCAGCGAACCCTCGTTCACCCAAGGCCGGCTGCCCGCCACCGCGAGCTGTCCGCCGGTCGCCGCGATGTCCACCACGCTGGCGCCCTGCGTGCGCAGCGTGCCGCTGCCGGTCACGGAACTGGCGACCGTGCCCACCACCGAGAAGCCGCCGCTCACCGTGACGTCGGACGAGCCGCCCAGGGTGGAGCCGGAGAGGTTCAGCGTCGAGAAGCTGACCGCCGGACCGCTGAGCGCGAGCGTGCTGGCAGACGACAGGTTGGCGGTGGCCGGCAGCACCAGCCCCGTGACGGCGCGCACGTCCAGCGTGCTGCCCGACAGGTTCAGGCTGGGCAGTTCCACCGTGCTGGTGGACTGCAGCGTCGTGATGCCGCCGGTCAGGCTGAGGTCGGTGACGGCGATGGCGGCCGCCTCGAAGCTGGCGCTGCCGCCGCCGTTAGCCAGGCGCGAGAGCGTCAGCGCGCCGGACTTGCGGCCCACGAGCGTGCCGCTGCTGAGCGTGATCGGCAGGGTGCCCAGCAGGTTGGAGCCGAAGTCGTCGAGCGTGACGTTGCCGCCGCTGACGCGCAGCGACCCTGCGCCGCTGGGCAGCGCCGAGCCGGAGAAGCTGCGGCTGCCCGAGGCGAAATCGAGCACCGCGCCCGCGCCCACCGAGGTGGCTCCTGTGCCGCTGCCACCCTGCAGCCTGAGCGTGCCGGCGAGGACGCTGAGCGAGCCATCCTGCGTGAAGCTGCTGACCGCCAGCGACTGCGTGGCCGTGCCCGTCTTCTGGATGCTGCCGTTGTTGACGAAGCTGCTCGGCGACGCCTCGCTGAAGGCCGAGGCGGCACCGCCGCTGAGCACGATGGTGGCGTCGATGGCGTTGACGAAGCGGCCGCTGCCGTCCACGCCGAGCTGGATGCCGTCGTCGCCGCCGATGACGAGGGTGCCGTTGTTCGTCCAGGTGCGGCTGCCCGCCACCTGCAGATTGGTGACCGCGCCGGGGATGTCCAGCGTCGTGGTCCCGTTGGTGACGAAGTTGCCGCTGCCGCCGATGAGCGAGGACGCGCTGCCGGTGATGTCCAGCGCGCCGTTGACGGTCACGTCGGTGGCGCCGCTGATGGTGCCGTTGTTCAACCTCAGCGAATTGAAGGTCACCGAGGGCGTCGTCAGCTCCAGCGTCGTGCCGCTGACGTTGACCGCGGAAGGCAGCGACACCCCGGTGCCGGCGCGCACGCGCAGGGCCGTCGACGACAGGCTCAGGCTCGGCAGGGTCACCGTGGTGGCCGCGTCGACGTTGACCTGGCCGCCGGTGAAGGCCAGCGAAGCTATCGAAATCGCAGCGTCGCCGAACAGGTTGAGCGTGCCGCCGGTCACGGTCAGCGGTGGCGGCGAGTAGGGGTCGCCGCTGCTGCTGTCCAGGGTGAGCGTGCCGCCGCTCACGCGCAGTGCGCCGCTGCCCCCGGGCAGCGACCCGCTGCCGTAGCGCCGGGCGCCGGTGTAGATCTCGAGCGCGGCCCCCGGGGCCACGAAGGTGACGCCGCTGTCGCCCCCGCTGCCCAGGCGCAGGACGCCGGCGCTGACGTCGACGGTGCCGCCCGCCGCGTTGTTGAAGGCACTCAAGGCCACGGTCTGCGTCGAGGTGCTGGTCTTGCGCAAGGTGCCGAAGTTGTCCAGCACGCTGGGCCGCACCTCGACGAAGGGCGAGGCCGACGAACCCGCCAGCGTGATGCTGGCGTCCACGAGGTTGACCAGGCGGCCGCCGCCGCCGGCCAGGTCGCCCGGCTCGACGTGGCCCAGCACGATCTGGCTCTCACCGGCGATGGTCATCGATCCGCTGTTCGTCCAGGCGCGGCCCGGGCCCATGCGCAGCGCCTGCGTCCCCGAACCCGACATCTCCAGCAGCGTGGTGCCGTAGGTGCGGAAGGCGCCGGTGCCGACGATCGTCGACGAGGCGAAGCCGCTGACGGTGAAGTCGCCGTCCACCTCGATGTCGGCCGTGCCCGCCAGCTTGGCGCCGGACAGCGTCAGCGACCCCAGGAACTGGGTCGGGGTGTCCAGCGTGAGCGTGGCCGAGCTGACCGACAGCGCCGAGGGCAGGCTCGCGCTGCCGACGGCAGCCAGCCGCAGGCTGCCGCCCGTGAGCGCGAGCGACGCGACGTTCAGATCGGTGGCGACGCGGATGTCGGCCGTCGTGGAACCTCCCGACACGGAGAGGGCGCCGACGCTCAGGCTGCCGCTGCTGCGCACGCGCAGGCTGCCCGATGTCACGGTCAGGGCCGGCAGCGTCACCACGCCCAGGCCGCCGTCGTCGAGCTGCAGGTCGGCCCCGCTGACCGACAGCCCACCGCCGCCGCCGGGCAGCGAGCCCCCGGCGATGAGTCGGCTGCCGGCGCTGAAGCCCAGCGTGCTGCCGTAGGCCAGCGTGGTCGTGCCGGTGTGCGTGCCGCCGCCGCCGATCACCAGCGTGCCGGTGTCCAGCAGCAGCGTGCCGCTGTGGTTGAAGCCGCTCACGGCCAGGGTCTGCGAGCCCGCGCCGGTCTTGCGCAGCGTGCCGGCGTTGTCGAAGCTGCTGGCCATGGACTGGGCCAGCGGCGTGGCCGAGCTGCCGGCCAGCAGCACCGTGCCGCCCGCGGCGTTGACCAGCCGCCCCGTCGTGCCGATGCCCAGCGTGACGCGGTCGTCGCCGTCGATCGTCAACGTGCCGGTGTTGACCCAGGTCCGCCCGCCGCCCACGTCGAACGAGTAGGCCGAGCCGGGGATGGCGATGCGCGTGGCGCCTTGGGTGGTGAGCGTGCCGCTGCCGACCGCGAAGGAGTTGGGGGCCGTCACGTTCATCGCGCCGGCGACGGTGATGTCGCCGCGCCCGTCCAGCCCGCCGCCGTTCAGCGTCAGCGAGGCCAGCGTGGCGTTGCCGTCCAGCTGCAGCGCCGAACCGGCGGTGCTCACCGCCACGGCGCCCAGCGCGGCACTGCTGCCCATCACGAGGCGGCGCCCTCCCGACACGCTGACCGCCCCGCCACCGCTCACCGGGCCGGCCAGCGTGGCCGAGCCGCTGCCCGACAGGTTGAAGCTGCCGCCCAGCGTGGTGGCGCCGAACACCGACAGGCTGCCGCCCGTGACGGACAGCGCGTTGCCGGCCGACACCGTGAGCGACGTGATGGCGGTATTGCCGCTGCCGTGGGTGACCGACCACCCGCTGCTGATGAGGGCCGCATCGTCCAGGCCCGGCAGCATGCCGGTGCTCCAGTTGCCGGGCAGCGTCCAGTCCAGCCCGCCGCTGGCGTTGGTGAACACGGCCGTGACGCCGCCGACGGTGCCGCTGCCGCCGCCGAAGACGAGTCGCGCCGCCTCGCCCGCGGCCAGGCGGTAGCCGGCCGTGTAGCCGGCGGCGCCGTTGAGGGCCGCGAAGGTGCCGGTGGACGCGCCGGACACCGCCAGCACCGGCGCGAAGTGACCCACCGCGGGCGTGTAGCCGCCGATCAGGTTGGCCGTCAGCGTGCCGCCCAGCGTGGCCGTGCCCGTCACGCTGAGCACATCGTGGCTGCCGGCCGCCGTGCCGCCGATGTCCGCCCGCAGCGCGCCGCCGCTCATCAGCAGGTTGCCGTTGACCGTCAGCGTGCCCGCCGTCCCGACCCCACCTGGCTGGATGAGGCCGAGGTTGGTGAGCGTGTTGGCACCCGTGCCCAGGCGCAACGTGCCGCTGCCGCGGATGACGCCGCCGACGCCGTTGGTGGTGTCGCGGTCGAACGAGAGCGTGCGGCCGGCGGGGATGTCCAGCACGCCGGACTGGCTGACCAGGCCTGCGATCGACAGCGTGCCGTTGCCGAGGCTGACGGTGCCGGTGTTGACGAAGCTGCCGCTCCAGCTGCTGTTGACCAGGTTCAGCGTCTGCGCGCCGGCGGCGTTCTTGTTCAGGGTGCCGGCATTGGTGAACACCGGGAACACGCAGCACTCCATGCTCACCGGCGTGGCGCTGCTGGTGTTGAGGTTGACGACGCCGCCGGCCTGGTTGACGAACACGGGCGACGGCGAGCCGCCACCGGACCGCCCGAAGACCAGGCTGTCGTCGCCGCCGAGGTTCAAGGTGCCGGCGTTGAGCCATCGGCGGTCGTCGCGCACCCTGAACGCGCCGCCGGTGGTGCTGAGGTTGATGCTGCTGGTGGAGCCGGCTGCGGTGATCAGCGTGCCGCTGCCGTCCAGCGCCGCCTCGCTGCCGTTGGCGGTGAAGCTGCCGGTGACCGTCACGGTGCCGCCGCCGCGCAGGATGGGCAGCGTGCCGGTGAGCGTGAGGCTGCCCAGCGTGGTGGCCGTTGCCGAACTCAGGCCGAGCGCGGCATTGCTCACGATCACCGAACTGGGCAGGCTCAGCGCGCCCAGCGTAGCGTCGAGGTCCAGCGCGCCGCCCGTCAGGGACAGCGACGACACGCTCAGGTCGCTTCCGGCGCTCAGGCTGGCCGTGCCGGCCGATACGCTGACACTGGCCAGGCCCAGCGAGCCCGTGGCTCGGATGGTGGCCGAGCCGGTGCCGCCCTTGGACAGGCTCGCCACGTTCAGGTTGCCGCCGGCGGTGACGGTGAACGTGGTGCTGTTGCCCGTCACGGTGGTGGCCGGAAGCGCCGTCGTGGGACCGCCGGCGTTGATGACAAGGTTGGTGACGGTGCTCGCCGAGCCCACCGCCAGCGAGGCGCCGCCGCTGGGCGCCACGGCCAGCGTGCGCGTGCCGGTGGCGAACTCCAGCCCGGTGCCCGCGGCCATGACGTAGGCGCCGGTGTCGGTGCCGTCGCCCAGCACGCTCAGCGAGCCGGCGTTGAGGTTGAGCGTGCCGGTGTTGTTGAAGCGGCCCAGCCAGCCGCCGTTGAACAGGCTCAGTGCCTGCGTGCCGGCGGCGTTCTTGTTCAGGATGCCGGCGTTGGTGAACACCGGCGAGAGGCCGCCGTCCATCGCCACCGGCGTGGCGTGGGTGCTGCCGATGTTGAACACCCCGCCGGCCTCGTTGACGAACGCGGGCGAGACGGAGGACGTGGCGGTGTACGTGAAGAAGAGCCGGTCGTCGCCACCGAGGTTCACCGTGCCGGCGTTGAGCCAGCGCCGCGAGTCGCGGACGGCGAAGCTGCCGCCCGCGAGGCTCAGGTCGATGCTGGTGGCGGAACCGGCGGGCGTGATCAGCGTGCCGCTGCCGCCCACGGCGGCCGCTGCGCCGCTGGCGGTGAGCGCGCCCGTCACCACCACCGTGCCGCTGCCCCCCAGCGCCGGGCTGGCGCCGGTGAGCGTCAGGTTGGCGAAGGTGGTGCTGGCCGCGGCGTCGAGGTTGAGCGTGGCGTTGCTGATCGTCAGGCTGGCGGGCAGGACCAGGGCGCCCAGCGTGCTGCCCAGGTTCAGCGTACCGCCGGTCAGGCCCAGGGTCGGCGCGGTCAGGTCCTGCGTGGCCGCCAGGCTCACGGTGCCCGCCGACACGGTGATGGCCGGCACGCTGATCGCGCCGCCGGCCCCGAGCCTGACCTGGCCGGTGCTGCTGCTGGTGAGGCTGGGCAGGCTCAGGTTGCCGCTGGCGTTGACGGTGAGCGAGGCGCTGCCTTCGACGGTGGTGGCCGGCAGCGTGGTGGCCGCGCCGACGGCGTTGAGCGTCACGTTCGTCGTTGCCGACGAGGCGGTGAAGATGCCCAGCGCCGCGCCGCCAACGGGCGCCTGCGCGAGCGTGCGCGTGCCGCCGCCGAACGCGAGGCCCGTGCCTGCAGCCAGCGAGTACACCCCGGTGTCGGTGCCGGCGCCCTGCACCCGCAGCGTGCCGGCCCCGACGTTGACCGTGCCGGTGTTGCTGAAGTGGCCCGCCCAGCCGTTGAAGAGGACGAAGGTCTGCGTGCCGCCGGCGGTCTTGTTGAGCGTGCCGGCGTTGGTGAACACTGGGTACACGCAGCAGTCCATGTCCACCGGCGTGGCATGGCTGCTGGCAAGGTTGAACACCCCGCCAGCCTGGTTGACGAAAACAGGCGCCAGGAAGGCCGTGCTGGTGTACCCGAAGAACAGCCGGTCGTCGCCACCGAGCGTCACCGTGCCGGCGTTGAGCCAGCGCCGGCTGTCGTTGATGCGGAAGCTGCCGCCGGCCTCCGCGAGGTTGATGGTGCTGGTCGAGCCCGCGGGCGTGAGCAGCGTGCCGCTGCCACGCAGGGTGGCGGCGTTGCCGCTGGCCGTGAAGGCTCCCGTCACCGCGACCGTGCCGCTGCCGTCGAGCGCGGGATTGGCGCCGCTGAGCGTGAGGCTGCTGAAGGTGGTCGTGACCGGCGAACTGATGCCCAGCGCCGCGTTGTTCAGCGTCAGCGTGGCGGGCAGCGACACCGCAGCCCCCGTGGACGAGAGGTTCAGCGTGGCACCGGCCAGGCTCAGCACGGGCACCGACAGGTTGCCGGCGGCCGACAGGGTTGCCGTGCCGCCCGTCATCGTCAGGCTGGGCAGGCCCAGGGCGCCGGCGGCATTGACAGTGAGCGAGCCCGACGACACCGTCGTCGCCAGGAGCGAGGTCGACGCGCCGGTGCCGTTGAGCGTGACGTTGGCGCCGGCGACCGTGAGGCTCGAGCCGCCGGCGGGGTTGGACGCCGACGCCAGCGTTCGCGTGCCGGCCGCGAAGACCAGGCCCGTGCCGGCGGCCATGGCGTAGGCGCCGGTGTCGGTGCCGTTGCCCGCAACCGTGAGCGTGCCGGCGTTGAGGTTGAGCGTGCCGGTGTTGTTGAAGCTGCCGACCCACCCGCCGTTGGCGAGGCTCAGTTGCTGCGCGCCGGCGGCCGTCTTGTTGAACGTGCCGGCGTTGGTGAACACCGGGTACACGCAGCAGTCCATGTCCACCGGCGTGGCATGGCTGCTGGCAAGGTTGAACACCCCGCTGGCCTGGTTGACGAAAGTGGGCGCCAGGAAGGCCGTGCTGGTGTAACTGAAGAACAGCCGGTCGTCGCCGCCGAGCGTCACCGTGCCGGCGTTGAGCCAGCGCCGGCTGTCGTGGATGCGGAAGCTGCCGGCCGCTGCGCTGAGGTTGACGCTGCTGGTGGAGCCCGCCGCAGTGACGAGCGTGCCGCTGCCTTCCAGCGTGGCCGAAGCGCCGTTGGCCGTGAAGTTGCCGGTGACCGTCACGGTGCCGCTGCCGCCCAGCACGGGATTGATGCCGGCGAGCGTGAGGTTGGCCAGCGTGGTGGGCACGGGCGAGCTGACGCGAAGCTTGGCGCCGTCAACCGACAGGCTCGGGGGCAGCGTGATGGCGCCGAGCCGGGAGTCGAGCCAGGCATTCGCGTTGGCGAGCGTGAGCGCGGGCAGCGCAATGTTGCCGGTGGTCGTGACGAGCAGTGAGCCGCCCGTCACGCTGGCCGCCGGGACGCTGAAGGCGCCGGTGCCGTTGACCGTGAGCGTGCTCCCGCCGTCGGTCATCGTCAGGCTGCTGGTGGCGAAGTCGCCGGGGCTGTTGACCGTGAGCCGGCCGCCGCCGCTGATGCTCAAGGGCAGCAGCGTGGTGGACCCGGCGCCATTGAGCGTGACGACGGTGCTTGCGCCGCTGACCGCCAGGCCGCTGCCGCCGGCAGGGTTGGACGCCGCCGACAGCGTGCGCGTGCCACCCGCGAATTCGATGCCGGTGCCGGCGGCCAGCGCGTAGACGCCGGTGTCGGTGCCGTTGGCCAGGATGCGCAGCGTGCCGGCCAGCACGTTGACCACGCCCGTGTTGCTGAACTCGCCGCTGCCGAAGTTGACCAGGCCCAGCGACTGCGTGCCCGCGGCCGACTTGTTGAAGGTGCCGGCGTTGGTGAATGCCGGCGTCATGCAGCAATCCATGGCCACCGGCACAGCGTGCGTGCTCGAGAGGTTGAACACCCCGCCGGGCTGGTTCACGAAGGCCGGCGTGGCGCCACTGCCGGTGGACGCGAAGAGCAGTCGGTCGTCGCCGCCGAAGTTCACCGTGCCGGTGTTGATCCAGCGACGGGTGTCGCGGACGATGAAGCTGGCGCCCGCCGCGCTGAGGTTCACGGTGCTGGTCGCGCCCTCGGGCGTGAGCAGCGTGCCGCTGTCGCGCAGTTCGGCCGACGTGCCGTTGGCCGTGAAGCTGCCGGTGACCGCCACCGTGCCGCTGCCGCCGAGCACCGGGGCGGTGCCCGTCAGGGTGAGCGCGGCGAAGGTGGTGGTCTCGGGAGCGCTCAGGTTCAGACGGGCGCCGCTGATCGTCAGGGTGTCCGGCAGCGCCAGCGCCGACACACGCGTCTGCAGCGTCGTGGTGCCGCCGGTGAGCGAGAGGGTGCCCACGCTCAGCGGGTCGGCCGTGAAGTTGAGCGTGGCGCCGCTGTTGCCGAGGCTGCCGATGGTCGTCGCGCCGATCGAGCTGGCCACGAGGTTGCCGCCGCTGGCCGTCAGGCTCGGAAGCGTGAGTCCGCCGTTCGTGTCGACGAAGAGATTGCCGCCGCTGAGCCCCAGCGGCAGCAGCGCCAGCCCTCCGGCGCTGGACAGCGTCACGCTGCCGCCGCTGACCCGCAGGCTGCCGCCGCCCGCAGGGTTGCTGGCCGGCGCCAGCGTGCGCGTGCCGCCCGCGAACTCGAGCGCCGCGCCGGCGGCCACCTGGTAGCTGCCGGTGTCGCTGCCGCCGGCGCTGATGCCCAGCGTGCCCGCCTGCACCTGCACCGAGCCGGTGTTCTCGAACAGGCCCAGTCCGAAGCTGCTCGAGGTGGAGATGGTCTGCGCGCTCGACGAGGTCTTGCTGAGCGTGCCGGCGTTGCGCAGCGTCAGGTTGCCGCTGCTCGCGGCCGACACGACCGAGGTGTTGACGCCGGCCAGCACCAGCGAGGCACCGGCCTGGTTGACCAGCGTCGGGGCGCCGGCGAAGGACAGGCCGTCGTCGCCCGTGATCGTGATCGTGCCGCTGTTCTGCCAGCTGCGCTCGCCCTCCAGGCGCAGGCGCCCGCCCACGGCCGTGAAGCCGACGGTGGTGGCGCCCTGCGTGCGCAGCACGCCGGTGCCGGCCACGCCGGCGGAGTCGCCGCCGGTGACGAAGGCCCCCGTCACCGTCACGGTGCCCGAGCCCGCCAGGGTCGCGTTCTGCAGGCTCAGGCTGCTCAGCGTGATGTCGCTGTTCAGGCCCAGCGTGCCGGCGGTCAGCGCCAGGTCGCCGGTGCCCAGCGACAGCAGCCGCCCGGGCGAGCCCAGGTTCAGCGTGCCGCCGGTGAGCTCGTAGCCGGTGGCCGTGAGCGAGCCCGTGGTGATGACATCGAGCACGCCGCCGCTCACCGTCACGGGCGGCAGCGTGGCCGCACCCGACAGCGCCAGCGTCGCCTGCCCGCCGCTCACGGACAGCCGCGCGCCGCTGCCCATCACCAGCGCCGAGCCCGGCAGCGTGCGCGTTCCGCCGGCTAGGGCCAGCACCGTGCCGGGGGCCAGCTGGTAGGTGCCGGTGTCGGTGCCGTTGGCGTTGAGCGAGAGCGTGCCGGCATTGACGTTGACGGTACCGGTGTTGCTGAAGCTGCCGGAGAACAGGTTCAGCGTCTGCTGGCCCGGCGCGGTCTTGTTGAAGGTGCCGGCGTTGCCGAACACCGGCAGGACGCCGCTGTCCATGACGACCGGCGTCGCGGCGCTGCTGCCCAGGTTGAACACCCCGCCGGCCTCGTTGACGAAAGTCGGTGCCTGGCCCGTCGCCCCGGTGTGGCTGAAGTACAGCCGCTCGTCGCCGCCCAGCGTCGCCGTGCCGGCGTTGAGCCAGCGCCGGTTGTCGTAGATGAAGAAGCTGCCGCCCACGCCGCTGAGGTTGATGGTGCTCGTCGAGCCCGCCGGCGTCAGCAGCGTGCCACTGCCGCGCAGCTGCGCGACGCTGCCGGTGGCGCTGAAGCTGCCATCGACGCGCAGCGCGCCCGCGCCGTCGAGCACGCCGTCGAGCGCCAGGCTGCCGACGGAGCCGCTGCCATCGACCGTGAGCGTGCGCCCGTTGCCCACCGCCAGCGAGCCGCTGCCCGACACCGGGCCGGCCAGGCGCAGCGCGCCCGTGCCGGAAACGGCCACGCTGCCATCGATGCGGCTGTCGTAGCTGACCGTGAAGCTGCCGCCGGTGACGGCCAGCGCGTTGGCCGCGTTGACGCGCAGCCCGCCCACCGTGGTGGTGCCGGCGGCGTGCGTGACGGCGAAGCCGCTGCTGAGCACGGCAGTGTCGCCGCTGCCCGGCAACGCGCCGCCCCAGTTGGCGGGGTTGCTCCAGTTCAGGTCGCCGGCGGCGTTGCTGAACACCCGCGAAGGCAGCCCGTCGGCGGCGGCGAAGATCAGCCGCACGGCTTCGCCGGCAGCCAGGCCATAGCCGGCCGACAGGCCCGAGGCGCCGGTGACGGCGGCAAACAGGCCACTGCGCGTGCCGCTGGCGGTGAGCACGGGCACGAAGTCGCCGGTGGCCGGCGTGTAGCCGTTCGCCAGCGCGGCATCGATGCGGCCGGCCATCGACACGTTGCCGGTGACGGCCAGCCGGTCGGAGGCGCCCGCGATGCTGCCGCCCACTCGGACGGCCAGCGTGCTGGCGGGCCCGAAGTCGACGTTGCCCTGCACGCTCAGCGTGCCCGCCAGCGACACGCTGCCCGGCTGCAGCGTGCCCAGGTTGGTGAGGGTGCCGGTGCCGCTGGAGCCCACGCGCAGCGTGCCCGCCCCGCCGATCAGGCCGGTGGCGGCGTTGGTGAACCCGGCCTGCGTGGCCAGCGTGGCGCCCGCGGCCACCTGCACAGTGCCCGACTGCGTGAGCGTGCCGTCGAGCGTCAGCGTGCCGGCGTCGACCCGCCAGGTACCCTCGTTGGCCAGGGTGCCGGTGAAGCTGCTGCTGAGGTCGATCACCTGGGACGTGCTGCCCGTCTTGCGCAGCAGGCCCGCGTTGGTGAAGGCCGGCACGCCGTTGCCCACGTTCTCGATGGGCCTGGCGGCGCTGCTGTTGAGGTTGAAGGTGGCGCCGGCGAGGTTGGTGAAGCGCGTGGGCACGCCGGAGGTCGTGAAGGCCGAGAACAGCAGCCGGTCGTCGCCGTTGAGGTTGGCGGTGCCGGCGTTGATCCAGTGCGCGCCGTCGCCCAGCACCAGCGCGCCGCCGGCGGCCGCCAGGTCGATGGTGGTGGTGCCGTCGGTGGTGAGCGTCAGGGTGTTGGCCAGCACGCTGTCGGCGCTGCCGCCCACGGTGGTGGCGCCGGTCACGCGCACCGAGCCGCTGCCGCCCAGCGTGGTGCCGCTGAGCGCGAGGCTGGTCAGCACCGTCTCGACCGGCGAACTCAGGTTCAGCCTCGCGGCACCCAGGCTCAGGCTGGCCGGGATCGACAAGGCCCCGGTCGTGGAGCTCAGGCTCAGCGTCGATCCGGCGCCCAGGCTCAGGGCCGGCACCGACAGGTCGCCGCCGGCCGAGAGGCTGGCGGTGCCGGCCGTGACGGTGAGGCTGGGCACACTCAAGGCGTCGCCGGCGCTGAGCGCGACGGTGCCGCTGCTCGACAGGCTGGGCAGGCCCAGGTTGCTGCTGGCGTTGACGGTGAGCGTGGACGCTGCAGCCACCGTGGTCGGCAGCAGCGCGGTGCTGGCGCCGCTGCCCGTGATCGTGACGTTGGTGGTCGCGTTCGGCACGCCCACGATCGCCATCGAGGCGCCGCCTGACGGCGCCGAGCCGAGCGTGCGCACGCCGCCGAACTCGATGGCCGTGCCCGCGGCCATGGCGTAGCTGCCGGTGTCGGTGCCGCTGCCGTAGGCCAGCACGCTGAGCGTGCCGGCATTGAGGTTGACGGTGCCGGTGTTGCTGAAGCTGCCGATCCAGCCGCCGTTGAGCAGGCCGAAGGTCTGCGTCCCCGGGGCGTTCTTGTTCAGGGTGCCGGCGTTGGTGAACAGCGGCTGCCCGAAGGGCGACGACAGCGGCGTCGCGTTCGTCGTGTCGATGTTGAACACGCCGCCGGGCTGGTTGGTGAACGAGCCCGGGGTGGAGCTGGAGGTGCTGACCTCGAAGCGCAGCTGGTCGTCGCCCCCCAGCGTGACCGTGCCGGCATTGAGCCAGCGCCGTTCCTCGCTGAGGCGCAGGCTGCCGCCGCTGGCCGCCAGGTTGATGCTGGTGGTGGAGCCCGCGGGCGTGAGCAGCGTGCCGCTGCCGCGCAGGTTGGCCTGGTCGCCGTTGGCCGTGAGCGCCCCCGTCACCGCCACCGTGCCGCTGCCGCCCAGGGCGGGGCTGGCGCCGGAGAGCGTAAGGTTGGTGAAGGTGGTGGTGGACGGCGAGCTGATGTTGAGACCGGCGTTGTTCACCGTCAGGCTGCCCGGCAGCGTGATGGCCCCGAAGGTGGACGCCAGGCCGAGCGTGCCGCCCGTGAGGCTGATCGACGGCACCGACAGATCGTTCGCCGACGTCAGGTTGGCCGTGCCGGCCGAGAGCGACACGCCGGGCACGCTCAGCAGGCCACCTGCGTTCAGGCTCACCGTGCCGCTGCCGCTGCTGGCCAGGCTGGCGACGCTGAGGTTGCCGCCGGCGTTGACCGTGAGCGACGCCCCGCCCGCCACGGTGACCGCCGGCAGCGTGGTCGCCGGACCGCCGCCCGAGATCGTGACGCTGGTGGTGACGCTGGCCGCCGCGTCCACCGCGATCGAGGCCGCACCGATCGGCGCCGCACTGAGCGTGCGCGTGCCGGCGGCGAAGCCGATGCCGGAGCCCGGGGCCATCACGTAGCTGCCTGTGTCGACGCCCGAGCCCCACACGTTGAGCGTGCCGGCGTTGACGTTGACGACGCCGGTGTTGTTGAAGGTGCCGGCCCAGCTGGAATTGGCCATGCCCAGCGTCTGCGTGCCGGCTGCGTTCTTGTTCAGCGTGCCGGCATTCGTGAACACCGGGAAGAAGCAGCAGTCCATCGCCACCGGCGTGGCATGGCTGCTGGCGATGTCGAACACGCCGCTGGGCTGGTTGACGAAGTTGGGAGTGTTCGAGCTCGTCGTCCGCGCGAAGAGCAGCCGGTCGTCGCCGCCGAGCGTGACGGTGCCGGCGTTGAGCCAGCGCCGGTCGTCGCCGATGTACAGGGCACCGCCGGTGTTCGTGAGGTTGATGCTGCTGCTGGAGCCGGCGGGCGTCAGCAGCGTGCCGGCGCCGCGCAGGTAGGCGTCGACGCCGTTGGACGTGAACGCGCCGGTCACCGCCACCGTGCCGCTGCCGCCGAGCACCGGGCTGGCACCGGTGAGCGTGAGGTTGGCGAAGCTGGTCGTGGTCGGCGAGCTGATGTTCAGCACGGCGCCGCTCACCGTCAGGCTGGACGGCAGCGCAAGGGCATCGAAGGTGGACGCCAGGCCGAGCGTGCCGCCCGTGAGGCTGATCGACGGCACCGACAGCGCGCCCGCCGCCGTGAGGTTGGCCGTGCCGGCCGTGACCGACACGCTGGGCACGCTCAAGGTGCCCCCCGCATTGAGCGCGACGGCACCGGTGCTGCTGTTGCTCAGGCTCGCCACGCTCAGGTTGCCGCTGGCGTTGACCGTGAAGGACGCCGAACCCGAGACGCTGACCGCGGGCAGCGCGGTCGCCGCACCGCTGCCGGCGATCGTGACGCTGGTGGCAGCGCCCGCCGAATCAACGGCGATCGAGGCAGCGCCGACGGGCGGCGCAGTGAGCGTGCGGGCACCGGCGGCGAAAGCGATGCCGCTTCCGGCGGCCACGACGTAGTTGCCCGTGTCGGTGCCCGAACCGAGCACCGTGAGCGAGCCCGCGTTGACGTTGACGGTGCCGGTGTTGCTGAAGTTGCCGACCCAGAAGCTGTTGGCCAGGCCCAGGGTCTGAGTGCCGGTGGCGTTCTTGTTCAGCGTGCCGGCGTTGGTGAACACCGGGGCGATCGAGCCGTCCATCGCCACCGGCGTGGCGTGGGTGCTGGCGATGTCAAACACGCCGCCGGACTGGTTGACGAAGGTGGGAGTGGTCGAGCTGGAGCTGAACGCGAAGAACAGCCGGTCGTCGCCGCCGAGCGTGACCGTGCCGGCGTTGAGCCAGCGGCGGTTGTCGGCGATCGAGAAGCTGCCCCCGGTGGCGGTGAGGTCGATGCTGCTGGTGGAGCCCGCGGGCGTGAGCAGCGTGCCGTTGCCGCGAAGGGCTGCGGCAGCGCCGTTGGCCGTGAGCGTGCCAGTCACCGCCACCGTGCCGCTGCCGCCCAGCACCGGGCTGGCGCCGGTCAGGGTGAGGCTGGAGAAGGCGGTGGTGAACGGCGCGCTGATGTTGAGCGTGGCGTTGTCCACCGTCAGGACGCCGGGCAGCCCGACAGCGCCCGAGGTGGACGCCACGCTCAGCGTGCTGCCGCTCAGGCTCAGCGCGGTCACGCCCACGGCGTTGCCGGCCGACAGGCTGGCGCTGCCGGCGGACTGCGCGAGGCTGGGCACGGTGAGGTCGCCTGCCGCGTTGAGGATGACGGTGCCGGCGTTGCTGATGCCGCCGGAGGCCACGGCGAGGTTGCCGCTGGCGTTGACGGTCAGCGACGCGCCGGAAAGCACCGTGGTCGGCAGCAGGGTGGTGCCCGCGTCGGCGCTGTTGGCGGTCAGGTTCGTGGACAGGCCGGCCACGCCGACGGTCAACGACGCCCCGCCGGCCGGCAGCTTGGCCAGCGTGCGCGTGCCGCCGAACTCGATGGCGGTGCCCGCGGCCATCGCGTAGGCGCCGGTGTCGGTACCGCTGCCCTGGATCCTCAGCGTGCCGGCGCCGACGTTCACGGTGCCGGTGTTGCTGAACTCGCCGACCCAGCCGGTGTTGGCAGGCTGCAGGTTCAGCGCCTGCGCGCCGGCCGCGGTCTTGTTCAGCGTGCCGGCGTTGGTGAACACTGGGTTCACACCGGTCACCATCCCCACGGGCATCGGGTTGGTGCTGGTGATGTTGAACACGCCACCGGCCTGGTTCACGAACGTGGGGGTCAGGTTGCTGAAGGCGGAGAACGAGAACCAGAGCCGGTCGTCGCCGCCCAGCGTCACCGTGCCGGCGTTGAGCCAGCGCTGGCTGTCCTGGATGGCGAAGTCGGCGCCGGTGGCGCTGAGGTCGATGCTGGTGGTGGAACCCGCCGGCGTGATGAGCGTGCCGCTCCCGCGCAGGCTGGCGGCGGTGCCGTTGGCCGTGAAGTTGCCCGTGACGGTGAGCGTGGCGCTGCCGCCCAGCACGGGGCTGGTGCCGGTGAGCGTGAGCTCGGCGAGCGAGGACACGGCCGGGGCCACGAGATTCAGCGTCGCGCCGCTGACCGTCAGGCTCGCCGGCAGCGACAGCAAGCCGGTTGGCGCGTTCAGGTTCAGCGTGCCGCCCGTCAGGGACAGCGCCGGCAGCGCCAGGTTGCCCCCGGCGTTGACGCTGAAGGTGCCGCCCGACACCGTGATCGGCAGCAACGTGGCCGGTGCACTGTCCAGCTCGAGCGTGAGCGTGCCGCCGCTCACCGTCAGCCCGGTGCCGCCCGCCGGGTTGGATGCCGCCGCCAGCGTGCGCGTGCCGCCGCTGAACTCCAGGGTGGCGCCGGCCGCCATCGCGTAGGCGCCGCTGTCGGTGCCGTTGCCGCTGATGTTCAGGGCACCGGCATTGATGTTGACCGTGCCGGTGTTGCTGAAGTTGCCGACCCAGCCGCCGTTCATCAGGCTCAGCGACTGCGGGCCGCTGGCGCTCTTGTTGAGGGTGCCGGCGTTGCTGAACAGCGCCTGCGCGCCCGAGTCCATCGTGATGGGGCCGACGTTGCTGCTCTGGATGTCGAACACGCCGCCGAGTTGGTTGACGAAGGTCGGCCCGGCCCCGCTGGTGAAGCGCAGCCGGTCGTCGCCGCCCAGCGTGACGGTGCCGGCGTTCAGCCAGCGCCGCTCTTCGCTGATGGACAGGCTGCCACCCGCCGACGTGAGGTCGATGCTGCTGGTGCTGCCGGCGGGGGTGAGCAGCGTGCCCGTGCCGCGCAGCAGGGCCGAATTGCCGCTGGCGGTGAAGCTGCCGGTGACCGTGACCGTGCCCGAGCCGCCCAGGGCCGGGTCGGTGCCGCCCAGCGTGAGCGTGCCCAGCGTGGAACTGCCGTCCAGCGCCAGTTGGCCGCCGTTGACGGCGACGCTGCCGAGCACGGCGCCGCCGCCGATCGTCAGCGTGCCGGTGCCGGCCTTGGTGAGCGCGCCGGCCCCGCCCAGCACGCCGCTGACGCTGCTGGCGCCGCTGAGCGTCCAGGTAGCCGGCGTGGACAGGGCGACGCCACCGGTCACCGTGAGCATGGAGGTCGAGATGTCGGCCCCGATGGCGTGCGTGCCGCTGCCCCCGTTGTGGGTGATGGTGATGGCTGCAGCGCCGGTGGTGGCCGTCAGCGGCGCGTTCACGGTCACCGCGCCGGTGCCGGTGCGCGCGCCGGGCGCCGAGGGGTCGTTGGCGCTCAGCGTCAGGCTGCCGACCGTGATCGGGCTGCCGATGACGATGTTCTCGCCGGCCTGCAGCGTGAGGTTGCGCGTCCCGCTGATCGGGGTGGCCAGGCCGGCCTCGACGGTGATGTCCTTGTTGGCCTGCAGCACCACGTTGGCGCTGAGCAGCTGCGTGTTGATGGCACCGCTGGTGATGATGCTGGTGGCCCCGGCGAAGGCGCCGAACAGCAGGCTGGGGCTGGCGAGGTCGCCGCTGCCCGAGCCGTCGATGCTGGGGCTGCCCTGCCGGATGACGATGAACTCCGGGTCGAGCAGCAGCGTGCCGTAGCGCGCGCGGTCGCCGTCGCCCACGCCCAGGTCGGCATGGCCGGTCCAGGCGAGCACGCCCTTGGACGACACCTCGACGAAGCCGCCCTGCCCCTGGGCGCCGCCGCGGGCGCTGAGCGTGCCGTGGCCGCGCGTGGCCTCGTCGCTCCAGAGCACGATGCGGCCACCGTCGCCGGTGCCACCGTCGGCGCGCACGCGGGCCTGCTCGCCCAGGTACACCGCCCGCGCATTGGGGATGTCGGTCTCCTGGCCACGAAGCCCGCCGCCGATGCGCACGCTGCCACCCGATGCCGCGCCGCTGGCGTCGACCTCGGCATCGCCGACCAAGCCGACCTGGGGCGCCACCAGATCGATGCGGCCCCCGCTGCTGCCCTCGGCACTGCCCACGGCCCGGGTGCGGCTGCCCGCGTCGAGGATGAGCGTGTCGCTGGCCTGCAGCACGATCTCGCCGTTCGCGCCCACGCTCAGGCTCTGGGCCTCGGCCAGGCCGCGCTGGTTGACGATGCCGGCGTAGACGTCGATGCGGCCGCCGGGCGAGGCCAGGCGGCCCAGGTTGGCGACCTCGGCCTTGTCGTCGGGCACCGTCACCTTGACGCTGAGGTTGGGCAGGCCGGTGTCGACGAGCTCGACGCTGCGCCCGGCCACCAGGCCCACGTGGCCGCCTGGGGCCGAGACCTCGCCGGTGTTCTCGACGCGCGAGCCCACCAGCAGGATCTGGCCACCGAAGCGGCTGCCCAGCTGCCCGTGGTTGACGACGCTGCCGGCCAGCGCGCCGCCACCGGCCTCGGGGGCGTTCAGGCGGTAGCGGCCGGCGAGGAAGTCGCTGTCCAGCATGCGCATGCTGCCGGCCAGCAGGCCGGCCACGTCGACGCGGGCGCCCTGCCCGAACAGCACGCCGTTGGGGTTGAGCAGCCAGACCTGGCCGTTGCTGGACAGCCGGCCCAGGATCTGGCTGGGGTCGTTGCCGACCACGCGGTTGAGCACCTTGCTGGCCGCGTTGGCCTGCTCGAAGTGAACGCCGGCGGACGCGCCGATGTCGAAGCGCTGCCAGTTGAGAATGGCGCCGGGCGTGTTGCGCACCGTCATCTGCGCGCCCTGCACCGCCAGCTGGGCCTGGCCCGCGGCCACGTTCAGGCCGCCCGGCAGCGCGGTGGCGCCCACCGGGTTGGCCTGCGCCGGCACGATCCCCGGCCACACGCTCAGCAGGCTGGCGGCGATCAGCGCCTGGGCCAGGGGCTTCAGGCGCGGCGGGGCGGGCGGCGGGCGGTGCATCGTGGACTCCCGGTCGCGGGCCGGTCAGAACCCGAGGGTGAACGACGCGTGCGCGCGCACGTCGCCCTTCTCGGTGCGGCTGCCCGCGGCGTAGGCGCGGGCAACGTCGACGCGGGCCGTGAGGCCACCGACCGCAAAGCGCAGCCCGACGCCCAGCGAGCCGATGCGGCAGCTGCTGCGCTTGTCCTGGCAGTTGTCGCCGTTGGGGTTGTTGACGTGGCCGGCATCGGCCAGCAGCAACACCCGCAGCAGCGCGGGCTGGTCGAGGAACTGGTCGATCAGGCTGGCGCTGGACAGCTCGACGGCGACCTGCGCGCCGTTGTCGCCGTTGATCTCGCGCTCCTCGTAGCCGCGCACGCTTTGCGCGCCGCCGATGCCGAACTGCTCGCCCGGCACCAGCGTCGAGCCCGTGGCCTGGCCGTTGAACTGCCCCGTGAAGCCGGCATCCCACAGCCACGGCAGCGGGCCGGTGCCCACGTTGGCCGCCACGCGGACGATGCTGTAGTGGCGCGTCGCGCCGGCCCGCACCGCCTCGAAGTCCTCTGGGCCGGCCCTGCGGCCGCCGACGCCGCTGTTGGCCTGCAGGCTCAGGCTAAGGCCCCAGGGCAGCGTGCCGGCCGACTGCGCCGTGTAGTTCAGGCTGACGGGATGCAGCGCCACGCTGGCGCCGGCCGAGCCGCAGGCGGCCTCGGGCAGGCCGTCGATCGTGCACTGGTTGCGGTACTCGCGCCAGTCCAGGCCCAGGCTCACGCGCTGGTCGACTGTGTTCCAGCGCGGCAGGTAGCGCGTGCCGCGCAGGCCCAGCACGCTGCCCTGGCCCTTGAAGTCGAGGTCGCCGGCGGCCGAGGCGGTGCCGCCGGTCTTGACGTCGCTCCAGGCGGCGAAGGCGTCCACCGTGCTCAGCCACTGCGGCAAGGGCAGGCGCCAGGCGCCGCTGAGCACCTTCACGTTCTTGGCGTCGCGGGGGGCGGTCTGGGCCTCCAGCGTGAGCACCTGCCCGGTGCCGAAGAGATCGGCGTGCTGCCAGCCCAGTGCCGTGCGCCAGCGCCCGCTGGCCTGGCTGCCGGTGTTGTCGACGCGCAGCGTGGTGCGCGTGGGTGGCCGCTCGGTGACGCTGAGCTGCGCCTCGATGGTGGCCGGTTCGCTGCCGGGCTGCAGCAGCACCTGGATGTTGCGCCCGGGGTTTTCGTTGGCCAGTTGCAGTTGGGCGTCGATCAGGCGCACCTCGGGCGTGCGGCCCTCCTGCAGCGCCGGCAGCGCGGCGCGGATGGCCTCGGGGCTGTAGCGCTGGTGGCCGCCGATGCGGACCCTGACCAGCTTGCCCTCGACGACGCGGATGCGCACCACACCGCCGGACGCGGTCTGGCCAGGCAGGAAGGCGACGACGCCGCCGAAGCCGGCGTCGCGATAGAGGTCCTGGACGGCCGCCGCGGCCTCACGCAGGCGGGCCAGCGTGGCCGCGCCGCGGTACCGGGCCAGCACGGCGTCGATGCGCTCGGCGGGCAGCAGCGTGTTGCCCTCGACCTCGAAGCGCTCGACCTGGACCTGCACGCCGGACTCGCGGGCGGCGGCAGGCTCGGCGGCACCGGCCTGCGACGCCTCGACCAGAGGCGGGCACAAGGCCACCGCCAAGCCCAGCGCCCCAAAGCCTCCCTTGCGAACCTGCATCCGAATGCCCCTCTCGATGCACCGGCGCTTGTTCGGGCAGACCGCAGCGGCCAGCGCGGAAGGGCTCTTACGCCCAATCGCGCAGCCGGCGTCTAGGCGCCTGGTGACTCGTGTCGAGAGTTGTATCGAATGGCCACATCCTCCGCAACCCGACCAGAGGAGGGATACGTGCGGCTGGCCCCCGTGCATTGAGGGCGGGAAGCGGGGTCGCGCAGCGGGCTCAGGCCGCGCCGTCGCTGCTGCGGCGCGGAACCGCCCTCAGGGCCGTTCCGCGACGGGGCTCACCCCATGTGCAGGCCGCCGTTGCAGCTGAAGTCCGCGCCGGTGGTGAAGCCCGAGTCGGGGCCGGCCAGCCAGGCGACCACGGAGCCGATCTCCTCGGGCGTGCCCAGGCGCTTGACGGGGATGGTGGCGACGATCTTCTCCAGGATCTCGGGCTTGATCGCCTTGACCATGTCGGTGCCGATGTAGCCCGGGCTCACGGTGTTCACCGTCACGCCCTTGGCGGCCACTTCCTGTGCCAGCGCCATCGTGAAGCCGTGCATGCCGGCCTTGGCTGCCGAGTAGTTGGTCTGGCCGGCCTGACCCTTCTCGCCGTTGACCGAGCTAATCTGGATGATGCGACCCCAGCCCCTCTCGACCATGCTCGGCACCACCTGCTTGGTGACGTTGAACATGCTGTTGAGGTTGGTGTCGATGACGGCCTTCCAGTCGTCGGGCGTCATCTTCAGGAACATGCGGTCGCGCGTGATGCCGGCGTTGTTCACCAGCACGTCGACGGGCCCGTGCTCGGCCACCGCCTTGGTGAAGGCGGCGACGGTGCTGTCCCAGTCGGCCACGTTGCCCACGCTGGCGTGGAAGGTGTAGCCCAGGGCCTTCTGCTCGTCGAGCCACTTGTTGAAGTCGCGGCTCGGGCCGCAGCCGGCGATCACCTTGAAGCCGTCCTTGTGCAGGCGCTGGCAGATCGCGGTGCCGATGCCGCCCATGCCGCCCGTGACGTAGGCAACCTTCTGATCAGACATGTCTCGCTCCTTCCCGAAGTGGGGTTGTTGATGGATACGCGGCGGCCGCTGTCAGGCCTTGGCCTTGACGTAGCGCCCCGGTGCCGGCTCGATGGGCTTGAAGCGCGGCGAGCCGGGCACCTTGGGGGCGTTGACCAGCTTGCCGCCATGGCCCTTGAGCCAGTCGGCCCAGACCGGCCACCAGCTGCCCGGCTGCTCGGTGGCGGTCTTGAACCAGTCGTCCGCCTTCGCGGGCAGGCGGCTGTTCACCCAGTGGCTGCGCTTGCCCTTGGCCGGCGGGTTGATGACGCCGGCGATGTGGCCGGAAGCGCCCAGCACGAAGGTCTTGTTGCCGCTGATCAGCGGGATCGAGGCATAGGCCGCCTGCCAGGGGACGATGTGGTCCTCGCGGCTGCCGTAGACGAAGAAGGGCGCCTCGATGGCGCCGAGATCGACCTTCTCGCCGCAGACGGTGAGCGCGCCGGGCTTCTTCAGCTCGTTCTGCAGGTACATGTGGCGAAGGTACCAGCAGTACATGGGGCCCGGCAGGTTGGTGCTGTCGCCGTTCCAGTACAGCAGGTCGAACGGCGGCGGCGTCTCGCCCTTCAGGTAGTTGCCCACGACGTAGTTCCAGACCAGGTCGTTGGGCCGCAGGAAGCTGAAGGTCGTGGCGAGTTCCTTGCCCTTGAGCAGCCCGGGCCCGGTGGGCGCCTGCTCGCCGATGGTCATCTCGCGCAGCTGCACGCTGGGCTCGTCGACGAAGATGTCCAGGATGCCGGTGTCGGCGAAGTCCAGCAGCGTGGTCAGCAGCGTGACGCTCTCGGCCGGCTGCTCGCCGCGCGCCGCCAGCACCGCCAGCGCCGTGCTGAGGATGGTGCCGCCGACGCAGAAGCCGAGCATGTTCAGCGTCTTCGCGCCGGTGATCGCCTGCACCGTGCGGATGGCGGTGATCGGGCCTTCCTCGATGTAGTCGTCCCAGGTCTTGTCCTTGAGCGACTCGTCGGGGTTGCGCCAGCTGACGACGAAGGTGCGGTGCCCCTGCTCGACGGTGTAGCGGATGACGGAGTTGTCGGGCTGCAGGTCGAGGATGTAGTACTTGTTGATGCACGGCGGCACGAACAGCATCGGCCGCTCGTGCACCTTGGCCGTCAGGGGCCGGTACTCGATGAGCTGGAACAGGTCGTTCTCGAACACGACCTCGCCCGCCGTGGTGGCGACGTTGCGGCCGACCTCGAAGACGCTCTCGTCGGTCTGCGAGACGTGCCCCTTGCGCACGTCGTCGAGCAGGTGCTGCAGGCCCTTGCCGATGCTCTCGCCCTGGGTCTCGATGGCCTTCTTCAGGGCCTCGGGGTTGAGCGCGAGGTAGTTGCTGGGGCTGGTCGCGTCGACCCACTGCTGCACGGCGAAGCGGATGCGCGCCTTGGTCTTGGCATCGCCCTCCACGCTGTCGGCCAGGGTCATCAGCGTGCGCGCGTTCAGCAGGTACAGCTGCGCCATGGTGGCGGCCACGGGGTTGGCGGCCCACTCGCTGCCGGCGAAGCGGCGGTCCGGCAGCGGCTGCGCGGCCTGGCCGTCGCCCTGCAGTCGGTGCAGGGCCTGGTTCCACATCTCGGTGGCGTTCTTGAGGTACTCGCCCTGGACGCCGGCCAGGCGGTCCATGGGCACGGCGAGCGCGCCGAGGGCCTTGAAGGAATCGGCCATGGCCGCGCCGAAGGCCTCGGCAGCGGGCGGCAGGGCGGAGGCGGCCGCGAACGGCGCCGCCTGCTCGGTGGCGGGCTTGCGGGACTTCAAGGACTTCTCTCCAGGTGTCGCGTTCGTGGGGCGTCGCCTCGGGTTTGTACGGGGTGGTGCTGACGAGGGCATGACAGAATTTTGATCTCTACAACGATCGGCGGGCGTTGGCATGTACCTGGTGGCGATCGGCTGGCTGTACGTGGTGCTGATGATGGCGGTCGCCGAAGCGCTGTCCAGCCAAGGCAGCGTTCTGGGCGCGGTCATCACCTTCGTCTTCTACGGCGTGCTGCCGCTGGCCGTGGTGATGTACATCATGGGCACGCCGTCGCGGCGCCGCGCCCGGCTGGCGGGCGAGGCTGCCGAAGCCAAGCGCGCTTCAGACGCGGCGCCAGACGGCAGCGGCCATGCGGCCGGTGACGCCGTCGCGGCGGAACGAAAAGAAGCCTGAGGCGCCGGCCACCGTGCAGCCGCCGTGCACGGCCACCGCCGCCACGCCCAGCGCCGCCAGGCGTTCGCGCGCCAGTTGCGCCAGGTCGGCCCGCCAGCGCGCGGCGCCGTCGGCGCGCGGGGCCCAGCGGAACGCGGGCTGATCGGTCGGCAGCGGCGCCCGGCCGAAGCCCGCCAGCACGTCTGCCCCCACCTCGAAGGCCGCGGGCCCGATGCAGGGCCCCAGCCAGGCCTGCAGGTCACCCGGCTCGACGCCAGTGCCGTCGCACAGCGCCGCCACCGTGGCCTCGAGCACGCCGCCCGCCAGCCCGCGCCAGCCGGCGTGCGCGGCCGCCACGGCGCGGCCGTCGCGCGCAGCCAGCAGCACGGGCAGGCAGTCGGCCACCTGCACGGTGCAGGCAATGCCGGGCTCGGTGGTCCAGGCGGCGTCGGCGGGCTCGGGCGGGTGCTCGGGCGTGCCCGCATCGAGCCGCAGCACCTGCGTGCCGTGCACCTGGCGCAGCCACACGGGCCGCGCGCCCAGGGCGCGGGCGAAGCGGGCCCGGTTGGTGGCCACGGCCGAGGCGTCGTCGCCCACAGCCACGCCGAGGTTCAGCGATGCCCAGGGCGCCGCGCTCACACCGCCCTGCCGCGTGCTCATCGCCGCGGCCACGCCCGGCGGCGGGCCGTCGGGCCAGGCCGGCTCGATCAGCGGCAGGACGGCCGCCGCGTCACTCGGCATCCGGGCAGTTCTCGGGCCGCGTGGCCTCGAAGGCCGGCAGCGCCATGCAGGCCTCGAACACGCGCATCACGTTCGGCACGTGCTCGAGCCGGCAGTCGAAGCGCCGGGCGTTGAAGATCTGCGGCACCAGGCAGCAGTCGGCCAGCGTCGGCGCGTCGCCGTGGCAGAAGGCGGACGGCCGCGCGGCGAGCTGGCGCTCCACGACCTCCAGGCCCGTCTCGACCCAGTGGCGGTACCAGCGGTTCTTGTCGTCCTCCGAGACCTTCAGGTCGCGCACCAGGTAGCGCAGCACGCGCAGGTTGTTCAGCGGGTGGATCTCGCAGGCGATGTCCATGGCCAGCGCGCGCACGCGGGCGCGCTCGGCCGGCGCGGCGGGCAGCAGCGCGGGCGTCGGGTGCGTCTCCTCGAGGTACTCGATGATGGCCAGCGACTGCGTGAGGGCGTGCTCGCCGTCGCGCAGCAGCGGCACCAGCCGCGCCGCCGACACCGCCGAGTACGACTCGTTGAACTGCTCGTTCTTCGCCAGGTGCACCGGGCGGTCGTCGTAGTCCAGGCCCTTGAGCGCCAGCGCGATGCGGACGCGGTACGAGGCCGACGAGCGGAAGTAGTTGAACAGCTCCATCCCGGGCTCCCAGGGTTCAGCGCACCGCCACGCGCAGCGCCGGCAGGCCGGCCACGTGGCCTTCCATCACGTCGCCCGGCACCACCGCGGCCACGCCGGCGGGCGTGCCGGTGTAGATCAGGTCGCCGGGCTCCAGGCGCCAGGCGGCGCTGAGGTGCTCGATGATCTCGCCCACGTTCCAGATGAGTTCCTTCACGTCGCTGGCCTGGCGCGGCTGGCCGTTCACGGCCAGCGTGATGGCGCCGCTCGTCAGCGGCCCCGTGGTGGTGGCCGGCACGATGGGGCCGATGGGCGCGCTCTGGTCGAAGGCCTTGCCGATCTCCCAGGGGCGGCCCTGCTTCTTCATCTCGCCCTGCAGGTCGCGGCGCGTCATGTCCAGGCCCACGGCGTAGCCGAACACGTGAGCCTGGGCATCGGCGGCGCGGATGTCGCGGCCCCCGCTGCCGATGGCCACCACGAGCTCGATCTCGTGGTGCAGGTTCTTCGTCAGCGGCGGATAGTCGATGGCGCCCGTCTCGCCCTCGGGCACGACGACGATGTTGTCGGCCGGCTTCAGGAAGAAGAAGGGCGGCTCGCGACCGGTGAAGCCCATCTCCTGGGCGTGTTCGGCGTAGTTGCGCCCGACGCAGTACACGCGGCGCACCGGGAAGGCCCCGCCGCCGACGACGGGCACGTGAACGGGGGCGGGCGCGGGGACGACGAGGCTCATGGCGGGTAGGGGCTGGTTGGGTGCGGGCGGCGATCATGCCACCGCCCGCCGCTACACTGCCCTGCATGCTCCTGCCGACGCGCCGCATCCAGCACTGCCGGGCCTGCGGCGCCGCCACCGAGTACCGCGTGCCGGCCGACGACAACCGCGACCGCGCCATCTGCACGGCCTGCGGCGAGATCCACTACGAGAACCCGCTCAACGTGGTCGGCACCGTGCCGGTGCTGGGCGAGCGCGTGCTGCTGTGCCGCCGCGCCATCGAGCCCCGGCACGGGTTCTGGACGCTGCCCGCGGGCTTCATGGAGCTCGGCGAGACGGTGGCCGACGGCGCGCGGCGCGAGACCGACGAGGAAGCCGGCGCGCAGGTGGAACTCGAGGGCCTGTTCACGGTGCTGAACGTAGTGCGCGTGGGCCAGGTGCACCTGTTCTACCGCGCGCGCATGCTCAGCGAGCACCTGGCGCCGGGCCCCGAGACGCTGGAGGCGCGCCTGTTCCGCGAGGACGAGGTGCCCTGGGACGAGCTGGCCTTCCGCACCGTGCGGCGCACGCTGGAGCTGTACTTCGACGACCGCCGGCGCGGTGCCTTCGGCATCCACGTCGCCGACATTGGCTGAAGAGGCCTGCCAAGGTTCCCGCGCGAGGCTCGGCGCTGCCGAGCCGCCGCGGGACGGCCCCCAAGGGGGCAGCGCAGGTCAGTGAGCCTGGGGGCTCAGCGACGCCGCGCGCAGCTTCAGCGAGAACTCCTGCAGCGCCGCGATGCCGCTGCCCTCGGCCTTGCGGCACCAGGCCTGCAGGTCGGCCACCAGCTGCTCGGCACTGACGCCGGTGCGCGTCCACAGGGCGCGCAGTTCCTCGCGCATGGCCACCAGCTTGGCCAGCTGCGGGCTCTCGCCCATCGCGGCCGCCAGGCTGGGCTTCACGCCCTGCGGAATCTTGTCGTCGTCGCGGTGCAGCCACGCCTGGGCGACGCGCATCTGCTTCAGGCGCGCCGCCGCGGCCGGGCCCTGGGCCTTCAGGCGCTCGGCTTCGGCACCCGCCGCGCGCCGCAACTCGGCGGCGTAGCGCGCCATCACCTCGTAGCGGTTGGCGATGATGGCCTGCAGCGTCTGGTTGTCGGCCACCGTGCGCACCCCGCCCAGCGTGAGCTTAGGCGGCACCTTCTTCGCCTTGGCCAGGCCCAGCATCTCCAGCGCGCGGATGTAGCCCCAGCCGATGTCGAACTCGTAGGGCTTGACCGAGAACTTGGCCGAGGTCGGGTAGGTGTGGTGGTTGTTGTGCAGTTCCTCGCCGCCGATGACGATGCCGATGGGCAGCACGTTGGTGCTGGCGTCGGGCGCCTCGAAGTTGCGGTAGCCGCTGTAGTGGCCCAGGCCGTTGATGATGCCCGCGGCGGTGATCGGGATCCACGCCATCTGCACCGCCCACACCGCCGCGCCGACGGCGCCGAACAGCAGCAGGTTGAGGATCAGCATCAGGCCCACGCCCTGCCAGGTGTAGCGGCTGTAGACGTGGCGCTCGACCCAGTCGTCGGGCACGCCGTGGCTGTACTTGTCGATCGTGGCCTGCACCTTGCTCTCGGCGCGGTAGAGCTCGGCGCCCTCGCGCAGCACCTTGCCGATGCCGTGCGTGACCGGGCTGTGCGGGTCGTCGGCCGTCTCGCACTTGGCGTGGTGCTTGCGGTGGATGGCGACCCACTCCTTCGTCACCATGCCGGTGCCGATCCAGAGCCAGAAGCGGAAGAAGTGCTGCACGGCCGGGTGCAGGTCGAGGGCACGGTGCGCCTGCGAGCGGTGCAGGAACAGCGTCACCGACACGATGGTGACGTGCGTGGTGGCCAGGGTGAACAGCAGCACCTGCCACCAGCTGGCCTCGACGAGCCCGTGGGAGAGCCATTGCACCAGGGCATCGTGCACCAGCCAGAAGGATTCCATGCAACCGTCTTTCTCTTGCCGAACTGTCGGCGGGCTGATTGTAGTTCGCGCCCCCCGTCAGGCAATGGCCGGAAATGGCCTCTCGGGGCGCTTCAGGTGCCGCGCTTGACCTGCGTCAAGACGGCACACTTGGCCGAAGATGGCGACGGAAGAGCGCGTTTCAACGCCTTATCCAGGCGGCAGCGAAGAAACCGTCGGTGTGGTGGCGGTGCGGCCAGAGGCGCAGGTAGGGTCCCGACACCAGGGCCTCGGCACCGTCCACGTGGGCGGCCTGCAGCAGCTCACGCACCGGCAGCGGCTCGAAGCGCCCGCCCTCGGCGGCCGTGAAGGCCTCGGCCACGGCCTCGTTCTCGGCCGGCAGCAGGCTGCAGGTGGCGTAGACCAGCCGCCCGCCCTCCTTCAGCAGCCGCGCGGCCGACGCGAGGATGGCCGTCTGCTTGGCCTGCAGCTCGGCCAGGGCCTGCGGGCTCTGCCGCCACTTCAGGTCGGGGTTGCGGCGCAGGGTGCCCAGGCCCGAGCAGGGGGCGTCCACCAGCACGCGGTCGATCTTGCCGGCCAGGCGCTTGACGCGGTCGTCGCGCTCGTGGGCGATCTGGGCCGGGTGCACGTTCGACAGGCCGCTGCGCGCCAGCCGCGGCTTGAGGTGCTCGAGCCGGTGGCCCGACACGTCGAACGCGTACAGCCGACCCGTGTTGCGCATGGCCGCGCCCAGGGCCAGCGTCTTGCCGCCGGCGCCGGCGCAGAAGTCGACCACCATCTCGCCGCGCTTGGCATCCACCAGCAGGGCCAGCAGCTGGCTGCCCTCGTCCTGCACCTCGACATGGCCGTCGGTGAACAGCGGCAGCTTATTCAGCGCCGGCTTGCCGTCGATGCGCAGGCCCCAGGGCGAGTGCGGCGTCGGCCGCGCCTCGATGCCGGCCTCGGCCAGCGCGCGCTGCACCTCGTCGCGTTTGGCCTTCAGCGTGTTGACGCGCAGGTCCAGCGGCGCCGGGCGCGCGAGCTCGTCGACCAGCGGCCAGAACTCGTCGCCCAGCGACGCCTTCAGCGGGTTGGCCAGCCAGTCCGGCAGGTTGTGGCGCAGCTTCTCGGGCAGCGTCGAACGGTCGATGGCGCTGACCTGCTCCAGCCACGCCTGCTCGGGGGGCGTGAGCGCGCCGCGCAGGAAGCCGGGGTTGCCCTGCCAGGCCAGGATGGCCAGGCGGCGCTCCAGCGGGCCGTTGCCGCTCTGTGCGAGATGCTGGAACAACAGCCGCTGACGCAGCAGCGTGTAGGCGGTCTCGGCCAGCGTGTGGCGCTCGCGCGCGCCGAGCTTGGCGTGCTTGCGGAAGAACATCGACACCAGGCCGTCGGCCGGTGCGTCGAACTTCAGCACCGAGCGCAGCAGCTCGGAGGCGAGGTCCAGGAGGGCGTGGGGGTGCATCGCCGGGATTATCCCGGCCGGGCCCGATACTGCCGGCCATGCAAGACGACCCCGGATCCGATCTTCCCGCCCTGCCCCCGGCCCCGCCCGGCCGCTACCGCCACTACAAGGGCGGCGAGTACCGGCTGCTCGGCGTGGTGCGCCACTCCGAGACGCTGGAGCCGCTGGTGCTGTACCGCCCCCTGGTGGGCGATCGCGGCGACTGGGTGCGGCCACACGCGATGTTCTTCGAGACGGTGACCGTCGACGGCGTGGCGCGCCCCCGCTTCGAGCGCATCGGCGACTGAGCAGGGCGGCCCGGTCAGCCCCCGGCCCGCAGCAGCTGCGGCTCGCCGTCGCGCTGCCGCACGACGCCCCCTTCCAGCGACAGCCGCCCCTGCACGAACCAGCGCACGCTGCGCGGGTAGATCAGGTGCTCGGTGGCCAGCACGCGCGCGGCCAGCGCGGGCTCGTCGTCGCCGGGCAGCACCGGCACCACGCTCTGCATCACGATGGGCCCGTGGTCGAGCTCGGGCGTCACGAAGTGCACCGTCGCCCCCGCCACCTTGCAGCCGGCCTCCAGCGCCCGCCGGTGCGTGTGCAGCCCCGGGAAGGCCGGCAGCAGCGAGGGGTGGATGTTCAGCAGCCGCCCCTCGAAGCGGCGCACGAAGCGCGCGCCGAGGATGCGCATGAAGCCCGCCAGCACCACCAGGTCGGGCGCGAAGCCGTCGAGCACGCTGGCCAGCGCGGCGTCGAAGGCTTCGCGGCCCTCGGTGCCGGGCCCGTGGGCCTTGTGGTCCACCACCGCCGTGGCGATGCCGTGCGCGGCGGCGAAGGCCAGGCCGGCGGCGTCGGGCCGGTTGGCGACGACCGCCACCACGCGCGCCGGCCAGCCCTCGGCGGCGCAGGCGCGCACGATGGCCTCCATGTTGGAGCCGCGGCCGGAGATCAGGATGGCGATGCGCTGCGTCATGGGCGGGCATTGTCGCGGCCGCGGCGCCTGAGACAATCCGGGCCGCCTCCGCAGCTACACACACCGCGACCATGCGATCCCGCGTCCTCTCCGGCATGCGCCCCACCGGCGCCATGCACCTCGGCCACTACCACGGCGCGCTGAAGAACTGGGTGCGCCTGCAGCACGAGCACGAGTGCTTCTTCTTCGTGGCCGACTGGCACGCGCTGACCACGCACTACGAAGAGCGCGACGTCATGGAGCGCTACGTCTACGAGATGGTGATCGACTGGATCGCCGCCGGCCTGGACCCCGACCGCTGCACCCTGTTCATCCAGAGCCGGCTGCCCGAGCACGCCGAGCTGTTCACGCTGCTGGCCATGGGCACGCCGCTGGGCTGGCTCGAGCGCGTGCCCACCTACAAGGACCAGATCGAGAAGCTCAAGGACCGCGACCTGGCCACCTACGGCTTCCTGGGCTACCCGCTGCTGCAGGCGGCCGACATCCTGATCTACAAGGCCGACCACGTGCCGGTGGGCGAGGACCAGAGCAGCCACGTCGAGCTCACGCGCGAGGTGGCGCGCCGCTTCAACAACCTCTACGGGCGCCACAAGGACTTCGACGCCCAGGTCGCTGCCGCGCTGGCCAAGCTGGCCAAGGACGACCAGCGCTACTTCGAGAAGCAGCGCAAGGCCTTCGGCGAGACCGGCAGCGCCGAGGCCTGGGCCAAGGGCGAGGGCCTCGTGCGCAAGGCCGCGGTGGCCGTCAGCGGCTGGACGCCCGACGACGGCGAGCTGCTGCTGGGCCACCTGAAGGGCAGCGGCAAGAGCGTGCTCACCGAGCCGCAGGCCCTGCACACCGAGGTGCTGCGGCTGCCGGGCACCGACGGCACCAAGATGAGCAAGAGCTATGGCAACGCCATCCTGATGCGCGAGGAGCCGGCCGAGGTGACGCGGAAGGTGCGCGCGATGGCCACCGACCCCGCCCGCGCCCGCCGCACCGACCCCGGCGACCCCGCGAAGTGCCCCGTGTGGCAGTTCCACAAGGTCTACTCCGATGACACCACGCAGCAGTGGGTGCAGCAGGGCTGCACCACTGCGGCCATCGGCTGCCTGGACTGCAAGCAGCCGGTGATCGACGCCATCCTGAAGGAGCAGCAGCCCTGGCGCGAGCGTGCCGAGCAGTACCTGGCCAACCCCAAGCAGGTGCACTGGATCGTCGAGATGGGCACCGAGCGCGCGCGCACGGTGGCGCGGCAGACGATGAAGGACGTGCGCACCGCCATGGGGCTGAACTATTGACCACCCCCGGAGCGGCTTCGCCGCGCCCCCTCGAGGGGGCGCCGCCAGTGGCCCGGCAGAGCCGGTTCCACGGCGGCCGCTGGATAGACCCGTACCCACGATTGCCATGACGACGCCACTGCAAACCATCGAGCTGCACCCCGCCGCCGCGCCGAGCGCCACCATCGTGGTGCTGCACGGCCTGGGCGCCGACGGCACTGACTTTCTCTCTCTGGCCGACGAGATGCGGCTCGAGGCCGTCGGCCCCGTGCGCTGGGTGTTCCCGCGCGCGCCGGTGCGGCCGGTGACCATCAACGGCGGCCACGCCATGCGCGCCTGGTACGACATCTACCCGTCCAGCGACCCGCGCGACCCCTTCAGCCGGCGCGAAGACGAAAGCGGCCTGCACGACAGCTTCGCCGGCGTTCACGCGCTGCTCGAGCGCGAGGTGGCACGCGGCGTGCCGGCCGGGCGCATCGTGCTGGCGGGCTTCTCGCAGGGCTGCGCCATCACGCTGGGTGCCGGGCTGCGCTACGGACGCCGGCTGGCGGGGCTGGCCGCGCTCTCGGGCTACCTGCCGCTGGCCGAGCACACCGCGGCCGAACGCCAGGCCGCCAACGCAGCCACGCCGGTGTTCGCCGCGCACGGCAGCCGCGACGGCATCGTGGTGCCGGCCCGCGGCCGCGCCAGCCGCGACGCCCTGCTGGCCCTGGGCCAGCCCGTGCAGTGGCACGAGTACCCGATGGAGCACTCGGTCTGCCTGGAAGAGGTGCGCGACCTCGAGGCCTGGCTGGGCCAGGTGCTGGCGTGACGCAGCGGCCCGCCGGCTGCGCTAAGGTCGCGGTCATGAACACCCTGCACTCCCGACGCCTCAGCCTTCTCCTCGTGCCGGCCCTGCTGGCCGCGCTCACCGCCTGCGCCGCACCGGCCGGCGGCGGCAATGCGCCGCCGCTGCGCGGCACCGTCTGGCAGCTCGGCGCCGACGGCCCGCGCGCGGCACACATCCGGCTCGACGAGAAGGAAGCGCGGATGACCGGCTACGGCGGCTGCAACCGCATCATGGGCCGCTTCACGCTGGACGGCAGCCGGCTGCGCTTCGAGGAGGTCGCCGGCACGCGGCGCGCCTGCCTCGACGAGGACGGCGCCGAAGACCGCTTCCTGGCGGCGCTGTCCGGGGTGCGCGGCTGGCGCATCGACGGCAACGTGCTGAAGCTGCTGTCCGAAGGCGGCGGCACGCTGCTCGACCTGCGCCCGGGCAAGGCCGTGCCCTGACGGCCGCTGCGGCGTCGCGCTAGCGCGACGCCGCCGGCGTGGGTGCCACGATGACCGTGGCCGTGCCGCCGACGCAGCCGCGCGTCTGGCCGGGCTCGCAGGTGGGCGCGTCCACGCGCGGCGGCGGGTTGCGCTTGATGTTGCCGGGCGGGTCGAGCATGGTGTCCACCACCAGCCAGCCCATGCCCACGGCCAGCAGCGCCGTCAGCAGCCGCCGGCGCCAGGGCGGACGCGGGAAGTCGGGCACGCTGCGGTCGATGGCGCGCTGCACCTTGGGGTCGACGACGGGTTCGTCGGCGGCGGGGTTCTTCATCGGGCGCGGACTATGGCACGGGGCCCGCAGGGCTCTCACCGTTTCAGCCGAACAGCCCTTGCAGAAACCAGACCGGCTCGCCCGGCGGCTGCGGCAGGCGGTGGCGGAACACCCACACCAGCGCGCCGTCGTGGGCCTCGGCGATGAAGTAGTCGCGCTGCACGGGGTGCTCGTCCCACCAGCCGGTCTCGATGCGCTCGGGGCCGGCCAGCAGGCGCAGCGGCCGGCCCTGCACCAGCGGCGTGCCGTCGGCCGCCTCGGCCAGCGGCTGCGGCTCGGGCAGCAGCCAGGCCGGGCGGTGCAGCGGCAGCGCCGGGTCGAGCAGCGCCGGCCCC